>NZ_CP039424.1:3000000-3323969 GCF_005877055.1 Citricoccus sp. SGAir0253 | reverse complement strand
CGGGTGTGGGGTGTCCTTCCTGGAGGTGGGCGGATCTCGAGTCTACCGGTAGTCCACAGGTTTATTCACAGGGGGTGGATAACCTGTGGACCACGCCCCCCGCTCCCGGGGAACGACGGGCGCGGGGGTGTGGACCGTCGGTCTGCGCCTGTCCACAGGGCCGCCCGCCGGGCGGACGATTTGACCTCGCCGCGGCCGCCTCCCTAAACTTGGTAGGTCCCCCGTGGGGCCGCTGGCGCATGCGCCGAACCGCCCCGGGTCCGTCCGGGGCCGCTCGCGCAGCGCGGACGGCCGGCGGGCGCCGAGAGGGCCAGGCCCATCGACCCGGTGCCCTGGGGGACGGTCATAGTCAGAGCGTCTACCGGTTCTTCCCCCAGGTACAACGGGTCCGGGCGCATGAACACGTTGTGGAGATATCAAAGTGAGCAAGCGGACTTTTCAGCCGAATACCCGCCGCCGGGCCAAGAAGCACGGTTTCCGCGCCCGCATGCGGACCCGCGCCGGTCGCGCCATCCTGGCGACCCGCCGTTCCAAGGGCCGCACCGAACTGTCCGCCTGATCCGGCCCGAGGCCGGTCGGTAGAGCGGACCGCAACGGCGTGCTGCCCCGCGAGAGACGGGTACGCACCCCCGCGGACTTCACCCAGACACTGCGTTCCGGCGCCCGGGCAGGGCGCCGGAACGTTGTCGTGTCCGCCCACTCCCCGGGTCCCGACGCCGGCCCCGTCCGCGTGGGCTTCATCGTCTCGAAGGCGGTCGGCAACGCCGTGGTCCGCAACCGGGTGAAGCGCCGGCTGCGCGCCGCCGTCGCCGAACAGCTCGCCGGCCCCCTGGCCGGGCACCCCGGCGCCACCGTCGTGGTCCGCGCCCTGCCGCCGTCGGGAACCGCCGACTGGGACGCCCTGCGGGGCGACCTCGACTCCGCCCTGTCCTCGGCGCTGCGCAAGGCGCGGGGACGGCGCCCGAGGGAGACGGACTCGTGATCGCCCAGTCCCCCTTCACCACCCTGCCCGGGGCGCGGACCTGGGGCGTGCTGCGCGCGCTCCCGTCCACCCTGCTGGCCTGGGTCCTGATGGCCTACCGCGCCGTCGTCTCCCCCGCCTACGGCCAGGTGTGCCGGTACTTCCCCTCCTGCTCGGCCTACGCCCTCGAGGCGGTCCACGTGCACGGCGCCACGAGGGGATCGTGGCTTGCCGCCCGGAGGCTGGCCCGGTGCCACCCCTGGTCCAGCGGCGGAGTCGACCCCGTGCCGCCTGGCCGGCGGATTTGGCCGCCGGGACGCCGACCCAAGATCATTGACCTGAACCATCCCGTCATCCCACCGGATCCTCCGGAGGAGCAGTAGGAGACCATGGACTTCTTCCAAATCATTCTCTGGCCCTTCAAGTGGGTGATGTCCTGGATCCTCGGGGCCTTCCACACGCTCCTGGACTGGCTGGGCATGGACCCGGACGGCGGCTTCACCTGGACGCTGTCGATCATCCTGCTGGTGATCCTCATCCGCACCCTCCTGATCCCCCTGTTCGTCAAGCAGATCAAGTCCCAGCGGGCCATGCAGGCGATGCAGCCCGAGATCCAGAAGCTGCAGGCCAAGTACAAGGGCAAGACCGACCAGCTCTCGCGCCAGGCGATGGCCATGGAGCAGCAGGCCCTGTTCAAGGAACACGGGACCAGCCCGTTCGCGGCCTGCCTGCCGATGCTCGTGCAGATGCCGTTCTTCTTCGCGCTGTTCCAGATCCTCACCGGTGCCGGGGCGGCCGCGGAGCGCGGCGAGGGCGAGGGGGCGCTGACGCCCGAGCAGATCCAGTCCTTCGGCAACGCCGTCTTCCTGGGCGCTCCCATGCAGGACACCTTCCTGGGGTCCCTCGGGGCGAACTTCAGCCTGCCGGTGGTCATCATCTCGCTCGTGATGATCGTGCTCATGACGGCCTCGCAGTTCTACATGCAGAAGATGCTGATGAGCAAGAACATGTCCGAGGCGGCGATGACCGGGCCCTTCGCCCAGTCGCAGAAGTTCATGCTCTACGTCCTGCCGCTCGTCTTCGGCATCGGCGGCATCAACTTCCCCATCGGCGTGCTCATCTACTGGACCGCGACCAACTTCTGGGCCGTCGGCCAGCAGATGTGGATCATCCGCAACAACCCCACCCCCGGCTCGCTCGCCGAGCGTGAGCTCAACGAGCGCCGGGCCGCCAAGGGCCTGCCCCCGGTGGGCAAGGCGGCCCAGGAGGCCGCGGCCAGGGCCGAGGCGGAGGCCGCCCGCCCCCAGGCCGGCCAGCGCCAGCAGCCCAAGCGGCAGACCAAGAAGAGGAGGAAGTGATGACCGACGTGTCCGCATCGACCTCGGGGGACGCCCCGGAGACCACGGACGCCGTGGGCACCACCGACGCGCCGGCCGCACAGCCTGTGGATAACTCTGGGGACAACCCGGGTCGTCCTGTGGACGAGGACGTGGACGGCGCCGCCTCGGAGGGTTCCGCCGCGTCGTCGCCCGAGGCCGGCACGGCCGAGTCCCCGAGCGCGAGCCGCCTCGAGGAGGAGGGGGACATCGCCGCCGACTACATCGAGGAACTGCTCGACATCTCGGACCTCGACGGGGACATCGACATCGAGGTCCGCAACGGCCGCACCTACCTCTCCGTGATCGCCGAGGAGGGCGACGACCGGCTGCGCGACCTCGTGGGCCCGGAGGGCAAGGGCCTGGAGGCCCTGCAGGAGCTCGTGCGCCTGGCCGTCCTCTCGGCCACGGGCAACCGCTCCCGCCTCGTGCTGGACATCGCCGGGCACCGCGCGCAGCGTGCCGGTGAACTCGAGACGCTGGCCCAGGAGGCCATCGCGGAGGTCCGCGAGAGCAGGCAGCCGGTCCACCTGAAGCCCATGGGCGCCTACGAGCGCAAGATCGTCCATGACGTCATCGCCGACGCGGGCCTCGTCAGCGAGTCCGAGGGCGAAGGACCCCGCCGGCACGTGGTGGTCTCCGCCGGTGACTGAGGGCGCCCCCGCACAGGAGTCCGGCCAGGGCCGGGAACAGGGCACGCAGACGGCCCCTGAGCACGGCGCCGGGCAGGCCCCGGAGGAGGTCGCCGGGCAGGCGCCCCCCGCGCTGGAGGGACGGCTGCTGCAGGCCGCCGAGGAACTCTTCGGCGACCGGGTCGAGCTGGCCCGCCGCTACGTCGAGCACCTGGCCACGACCGGCATCGAGTGGGGCCTGCTCGGGCCGCGGGAGGTCCCGCGGCTCTGGGAGCGGCACGTGCTCAACTGCGCCGTGGTGGGTGACCTCCTGCCGGACGGTGCCCTCGTGGCCGACGTCGGCTCGGGCGCCGGCCTGCCCGGTCTCGCCCTCGCGCTGGCCCGCCCCGACTGCCAGTTCATCCTCATCGAACCCCTCGAGCGCCGCGTGGCATGGCTCGACATGGTGGTGGACGACCTCGGCCTGGAGAACGTGGACGTGGTCCGTGCGCGCTCGGAGCAGGTCGTCGGGAACATCGCGGTGGACGTGGTCACGGCGCGGGCCGTGTCCGCGCTGAAGACGCTCGTGCCGATGACCGTCCCGCTGCTGCAGGGCAGCGGCGAGTTGCTCGCGATCAAGGGGCGCAGCGCGGCCGACGAGGTGCGTACCGCCGCCAAGGTGCTCAAGAAGCACAAGTGCGGGACCCCGCTCATCGAGACCGTGGGCGACGACCTGCTGGACGAGCCCACGACGGTCGTGCGCATCGCCGTGGGCCGTCGCCGCTGACCAGTAGGCTGGGAGTGCCGGTCTTCACGGCAGGAGGATGCCTCCGCCGTCTTATCAACCTCGGGAGGTTGCTTTCTTGACTGAAGAGTCGGGTGTTTCGCGTGAAACCGATGTGTCGGTGGTCTCCACCGCCGATGAGGACCTGTCGACGCCACTGGCCCGGGAGCTCGCCCAGGAGAACCGCCGGCGCGCCAAGCTGAGGGCCCGGAAGGTGCCGAAGCCGCGCGAGACGCGGATCATCACGGTCTCCAACCAGAAGGGCGGGGTCGGCAAGACCACCACCAGCGTGAACCTCGCCGCGGCCATGGCGCGCGCCGGCATGCAGGTCCTGGTGGTGGACATCGACCCGCAGGGCAACGCCTCCACGGCCCTGGCGATCCCGCACAACTCGGACGTGGACAGTGTCTACGACGTGCTCATCGACGAGCTCCCCCTGGCCGACGTGGTCCAGCCATGTCCCGACGTCGACGGGCTGGTCGTCGCCCCGGCGACCATCGACCTCGCCGGGGCCGAGATCGAGCTGGTCTCGCTCGTCGCCCGCGAACAGCGCCTCGCGCGGGCCCTCAAGGAGTACTTCGCCCACCGCGAGCGGGAGGGCCTGCCGCGGATCGACTACGTCTTCATCGACTGCCCGCCCAGCCTGGGGCTGCTGACGGTGAACGCCTTCGTGGCGGCCGGGGAGGTGCTCATCCCGATCCAGACCGAGTACTACGCCCTCGAGGGCCTGTCCCAGCTGCTGAAGAACATCACCATGATCCAGAAGCACCTGAACTCCTCGCTGCGCGTGTCCACCATCCTGCTGACCATGTACGACGGGCGGACCAACCTGGCCACCCAGGTCGCGGCCGAGGTGCGGGAGCACTTCCCCAAGGAGGTCCTCTCGGCGGTCATCCCGCGCAACGTGCGGATCTCCGAGGCGCCGAGCCACCAGCAGTCCGTGCTGACCTATGACCCACAGTCCACCGGTGCCCTCTCCTACCGCGAGGCCGCGGTGGAGATCGCCGACCGGGGGTACGCCGCAGGGTACTGACCGAGGGCGCGACCGGGCGCCTTGGCTTCCTCGTGTGTGGTCGTGCTGCTGCGGGGCCTGCCCTAGGGTCAACCCCATCGCGTTGATCTGCGTTCTCTAGGGTCGCGCCGGGGATCGGGTCTCGAGCCTCTCCTCGACCGGATGGGCGTTCCACGTGGAACGCCCGCCCCCTCCAGTGGGTTCGAACCACCCAACACGCCGACTCACGCCGTCGGTGACGACGCCGTGCCCACCTGATGGCGGTCGGCGCGTGGACTCGGTCCGAGAAGGGGTTGACGAGGAGTCCCGGGGGGGCCCGCGACGGGCCGCCGCCGAGGGGTGTTCGGTTCTCGGGAGACTCTACTGGAGGCCCATCCCCTGGTGCGCGGTGTTCCGCGGTCCGACCCGTAGTGTCGCGGCAGCATCGCCCGGCTCGGGGACACCAGCGAACGTGCTGCCGGGGGCGGTGTCGGCGCCGCCCTTCGAGGCCTCCGCTGCCGTGGGTGCGCGCTCGACAGGGTCGGGCCCTCCCGGCGACCGCGGCGCGGTACCCCGACACCTGGGGTCGGGAGTTGGTGCCTGCGGTGGACGCGTTTCACGTGGAACGCCGAGGGCACCGCCGCGCCCGGTCCATCCTCGAGGACGGAGCGTCCAAGGGGCCTGGCTCCCAACAGATGACGCTGGCCCATGGGGCGCCCCCTCCTCTCGGTCGGGCGCTGGTGTCCCCCCCGACGAGGGGGTCGTGTCCGTTCCACGTGGAACACACAGTCACGGTCCATGCCCCACAGCCCATGGACCGCGGCCGTCCTTCGGCACGGATCAACGTCCAGGACAGGGGGGACGTCGTGGCATGGTGGACGCGCCCGCAGGCCTGAGATCCCAACAATGCCCACGCGAGGAGGCGACACGTGGGCCAGACGTCGACCACCTCTCACCGATCCTCGGATCTCGACATGCTCCCACACGAGAGGTGCCCCTTGGCCCGGATGGTCAGCCCTGAGGATTCGCCGACCCCTCCACGTCGGGAACCGTCATGCTGGGGGCCGCCGACGACGGACGCCCCGCTGAGCTCGGCGTTTCACGTGGAACATGCCCGAACCCTCACGGACGTTCCACGTGAAACGACCAACCCCCCCCGAGGAAGCGGCCCGGGATGGAAGGGCAGTGATTCTCTCTGTCTGGGGTCGTCTGGTTTCCGGAGCAGGTCCGGGCGAGCCATCGACCACGAGATACGAGTACGGACGTCGACGGTCCTGCCGCACCCTGTCGGCGCCTGTACCCCGGCACATCGATCGTCGCCTCACAGAGCACTCGATCTTGGCCTGTGCTGGCCCAACCGGATCCCCCGTGAACGGTGTACAGCTCGCTCGTCGGCATCACCCACAGCCACGGCCCGAAAGGCGCTATGGCGTCCCACTGGCTCTCTGGGGCCAGCAGATCGTCACCCCTGAACGCGAACATGACCTGGCGGTCCCTGCTGCACCCCTCCTTGTAGCGGACGGTGCGCATCGAGTACTCGGCAGTCACCCTGACGTTTCACGTGGAACGAGAACAGGCCCTGTTCCGCCCTCGCTGAGCCGGGTCTGACCGTCGGCCAGCACGATGTGTGTCCGCGCTCCGGCGTTTCACGTGAAACCGGACCTGCCCTTGCTGAAGGACATCGAACATGGTGGAACGAGTTTCGGCCGAGACGGGATGGTCGCCCGCGCCGCTCACGACCACCCTCGGCGTCGGCTCCATCGTGGCTCGTGGCCCGCATCAGTTCTTGGAGTCGGGGGCCACGTGCCGCTGTGCTGGCGAGCGAAGGCGAGGGGTGTCCCCGTGACCCAGCATGTGCGCCCCGTGGTGCACGGATGAAAGACGGTGCGCATCCTTTGGCTTCGTTTCACGTGGAACACGCTCGCGGATGGCCGCCGCGTGGCGTGGCTCGGCTGTCTCTCACTCGTCGTGGGCCGATTGCAAGCTCGTGAAATGGGTATTGGCCGACCGATCGTGGCCCCAGCGGCTTACTGGAGCCCAGGGTGCAAGCTGCGATTCAGTCCTGGAGAACGACGAAGTCCCCGCAACCGATGGAGTTTCACGTGGAACAGACCCATACATCAAGCCCCTGGAGCAGGAACGCCCAGTTCCGCTTTCGCCAGCCGGGGTCTGATCATGGACGAGGGCATGGAGGCGTGTGCGAACGCGGAAATCCGTTGCAGTGGTTCCTGCACGCTGAGCCGTGAGGCGGGTTTCACGTGAAACGACGTAGACTGGATGAGGACGCTGGCGGGATGTGAGGAGTTTTCGTGAAGAAGAATCGGCGAGGTTTGGGGCGCGGCCTGGAGGCGCTCATCCAGAGCACGGCGGAGGCGGATCCGCAGCCCCCGCTGGCTCCTCCCTCGGATGATCCCTCCGCTCCGACCACCACGGCGCCATCCTCGGCCGCGGGGGGCGTCGCCGAGTCGCCGACGTCGGCCGCATCAGCATCACCCTCAGGCGTGACCCCGGGTGCGCAGGAGTCCACCCTATCGACCGAGATGCCGACCGAGGTCGACTCATCCTCCCGGGACGAGGCTGCGCCAGGAGCGCCCCTGGTCGACTCTCTGGCCACCCCCGGCGACTCGCCGGTGGACGATCGTGGCGCCGGCGAGGGCGGACAGCAGGCGGCCGAGCCCGACGAGGCGGACACCGTGGAGGATGTCGCCCGCCGTTACCTGCCCTCTCCGGAGGAGGATGGTGCCTCCACCGAGAAGCGCCGACCGGTGGACGTGTTCTTCCCGGACCGACGGGCGGAGCCGCGGGCCAACGGTCGGCAGGCGTCCGGCTCGAAGGCCACGGCTCGCCAGAGGGCGAGCATGCCAGGCGTGGATGCCGTGAAGATCCTGCGCACCCCTCGGAGCCCTGCCCCGTCACGCGCCGGGAGCGCGGCGGCCGACCAGCCGGGCCAGTCTGATGCGATTGATCCAGCGATTCAGGTTGATAAGACGCCGGGAGGCTCGGCACGGTCCTCCCAGGCCGGCTCGACCGCCGCGGCGGTGGGCGGCGAGGCCGGGTCCGCGGAGTTGAAGGCCGTCCGGGTCGCCGACATCCATCCGAACCCCCGCCAGCCGCGCGAGGTCTTCGACGAGGACGACATGGCCGAGCTCGTCGCCTCCATTACGGAGGTCGGCGTCCTGCAGCCGATCGTGGTGCGGGAGGTGGACGGCCCCACTCCCTACGAACTCGTCATGGGCGAGCGGCGCTGGCGTGCCAGCCAGCGGGCGGGCCTCTCCGAGATCCCGGCGATCGTCCGGCACACGGCGGACACGGACCTGCTGCGCGATGCCCTTCTGGAGAACCTGCACCGGAGCCAGCTCAACCCCCTCGAGGAGGCCGCCGCGTACGAGCAGCTGCTGGAGGACTTCGCCTGTACCCAGGAGGAGCTCTCCTCCCGCATCGGCCGCTCCCGGCCCCAGATCTCCAATACGCTCCGCCTGCTGAAGCTTCCCCCGCTGGTCCAGCGTCGCGTGGCCTCCGGCGTCCTCTCGGCCGGCCATGCCCGTGCCCTGCTGGCCCTGGTGGACCCGGCCGAGATGGAGAGGCTGGCCCAGAAGGTGGTCTCGGAGGGGCTCTCCGTCCGTGCGACGGAGGAACTGGTGTCCCTGCAGGAGGGCATCCGCCAGGCCCAGCCCAAGGCACGCGCCCCGCGGACCGAGCGACATGAACGACTGGACTACCTGGCGAACACCCTGACGGACCAGTTGGACACCACCGTGAAGATCACCCTCGGTGCCCGCAAGGGGAAGATCGCCATCGACTTCGCCTCCGTGGAGGACCTCAACCGCATCATGGCCCTGATCCAGCCATCAGGGGCAAACGCCGGACAGCACTGACCAGTGACTAGGTCCTGACGGAGACGGCTTCCGTCAGGCCCTGGGAACACGTAGGCCCCGCTCCGAGAGGAGCGGGGCCTACGGCGTCAGGGGCACAAGCCCCTTCAACTCACTTCAGGTACTCGGCGAACTCCGCCTCGAGGACCTGCTTCGGCTTGGCGCCGATCGACGTGGCGACCTTCTCGCCACCCTTGAAGACCATCACGGCCGGGATGCTGGTGATGCCGTAGGTGGAGGCCGCCTGGGGGTTGTCGTCCACGTTGAGCTTGGCCACGGTGATCTTGTCCGAGTTCTCGGCCGCGATCTCCTCGAGCACGGGCGTGAGCATGCGGCACGGGCCGCACCACTCGGCCCAGAAGTCCACGATGACGGGCTTGTCGGAGTTGAGGACCTTGTCCTGGAAGTCCTGGTCGGTGACGTCGATGGTGCTCATGGTTCCTCCTGGGTTGCTGGAACGGCGGCGCGGTACGGTGCGACCACGCCGGTGGTCTGGATCGGGGTGGTCGACTAGGACGCGGCCGCGGCAAGGTCCTTGACGTCGGCGAGGTAGTGCTCGACGTCCTGGGCGGCCACGCAGCCGCTGCCCGCGGCCGTGATGGCCTGGCGGTAGGTGGGATCCGTGACGTCTCCGGCGGCGAAGACGCCAGGGATCGAGGTCCGGGAGCTGGGGTAGTCAACCTTGATGGTGCCCTTGTCCGTCAGCTCGAGCTGGTCGCGCACGAGGTCCACGCGCGGGTCGGAACCGATGGCCACGAACAGGCCGGTGACGTCGAGGGTGGACTCGGCGCCCGTCTTGAGGTTGCGCAGCTGCAGCGTCTTCAGCTTGTCCTCGCCCTCCAGGCCCGTGACCTCGGTGTCCCAGATGAAGTCGATCTTCTCGTGGGCCAGGGCACGGTCCGCCATGGTCTTCGAGGCGCGCAGCTCGTCCCGGCGGTGGATGACGGTCACCGTGGAGGCGAACTTGGTCAGGAAGAGGGCCTCCTCCATCGCGGAGTCGCCGCCGCCGACCACCGCGATGTTCTGGTCGCGGAAGAAGAAGCCGTCGCACGTGGCGCACCAGCTGACGCCGTGCCCGGAGAGCCGCTTCTCGCCCTCCACGCCCAGTTCGCGGTACGCCGAGCCGGTCGCCAGGACCACGGCGTGGGTGCGGTACTCGGAACCGTTGCCCAGGGTGACCACCTTGGGCTCGGCCTCCAGGTCCACCGAGACGACGTCCTCGTACAGCACCTCGGCGCCGAAGCGGGTGGCCTGCTTCTCCAGGTGGCCCATCAGCTCGGGCCCGAGGATGCCCTCGGGGAAGCCGGGGAAGTTCTCGACGTCGGTGGTGTTCATCAGCTCGCCGCCGGCGGTCACCGAGCCGGCGACCACGAGGGGGGCCAGGTTGGCGCGCGCCGCGTAGATGGCGGCGGTGTAGCCCGCCGGTCCCGATCCGACGATGACGACGTCGCGCACGACGTCGGTGGACTCAACAGCCTCGGTCACGGTACTTCCTTCACGGTAAGGGGTGGTCTCATGGGTGGAACACCACCCTAGGGGAACCTATTCCGTGGCGCGTCCCGGTGTCCCCCGGGCGGAAGCCGCCTGTGGGGACACCGGAGGAGGAGACTCCTACTGGACCTGCACCTCGGCGATGCGCAGGCCGTAGGGCAGGTTGCCGGAGGCGTTGGACAGTCGCGGCAGCTCCGTGAAGTTGATGATGACGTACCGAGCGGAGGCGGGGGCGCCGTCCTCGGCGTTCACCGGGACGCTCACCTGGGGACCGGTGAAGGAACCCTCGGCGATCTGCCGCGCGCCGTCCAGCTCGGGGCTGTCGTTGAGCAGCACCGAGAAGGAGCCTCCGGTGCCGTTGTTCTGGGTGATGTCCACCTGGCTGATCGCGCTGTCCTCCTCGAGCTCGATGACGAGCGCCATGGAGGAGGCGTAGCCGCCGAACGCGGGCTGGGCGAAGGAGTACGGCTGCCACGCGGTCGCCGGATTGCCGTCGATGGCGTTCGGCAGCGTCGAGTCGGTCTCCGCGCTGAGGCCCGGCTGGTCCGGGACCAGCCGGGAGGCCCCGGCGATCACCGGCTCGGGGAGGTCGGAGGACGGGGCCGGCGAGCCTGACGCGGAACCGTCGGATCCGGGAGAGGCCGGAGCGCTGGACCCGGGATCGTCGGCCACCGGCTGGCGGTTGTTGCCGAGCAGGTTGAAGGCGAAGACCCCGCCCAGGACGAGCAGCAGGACCAGGATGCCGCCCAGGATCCAGCGCGCACCGCGCGGCCGCTCGTCGTCCTGGTACGGGGCGTCGTCGTCCTCAGCGGAGTCATTCCCGCGGCCCCTGCCGCCACCGGCGTGGCGCTCGTCCGGCCCGTCGAGGCCGCGGGGGCCCGCGCCGCGGGCATCCTCGTCCACGGGACCACGGCCGGCGGCCGCGGCGGTGGCCGCCCCGGCGGCGACGGCCCCGCCCGCTGCGGCGGTTCCCAGGCCCTTGCGGGACCGGCCCGGACGGCCGTCCCGACCACGTCCGGCGGCCTGGCGGTCGTCCTCGTCATCGTCGGACCACAGGCTCACCTTGGGGCTCCGGGCCGGAGGAGGGCCGGCCGGTCCGGCCTCGGCGGAGGCTCCCCGTCCGCCCGTGCCACCGGCGGACCCCGAGACGGCGGTGGCCGAGCCGGGGCGCGGCACCTCACCGGTGTCCACCAGTCCGTCCTCGCCGGTCCCGGCCGCCGGGACGGCCCGGACCGGGCGGGTCGCGTCCGCGTCGCGAAGGGGGCGTCCCGCCGCGGGGACGGCCTGCGTGGCGTCCTCGGTGCCGCGCCGGTCCGCCGCCGGGGCCGTGGTCGTGGGCCGGGTGGCGTGCTCGTCGACGCGCGCGTCCGCTGCCGTGGTCGTGGTGACCGGGCGGGTGGCGTCCTCCTCGCGCCGGGAGGATCCCGCAGCGGCGCCGGCGGCCGCGGAACCGGCCGCCGCCCCGCCCAGGGTGGCCGCGCCGCCGTGCTGGTCCTCGACCCGCGACGGCCCTGCGCCGGGCGTGGTGTCCCGGCCGGCGTCGTCGTCCCCGCCGCCCCGACCGGCCCGATCGGAGCTGCCGGGCTCGAGGGCGACCTCGTCGTGGGCGCCGGTCCACTCGTCGTCGCTCACGGTGTCCGGCAGCGGCGGCCCGGCGGGGCGCTGGTCCGCCGTGGGCTCCCCTTCGGCGCGGGTGCCGTCCACGCCAGGGGCACCGGAGGCACCGGCGCCGGTCACGGCGTCGCGGGCGGCGTCGTCGGAGCCGAGGCGCTGGCTGAGGCGCTCGGAGATGCCCTTGAGGAAGCGGGGGCGCCGCTTCGGGGTGCCCTCCTCGGCGAAGCTGTCGTCGAGCTCCTCGTAGTACTCGTCGTCGTCCTCGTAGACGTGGGGCTCGTAGGTGCGGGCCTCGCCGAAGATCTCGGAGCCCAGCGTGTCGGTGTGGAAGGGCTCCACGTAGACCTGCTGCTCGCGGGCCATGTCCAGCAGCTCGTCCGGCTCGGGCGTGCCGCCGGCGATCAGGTAGGTCCGGCCCTCGCTCAGGCCCAGGTCCAGCACCTGGAGGGTGCCCTGGCGCTCGCCCGTGGCCAGCTCACGGGCGGAGGTGGCCACCTGCGTGGCGTGGGCGGGGGAGGCGACGAGGATGGAGACGTCCCGGTTCAGCACCTGGTCGCGGCCGTCGAGCACCATGTCCTGGTCCGCCGAGGTCAGCACGTGTCCGGTGACGAGGTATCGGCCTCCGAGGACCATTCCCTCTTCAATGGGCTGCGGCACGGTGCTCCTCCAGGTCGGTGGCCCGGGCGGTGTGGTCGGCGCGGCCGTGGTGTCCGGCGGTCCGTGGACACCGTCCAGCCCGGGGGGTGGTCGGGACCATGCTACGGCGGTCCGTGGCGTGCAGGTGCGTGAACCGCCGGGGCGGGACGCGGAAAGTCACCGGCCCAGCCCGGGGATCCGGCGCGCCAACGGCCCCAGGAAGGCGGCCAGCTCGGGCAGGCGCATGGCCCGCAGGAGCACGAGGTAGACGACCGCCGTGACGGTCCCCACCACGGCGCACGTCACCAGCGCGCCGGTGATCGAGGCCCACGGGAAGCCCCCGGAGAACCCGCCCATGGCCCACAGCACGAGCGCCCCGGCCAGGCCCGAGACCACGGCGGCCAGTCCCGTCCGCAGGTACGTGTCCAGCACGCGACCGGAGCCGTAGTCGCCGTAGTGGCGGCGCACCAGCACGTGGGCGGCCGCGAACTGGGCCACGTGCAGCAGCGTGAACACGGCGACGATGAGGTAGGCCATGGTCCAGGTGGGGATGAACAGGGAGCCCACGTAGGCGATGGCGAGCGTGCACGCGGCGGTGCCGACCTGGACGAGCATGGGGATGCGGGCGTTCTCGGCCGCGTAGAACACGCGCATGAGGTAGATGTGCGCCGAGCGGAACGGCATGCCCAGGGCGAGCAGCACGAGCAGCTGGCCGATGGCCACGCCGGAGGCGGCCGCCGTCGCCGAGGAGCCGCCGAAGACGCGGCCGAGCGGTCCGGCCAGGACGAGGACGAGCACCGTGGAGAACATCATCGGCACGGCGAAGCTGCGCAGTCCCAGGCTCACGGTGCGCAGCGCCTCGGGCACGTCCCGGTCGTGCAGCGAACGGGTGAGCTGGTTGAACAGCACGGTGGCCAGGGACAGCACGAACACCGAGTGCGGCAGGACGGTGATGAGCTGGGCCGTGTTCAGGGCGTACAGGCCCGGGATGGAGGCCTCGACGACGGCGCCGCCGAGTTCCCCGGCCGCCCCACCTCCCGGCCCACCGGGATCGCCGAGGGAGGCGCGCGCCTCGGTGGCGCCCGAGACGAGACGCGCGACCAGCAGGTTCACCACGTTGCCGGCCATCATGGTGACGAGCGTGTAGCCGGCCAGCTTGCCCGTGGACCGCAGGCCCATGCCCCGCCAGCCGAAGCGCGGCCGCAGGCCCAGCCCCAGGCCCCGCAGCGGGAGGAACAGGACCAGGGCCTGGACCACGATGCCCACGGTGTGGCCCCCCGCGAGCAGCACGGTCTGGGCGGTGCTCCACTCGGCGAGCTGGTCCCCCCGGGCGTTGAACGAGCCGAACAGGACCAGGTACAGGCTGATCACGGCGATGGCCACCACGTTGTTCGCCACGGGGGCCCACATGTAGGCGCCGAACCTCCCGTGGGCGTTGAGGACCTGGCCCAGGACCGCGTAGAGCCCGTAGAAGAAGATCTGGGGGAACGTCCACAGGGCGAAGGCCGTGCCCAGGGCGAGCATGGGCGGGGACCAGTTGGAGGTCAGCGCCTGCATGATCGGCGCGGCCGCGAGCGTGACCACGAGGGTGGCCGCGGCCATGACGATCACCGCCAGGGTGATCAACCGGGAGGTGTAGTCCGCGCCCTGGTCGGGCTTCTTCGCCGCCTTGATCAGCTGCGGGACCAGCACGACGTTGAACACGCCACCGGCCAGCAGCATGTAGATGATGTTGGGGATGGTGTTCGCGGACTCGAAGATGTCCGCGACCATCGCGGTGGAGCCGATCGCCACGGCCAGCAGGGCCGTGCGGACGAAGCCGAGCACGCGGGAGACGAGGGTGCCGGCGGCCATGATGGCGCTCGCGCGGGCGGTGCTGCCGGCGTCGAGCCGCGCGGTGGTCACTGCCCCGGTGCCGCCGGGGGCGGTCTCGCGGGAGGTGCCGGCCGCCGTCGGGCTCCCTGCGGCCGGTTCGGCGCCGGTCCCCCCGGTGGTGCCGTCGCCCGGGGCGCTGGCCGGCGCGGCGGGCACGGGCGCGTCCGGCCCCGTGGCGGAGCCGGTGGTGCGCGGGGCGGTGCGGTCGGTCCGGCTCACCGGTCCGGGCCCGGAAGCTCGATGAACCGGTCCCCGTGCTCGGGCAGCACGCCGCGGGCGAGGTCCACGATGCGCCGCTCGTTCGGGAAGGACAGGCGGGCGTTGAGCGCCTCGAGCTCCACCCACGCGACGTCCACGGCCTCGTGGTCCGGGTCGTTCTCCGTGGTCAGCTCGCCGCCCGTGGCGCGCAGCAGGTAGTGGTGCACGGTCTTGTGGACGCGGTGGCTGGAGACGGTGAACCAGTAGTCGATCGAGCCCAGGGAGGTGAGGACCTCGCCGGCGATGCCGGTCTCCTCCTCGACCTCGCGCACGGCGGCCTGCTCATGGGTCTCCACGCCCTCGGGGTGGCCCTTGGGCAGGCACCACTCCAGCCGGCCGCCCCGGTTGTACCGGGCGATGATGGCGACCTCGAGCCCCCCGCGGTGCCGGCGCACCACGACGCCCCCGGCGGAGACCTCCTCCACGGTGGGCAGGGCGTTCGGGCCGCCCTCGCCGGCCCCCTGCCCGGTCCCGGCCCGCGGCGGCACGCGCCGGCCCACCGATGCGGTGAGCGGCGTGCGCTTCGGCGCGCTCGGGACGGGATGAGCCATGCATTCCACTGTAGCGGTCCGAGGTGGGAGCGCCGGTGTCCGCCTCGGTCGGCGGATCTGGCACCCTTAACCACACGATGAATCCCTCCGCAGCCCCCCAGCCCACCCCCGGCACGGCCGGGACCGCCCCCTCCGGAACCGCCGTCCCCGCACCCGCGGGACCGGCCGGCGTCGCCCTTCCCCCGGGCTTCCCGACGGGCGCCACGCTGCCGGCCGTGGTGCTGGAGCTGGGCCGGCTGTTCGAGGAGGCCGGGCACGAGCTGTCCCTCGTCGGCGGTCCGGTGCGGGACCTGTTCCTGGGGCGGGTGTCCCCCGACCTGGACTTCACCACGGACGCCGACCCGGACGCCACGCTGCGCATCGGCCGGCGCTGGGCGGACGCCCACTGGGACATCGGGCGGCGCTTCGGCACGATCGGCTTCGCCAAGGATGGCTGGCAGCTCGAGGTCACCACGTACCGCGCGGAGCAGTACGACCCGGACTCCCGCAAGCCGCAGGTGGCCTTCGGCCACTCCCTCGAGGACGACCTGTTCCGCCGGGACTTCACCGTCAACGCCATGGCCATCCGGCTGCCCTCGCTCGAGCTCGTGGACCCGTTCGGCGGGGTCCGGGACCTGGCCGCCGGCCGCCTGCGCACCCCCGGGACGCCGGAGGACTCCTTCTCCGACGACCCGCTGCGCATGATGCGCGCCGCCCGGTTCGCCTCCCAGCTGGGCATCGGCGTGGACGACGCCGTGGTGGCGGCCATGACGGCGATGGCCGAGCGGATCGGCATCATCTCCGCCGAGCGGGTGCGCGAGGAACTGGTCAAGCTCGTCACCGGCCGGCACCCGCGGGCCGGGCTGAACCTGCTGGTGGACACCGGCCTGGCCGACCACGTGCTGCCCGAGTTGCCGGCCCTGCGCCTGGAGACGGACGAGCACCACCGCCACAAGGACGTGTACGAGCACTCGCTGACCGTGCTCGAGCAGGCGATGGACCACGAGTATCCCGCCGGGCTCGAGGAGCGCTGGGCCGCCGAGCGTGCCGAGGCCGGGACGGACGGGGCGGCCGGGACGGGTCCGGCGGGCGAGGCGGGTGAGCGGGACGCGCCGGGGTTCGTGCCGCCGTCGGGCACCTACGTCCCCGCGCCGGACTTCGTGCTGCGCTTCGCGGCGCTGATGCACGACGTCGGCAAGCCCGCCACCCGGCGGTTCGAGCAGAACGGGGCGGTGAGCTTCCGGCACCACGACGTGGTGGGGGCCAAGCTCGTGCGCCAGCGCATGCGCGCGCTGAAGTTCGACAACGACACGATCAAGGCCGTCTGCCGGCTCGTGGAGCTGCACATGCGGTTCTACGGCTACGGCGAGGCCGGCTGGACCGACTCGGCGGTGCGGCGGTACGTCACCGACGCCGGGCCGGTGCTTCCGCGGCTGCACGCGCTGACCCGCTCGGACGTCACCACGCGCAACCGCCGCAAGGCCGAGCGGCTCGCGCACGCCTACGACGACCTGGAGCGGCGGATCGCCGAGATCACCGCGCAGGAGCAGCTCGACGCGGTGCGCCCGGACCTGGACGGCACGCAGGTCATGGAGATCCTGGACATCCGCCCCGGTCCCGTGGTCGGCCGGGCCTACAAGCACCTGCTGGAGTGGCGGCTCGACGACGGCCCCCACGACGAGGAGACCGCCCGCGCCGAGCTGCTGCGCTGGTGGGCCGAGCAGCCGGAGGCCTCGGCGTCCTCCTGAGCCACGGAGACCTCGTCCTGCGTCACGGACACGGCGGACGGGGCTCCCGACGGCGTGTCGCGACGTGGAGCGTGATCGTGACCTGGGGTGGGCGCCGCCCGGAGGATCGGCAGGGGTCAGAAGAGGCCCGTCACGCGGCCGTGGCGGTCCACGTCCATGGCGTCCGCGGCCGGGGCCTGCGGCAGGCCCGGCATGGTCATCATCGTGCCGGTCAGGGCGACGATGAACCCGGCCCCCGGACGGACGACCAGCTCGCGCACCGTGATGGGGAAGCCCACGGGGGCGCCGAGGACGGAGGGGTCGTCCGTGAAGGAGTACTGCGTCTTGGCCATGCAGACGGGCAGGTGGCCCCAGCCCTCCTCGGTGAGCTGGTGCAGCTGGCGCCGGGCCGTGGGCGTGTACTCCACGCGGGAGCCGCGGTAGATGCGCCGCACGACCGCGTCGATCCGTTCCTCCACCGTCATGTCCGCGCGCCACAGGGGGGTCCAGCCCGCCGCGCCGTCCGCCGCGCCGTGCGCGGCCACCGCCTCGGTGACCTGCCGCGCCAGCTCCAGGGCGCCGGCCCCGCCGCGGGCCCATACCTCGGCCACCGCCACGCGCACGCCCGCCCCGGCGCACCAGCCCGTGAGCCGGTCCAGCTCCTCCTCCGTGTCCTGCGGGAAGCGGTTGACCGCGACGACGACCGGCACCCCGTAGCCGGCCATGTTCTGCACGTGGCGCTCCAGGTTGGCCACGCCCGCCCCGAGCGCGTCCAGGTGGCGCGGGGCGTCCCCGGCCGAGGCCCCGGCGGTCACCTCCGCCAGCGACATCCCGCCGTTCATCTTCAGCGCGCGCACGGTGGCGACCACCACGGCCGCCGCGGGCGGGAAGCCCCCGGCCACCGAGGTGATGTCCATGAACTTCTGGCCCCCGAGGTCGGCGCCGAAGCCGGCCTCCGTGACCACGAGGTCGGCCAGGGACCGCGCCGTGTTCGTGGCGATGATCGAGTTCGCCCCGTGCGCGATGTTCGCGAACGGCCCGCCGTGGACCAGCACGGCGGAACCACCCAGCGTCTGCACGAGATTGGGCCGCAGCGCGTCCTTGAGCAGCACGGCCATGGCCCCCTGCGCCCCGTGCGGGCCGAGCTGGCCGACCGTGACGGGGTGCCGGTCGTGCGTCCGGCCGATGATGATCCGGGACAGCCGCTCCTTGAGGTCGCGCAGGTCCCGCGAGAGGCAGAACACGGCCATCGTCTCCGTGGCCACGGTGATCTCGAAGCCGTCCTCCCGCGGGACGCCCTGGGAGCGGCCGCCCAGGCCGATGACCGTCTGGCGCAGGGCGCGGTCGTTGGTGTCCAGGCACCGCTTGAGGGCGATGGTCCGCGGGTCGAGGCCCAGCGCGTTGCCGTGGTGCAGGTGGTTGTCCACGAGGGCGCACAGCAGGTTGTGGGCGGCGGTGATCGCGTGGAAGTCGCCGGTGAAGTGGAGGTTGATCTCCTCCATGGGGACCACCTGGGCGTGCCCGCCGCCGGTGGCGCCGCCCTTCATGCCGAACACCGGGCCGAGGGACGGCTCGCGGAGCGCGCCCATCGCCGTCCGCCCACGCCACCACGCCGGGGCCCCGTCCTCGGCGGCGAGCAGGTTCAGGCCGTCCACCAGGCCCACGGTGACGGTCGACTTCCCCTCGCCGGCCGGCGTCGGGCTGATGCCGGTGACCAGCACGACGCGGCCCGGGGCCCTGCCGGTGGCCGGCACGGCGGCCGGGTCCACCTTGGCCATGTGCCGGCCGTACGGGATGAGGGCGTCCTCCGGGATCCCGGCGCCGCGGGCCACCTCGGCGATCGGCAGAAGCGTGGCGGCGGCGGAGATCTCGGCGTCGTTCATGGAGGCGATCCTCGCATCCGGGTCCCGGGAAATCGAGGGCTGACCTCGGGCGCCGCGGGACCTGCCGACCAGGCCGGTCCGGCCTCCTGGGCCCGGGCCAGCTCCGGGACGGGAACGGCCGGCCGCCCCGGGAGGGACGGCCGGCCGTGACCGGGTCAGCGCTCGATGTCGCCGCGGATGAAGGCCTCCACGAGCTCGTGCGCCTCGTCGTCGTGGTGCTGCACCGGCGGGGACTTCATGAAGTAGGACGAGGCCGAGAGGATCGGCCCGCCGATCCCGCGGTCCAGGGCGATCTTGGCGGCGCGCACGGCGTCGATGATCACGCCGGCCGAGTTCGGGGAGTCCCAGACCTCGAGCTTGTACTCCAGGGAGACCGGGGCATCGCCGAAGTTGCGGCCCTCGAGGCGCACGAACGCCCACTTGCGGTCGTCGAGCCAGGAGACGTAGTCCGAGGGGCCGATGTGCACGTCGTCCTCGCCCAGCACCGCGGAGGTGTTGGAGGTGACGGCCTGCGTCTTGGAGATCTTCTTGGACTCCAGGCGCTCGCGCTCGAGCATGTTCTTGAAGTCCATGTTCCCGCCCACGTTGAGCTGGTAGGTGCGGTCCAGGGTGACGCCGCGGTCCTCGAACAGCTTGGCCATGACCCGGTGGGTGATGGTGGCGCCGATCTGGGACTTGATGTCGTCGCCCACGATCGGCACGCCCGCCTCGGTGAAGCGGTCCGCCCACTCGGGGGTGCCGGCGATGAACACGGGCAGGGCGTTGACGAAGGCGACCTTCGCCTCGATCGCGGCCTGCGCGTAGAACTTCGCCGCCTCCTCGGAGCCCACCGGCAGGTAGCAGACCAGCACGTCCACCCGCGCGTCCTTCAGGACCTGCACCACGTCCACCGGCTCGGCCGTGGACTCCTCGATGGTCTCGCGGTAGTACTTGCCCAGCCCGTCGAGGGTGGGGCCGCGCTGCACCGTCACCTCGGTGGCCGGCACGTCCGCGATCCGGATCGTGTTGTTCTGGGAGGCGTCCAGCGCCGCGGACAGCTCCTGGCCGACCTTCGCGGCATCCACGTCGAACGCCGCCACGAACTCCAGGTCGGACACGTGGTAGTCACCGAACTGGACGTGCATCAGGCCGGGAACGGTGTCCCCCGCCGTCGCCCCGCGGTAGTACTCCACACCCTGGATCAGTGACGTGGCACAGTTGCCCACGCCGGCGATCGCCACGCGAATCGGGTTCTTCGACACCGGTACTCCTTGTAGTCCTGAGGGTCCTGGGGCCGCACGCGAGGCGCGGCGGACCGGTCCCGGCCGTCCCGGGACGCAATGCACTGCGAGTGCCCCCGGCCCGAGCGGGCGGGGCACAACCCCATCCACTTTACGCCCGGTGACGACATGCGACCGCATCGCCCCCCGGGGGGACCGGGGCCGGCCGGGTCTGGCGCCCGCCCGCGCGCCCCGGCCCGCCGGCGTCGGGCCCTCCTAGGATGGGGCCATGAGCCCGCGCACCCCGGCCTCCGGCCCCCGGACGCCCGGCGGCGGTCCCGTGACACCCACCCCGGACTCCACCCCGGACTCCACTGTGGGTCCCGCCGCGGGTCCCGACGGCGGCGCCCCCGCCCCCGCCTCCGTCCCGTCCCGCACCGACCCGCTCGTGCGCTGGATGGACGGGCTGCTCGGCGGCCCGGTGGGGCGGCACACGGTGCCGGGGCGCACCGGCGGCTCGTTCTGGACCCCGATGCGCGTGCTGATCCTGCTCACCACGCTCTCCGCCGTGGTGGCGGTGCTGCTGAAGACCCCCTGCCGGCTGGACGGCTGGACCCACCCGGCGGTGTACTACGCGGGCTGCTACTCGGACTGGGCCGCGCTCTACGGCGGCCGGGGCCTCGCGGAGGACCCGTTCGCGCCGTTCGCCCCGGGAGCGAGCTTCGAGTACCCCGTGCTGATGTCCGTGGTGGCCTCGCTGGCCGCCGTGGCCTCCCGGCTGCTGCCGTGGAGCGGGGCGGACCCGACGCTCGCCTACTGGGACGTGAACTTCCTGGCCACCGCGGTGCTGTGGGTCCTCACCGTGGTGGTGACCGCCCGCTCCTCCGGTCGCCGGCCGTGGGACGCGGCGATGGTGGCGGTGGCCCCGGGCATCATCCTCGCCGGGTCCGTGAACTGGGACCTGTGGGCCGTGGCCCTGCTGGCCGTGGCACTGTGGCTGTTCGGCGGGCGGCGGCCACTGCTGGCCGGGGTCTTCCTCGGCCTGGGGGCGGCGATGAAGCTCTACCCCGTCCTCGCGCTCGGCGCCCTGCTCGTCCTGGCGGTGCGCACCCGGCGCTGGACGCCGTTCCTGTGGACCCTGCTCGGGACCGTGGCCGCGTGGCTCGCCGTGAACCTGCCGATGATGCTCACCAACCTGCCGGCCTGGAGCGTGTTCTACACGTTCTCCGGCGAGCGCGGGCCGGGGTTGTCCTCGGTGTGGCACGCCTGGAACGTCACGATGGCCCGCATCGGGGGGCCGCAGGTGGACGCGGAGGGACTGTCCGTGCTGGCCTTCGGCTCCTTCTTCGTGGCGTGCTGCGGGATCTTCCTGCTCGGGGTGGCCTGCCGGTACCGGCCGCGGGTGGCGCACCTGGCGTTCCTCGTGGTGGCCGCGTTCGTGCTGTGCAACAAGGTGTACTCGCCCCAGTTCGTGGTGTGGCTGGTGCCGCTGGCCGTGCTCGCGGTCCCGCGCTGGCGGGACTTCCTGGCGTGGCAGTTCTTCGAGGTGCTGCACTTCTGGGCGATCTGGATGTACCTCGCCAAGGGATCCTCCGGCTCCGAGGTGCAGCACTCCATGGACGACACGTTCTACGTCCTGGCCGTCCTGGGCCACATGGTGGCCACCGCGTACCTCATGGGCCGCGTGGTGGAGCAGGTGCTCGACCCGCGGCAGGATCCCGTGCGCGCCTCGCTGCCCGGCGGGCGGATCTGGGAGTGGGCCGCGTCCGCCGCGCTGCGGGGCGCGGACCGGCCGCGGCGCGCCGCCGGCGACGCCTCCGGGAGCTCCGCCGGGGAGGCCGCCGGCGGGACCGGCAGGGCGGCCGCCGCCGTGCGCCTGGCGCACTTGGGCCTCGACCCGGCCGCGGCGGACCGGCTCCCCGTGGACGACCCGCTCGGCGGTCCCTACGACGACGCCCCGGACCGGGCGCCCTGGCTCGTGGCGCGGCACCGGGGGGCGGCGCGGCTGCCCGTACGGTAGGGGCATGACCACCCCGGATCCCGTGACCCCCGCCGGCCCGCTGGCCGGCCACCCCCACCTGCAGGACCTGGCCGGCTTCGTGCGCGCCAGCCCCTCGAGCTACCACGCCGCCGCGGAGGTGGCCCGCCGCCTGGAGGCGGCCGGGTACCGGCGGGTGGACGAGCGCCGGGACTTCCCCGCCGCGCCCGGGGGATACGTGCTGGTGCGGGACGGGGCCGTGCTGGCCTGGTGGATTCCCGACGGCGTCGGCCCGGCCGGTGCCGCGGGCGCCGGTCCGGACGCGGCCCGGAGCGAGGCGGCGGCCCCGAGGGGGGAGGGCGCGGTCGGCACCGTGCCGGTGTTCCGGATCCTCGGCGCGCACACGGACTCGCCGACCTTCAAGCTCAAGCCGCGTCCGACGACGTCCCGCGAGGGCTGGCTGCAGGCGGGGGTGGAGGTGTACGGCGGCCCCCTGCTGAACTCCTGGCTGGACCGCGAGCTGTGCTTCGCCGGCCGGCTCGTGACCGAGGACGGCACCGAGCACCTGGCCGCCACCGGGCCGGTGGCCCGGTTCCCGCAGCTCGCCATCCACCTGGACCGCGAGGTGAACGACGGGCTGTCCCTGGACCGCCAGCAGCACCTGAACCCGGTGTGGGGTGCCGACGACGCCGGCCCCGGGCCCTCCGACATCCTCGCCGTGCTGGCCCGCGCCGCCGGCGTGGACCCCCGGGCGGTGCGCGGGTTCGACGTGGTGATGGCCGACACCCAGCCGCCGGCCCTCTTCGGGACCGCCGGGGAGTTCTTCGCCTCCGGCCGGCTGGACAACCTCTCCTCCGTGCACGCCGGGCTGGTGGGGATGGAGGCGCTGGCCGCGGAGGCCCCCGCCGACTCGGCGGACGGCGCTCCGGTGATCCCGGTGCTCGCCGCGTTCGACCACGAGGAACTCGGCTCGGCCTCGCGATCCGGGGCGGCCGGGCCGGTCCTGGAGGACGTGCTGCGCCGCCTGCTGGAGGCCCTCGGCGTCCACGGCCAGGGCGTGCCGCGCTCGCTGGCCGGCTCGTGGCTGCTCTCGGCCGACGCCGGGCACCTGGTGCACCCGAACTACGCGGAGCGGCACGACCCCGTCAACCGCCCCCGGCCCAACGCCGGCCCGCTGCTGAAGATCAACGCGAACCAGCGGTACTCCACGGACGCGGCGGGGGCGGCCGCCTTCGCGCGCTGGTGCGCGCACGCCGGGGTGCCGTTCCAGGAGTTCGTCTCCCGCAACACGGTGCCGTGCGGTTCCACGATCGGCCCGATCTCGGCCACCCGGCTCGGGATCCGCACGGTGGACGTGGGGATCGGGCTGCTGTCCATGCACTCGGCCCGGGAGATGTGCGGTGCGCGCGATCCCGGCCACCTCGCCGCGGTGGTGCGCTCCTTCCTGGCCGGGGCCTGAGCCCACCCGTCAGCCGACGCCGGCCAGGTGGCGCACCGTGAGCAGGTTGCGGGCCGTGGCGGGGGTGCCGAGGATCCGCTCGATCCGGTCCAGGGTCAGCCGCGAGGTGTGCGAGGCGCGCGCGAAGCGCATCCAGACGAACCGGCCGGCGACCGCGCACCGGTCGTCGCCGGCGTCGAGCGCCTCGAGGGCGTCGCCGTCCTCCGGGTCGGCCGGCTCCGCGAGCACGGCCAGGTGGGTCAGCTTGTCCTCGCCGCCGGCGAAGGGCAACTGGGCGTGCAGGGCCAGGGCCGTGTCCAGCTCGGCGCGGCTGACGGGGATCACCGGGACGGCGAGGCCCAGCTCGTCCTCCAGGGCGGACTCCACCGCCGCCGCGACCCGGCGGGCCTCCGCGTCCGCCGCGTCCCCGGGGGCACCGTCCACGCGGAACAGGACGTTGCCCGAGTTCAGGTGCGTGCCGGCCTCGAGGGCGCCGGCGGCCGCGGCGATCTCGCGCAGGTGCGCCATGGGGACCCGGGCGTGCCCGCCCACGTTGATCCCCCGCAGCAGCAGGACGTGGGTGTGGTCGGTGCGCGGGGCGGAGGCCATCGCCCCATCCTGCACAGCGTGCCGGGGCCCCGCCAAGGTCCACGGACCGCCGGGCGCCGATGGACCGGTGGCCGCACGGTCGGCAGGATGGGAACCGGTTCGGGGCCCTTGCCGGCAGCGGGTATGATGGTCAAGGTTTTCTGCGTGCCGTCCCATGACGGATCACGCGCAGGACCACCGCACAGAACCTCCTGTTACGGAAAGACCGTGACCGTTAGCCCGAAGGAGGTGGGTTCGCATGCGTGCATATGAACTGATGGTGCTGATTGATCCCGAAGTGGACGAGCGCACCGTTGAACCGACCCTGCAGAAGTACCTGGAGGTCGTCACCAAGGACGGCGGCTCCGTGGACAAGTTCGATCTCTGGGGCCGGCGCCGCCTGGCCTACGAGATCCAGAAGAAGACCGAGGCCATCTACGCCGTCGTCAACTTCACCAGCACCCCGGAGACCTCCAAGGAGCTGGACCGCCTGCTGGGCCTGAACGAGATCGTCCTGCGCACCAAGATCATCCGCCCGGAAGAGCAGAAGGTCTCCGCAGAGTGATCCCGTGCGGCGCCCCTCCGGTGCCGCACACCCGCTGAGTCCAGCCGAACGAAACGTCCGAAGCGTCCACAGGAGGCACCATGGCCGGAGAGACCATCATCACCGTCGTCGGGAACCTGACGGCCGACCCGGAGCTGCGGTTCACGCCGTCCGGCTCCGCGGTGGCGAACTTCACCATCGCCTCCACCCCCCGGACCTTCGACCGCCAGTCGAACGAGTGGAAGGACGGGGAGACCCTGTTCCTCCGCGCCTCGATCTGGCGGGAGGCGGCCGAGAACGTGGCCGAGTCCCTGACCAAGGGCACCCGCGTGGTGGCCCAGGGCCGGCTGAAGGCCCGCAGCTACGAGACCCGCGAGGGCGAGAAGCGCACCTCCTACGAGCTGGACGTGGACGAGATCGGCCCGTCGCTGCGCTACGCCACCGCCAAGGTCACCAAGTCCGGCCGCGGAGGCGGCGGGGGCTTCGGTGGCGGCGGCCAGGGTGGCGGCTTCGGCGGCAACCAGGGCGGCGGGTTCTCCCAGGGCGGCAACGCCGGTGGCCAGGGCGGCGGCAACGCCGGCTGGGGCGCCGGTGCCGGCTCGAACGATCCGTGGGGCGGGTCCTCCTCCTCCGCGGGCTCGTGGGACACCCCGGGCAACGACGAGCCCCCGTTCTGATCCCGCAGTAGTCCCCACACCCCGGGACCGGCGTCCGTCCGGTCCCCTCCCCGGCGGGGAGGCGCCCCGTGCGCCCACCCCACCGGACGCCGTCGGGAACCGTTTCCCGACCGGCGGCAGCAGGCGGCAGCACGCCGCCTGCGATCCCATCCCGCAGAACCGTTCTGCGGGCTCCCGACTATCGAAGGAGCACCACGATGGCGAAGGCTGAGATCCGCAAGCCCAAACCAAAGTCCAACCCGCTGAAGGCCGCTGACATCACCGTCATCGACTACAAGGACGTCGCCCTGCTGCGCAAGTTCATCTCCGACCGCGGCAAGATCCGTGCCCGTCGCGTCACCGGCGTGACCGTGCAGGAGCAGCGCAAGATCGCCCAGGCCATCAAGAACGCCCGTGAGGTCGCCCTGCTTCCTTACTCCGGCGCTGGCCGCGGCTGATCGACCGAGTCGAGGAAGGAACAGATACAGATGGCAAAGCTCATTCTGACCCAGGAAGTGACCGGTCTGGGGTCCGCCGGTGACGTCGTCGACGTCAAGAACGGCTACGCCCGCAACTACCTGCTGCCGCGCGGTTTCGCGACCCTGTGGACCAAGGGCGGGGAGAAGCAGGTCGAGTCCATCAAGGCCGCCCGCGACACCCGCGCCGTGAAGTCCCTCGAGGAGGCCCAGGCCCTCGCCGAGAAGCTGCAGTCGGCCCCGGTGAAGCTCGAGGTGACCGCCGGTGAGGGTGGGCGCCTGTTCGGCGCCGTCAAGGCCGCCGACGTGGCCGACGCCGTCGAGGCCGCCGGCCTGGGCAGCATCGACCGTCGCACCGTGACCCTGCCGACCGCCATCAAGGCGACCGGCCGGTTCCAGGCGCACGCCCGCCTGCACGAGGATGTCCTGGCCGTCATCGACCTGGACGTCGTCGCCGCCAAGACGAAGAAGAAGTGACTGCGGGTTCCCCCGCAGGAGTGAGCCCCGCGGCCGTCCGGCCGTAGGACACCACTCCACCCCGCCGCGTGCCGGCCCCCGTCCCCGGGGGCCGGCACGTGGCGTCTCCGGGCCGCGCTCACGGCCGGCGCGCGGTGGCCAGGAAGACCGGGAAGTCCGTGCCGTCCTTGTCGATGGACGTGCAGTCCTCCACGGCCACCTCCTCGAATCCCGCCTCCTCCAGCCACCGCGCCAGCCGGGCCCGGTCGAACCCCGGGTGGCCGTCGAAGTCGTGCAGGTGGGCGTGGAACCGCCCGTCCTCCGTGTCGAGGTCGGCGATGGCCACGTGGCCACCCGCGTCCAGCAGCCCGTGGAACCCCGCCAACACCCGCGGGACGTCGTGCACGTGGTGGAGCACGAGCGAGGCGACCACGAGGTCGAACCGCTCCCCGGGGGCCTCCGCCGTCTCCAGGTCCAGGTCCCACACCCGCGTCCCCGCCGGCAACGCCCCGGCGGCCACCTTCCCCCGGGCGACCCGGCGCATGCCCTCCGAGCTGTCCGCGAGGGTCACGCCGGCCACGTGGGGGAGCAGGCCCTGGGACACCAGGCCGGTGCCGGCCCCGTACTCCAGGAGCCGTTCGCGCCCGCCGAGGGCCAGCCGCGCGGCGATCGCGTCCGCCACCCGGCGGGACTCCTCCGCCTTGCCGGGCTCGAGGTCCCAGGTGTCCGCGCTGGCGTCGAAATGGTCGTCTGCCATGGTCCGTCCTCCCGTCCGGGGGCCGCGCTCTCGCAGCCGTGCGCCCATCCTGCCAGCACCGCCCCGCCCGCGAACGTGAAGCGGGCCAGGAGTCCGGCGCCGTCCCCGTGGCCCGGCCGGTGACGGGGAACGCCCCGCCCCTCGCGTCCCCTCCGTACCCGCCCCGGCAAGAGCGCCCGGGGACCGTACAACCACCGGTACAAACAATGGGGATAACCTGTGGATAACTGTGAAGAACCACGGGACCGAGTTGCGTCCCGGCGCGCCGGGATGCTACGCGCGGGCGAGAAATCCCCACCTCAATCCCCGATTGTCCACAGGCTGTTGTTTAAGAAAGGCCATGTCAGAGGGGGGTGGGTGACGGATTCCACTCCTTATCCCCAAAGTTGTCCCCACGCTGTGCACACAACACGCCGCAGGTTCCACACGTTATCCACAGATGTTGTGGGAATCGTGCTTGAGCGGGGCGGGACCGGGGAGTAGTGTCACGGGGTATCCCCCAGGGACGAGCCGGGTATTGGCCGGGATACACGGCGCGCATCCGGCAGGCCTCGTCCGGGCGACCGCCGCATCCGCACGGGTGTGGCGGGCACCTCGGGGCGCCGCGGGGAGCAGCCGGGCCGTCCGGTATGAGGAAGGGAATCAACTAGTTGGTATCAGAGTATTTTGATTCCACCGACGGCTCCGGCAGCTCGCGGAACACCATGCTGCCCCCGCAGGACCTGGTCGCCGAGCAGTCCGTGCTCGGCGGCATGATGCTCTCCAAGGACGCCATCGCGGACGTCGTGGAGGTGCTGCGCGGCAACGACTTCTACAAGCCGGCGCACGAGATGATCTACGAGGCGATCATCGACCTCTACGGCCGCGGCGAGCCCGCCGACGCCGTCACCGTGGCCGACCTGCTCAACAAGCGCCAGGAACTCGCCCGCGTGGGCGGTCCCGCCGTGCTGCACGAGCTCGTCCAGTCCGTGCCCACCGCCGCGAACGCCGGCTTCTACGCCGAGATCGTGCGCGAGAAGGGCGTCCTGCGCCGACTGGTGGAGGCCGGCACCAAGATCGTCCAGATGGGCTACCAGCAGGACGGCGAGGTCGAGGAGATCGTCAACGAGGCCCAGGCGGAGGTCTACAAGGTCGCCGAGACCCGCCAGTCCGAGGACTACGTGCCGCTGTCCGGGATCCTCGAGCACACGGTGGACGAGATCGAGGCCGCCGGCTCCCAGGGGGAGGGCATGAGCGGCGTGCCCACCGGCTTCTACGAGTTCGACGAGCTCACGCAGGGCCTGCACGGCGGACAGATGATCGTCATCGCCGCCCGCCCGGCCGTCGGCAAGTCCACGATCGCGCTGGACTTCGCCCGCTCGGCCGCGATCAAGCACAACATGACCACCGTGTTCTTCTCCCTCGAGATGGGCAAGAACGAGATCGCCATGCGCCTGCTCTCGGCGGAGGCCACGATCGCCCTGCAGGACCTGCGCAAGGGCACGATCCGGGATGAGCAGTGGTCCAAGATCGCCGCCACGGTGGGCCGGCTCAACGACTCGCCGTTCTTCATCGACGACTCGCCGAACATGTCCATGATGGAGATCCGGGCCAAGTGCCGGCGGCTGAAGCAGAAGCACGACCTGAAGCTCGTGGTGCTGGACTACCTGCAGCTGATGAGCTCCGGCAAGAAGGTGGAGTCCCGGCAGCAGGAGGTCGCCGAGTTCTCCCGTGCCCTGAAGCTGCTGGCCAAGGAGCTCGAGGTCCCCGTCATCGCCCTGTCCCAGCTCAACCGCGGCTCCGAGCAGCGCACGGACAAGAAGCCGCAGGTCTCGGACCTGCGCGAGTCGGGCTCGATCGAGCAGGACGCGGACATGGTGATCCTGCTGCACCGCGAGGACATCTACGACAAGGAGTCCCCGCGTGCCGGCGAGGCGGACCTCATCGTCGCCAAGCACCGCAACGGCCCCACCAAGACCATCGTCGTCGGCTTCCAGGGGCACTACTCGCGGTTCTCCAACATGGCGCCGGACACCGGCGGGTTCTGAGGCCCGACGCCGGCCGGCGGGTCCCCGGGCCCGGTCACCCCTCCGAGACGGTCAGCCGCGTGACGCGGCCGTCCTCGAAGTGGGCGCGCACCTGCGCGGTGATGCGCCGGTCGGCCGTCGAGTGCACGGTCCAGCGGGCGCCGCCGGCGCAGACCCGCGCCCGGCTGGTCTCCACCCGCAGGCCGAACTCGTCGAGGAACCGGCGGATCCGTTCCCGGTCGGAGGTCGGCTCCAGGGGCGCCAGGGGATGCGTGCTGGCGACCACCGCGCCCTCGGCGAAGCGGTCCAGGACGGGCGCCAGGTCGCCGTCCGCGGCGCCCCAGTCCCGCTCGAGGGCCATGGCGTCCACCTGTTCCTGTGCCTGCCGGCGCCCCTGCTCCATGAGCTCGGCGATGAACGCCGGATCCCGGTTGAGCTTGCTGGCGGAGCCCCACCGGGCGGCGCCGGGTGGGCGCGTCATCTCCAGGATGCGCACCGTGATGTGCCGGACGCGGTCGGAGCGGATGATGCCGTGGGCCAGCCAGCGGTCCACCTGCTCGATGAACCCGAGTTCCTGGTACAGCGAGAGGTTGCCGGACAGCTCGTTGCGCCGCGTGGCGATGTCCCCCACCGTGACGGGCTCGGCCGCCACCCGGGACGGGTTGACCTGGATCACCCACACCTCGTCCGGGCGGGAGTCCAGCAGCCGGTGGACCGGCGGGTTCTGGGAGAACAGGCCGTCCCAGTACACCCCGCCGCCCAGGCGCACCGCCCGGAAGATGCTGGGGATCGCCGCGGAGGCCAGGAGGGCGTCCGTGGAGATCTCCCCCCGCCGGGAGTCGAAGGTCCGGAACGCCCCCTCCAGGACGTCGACCGCCCCGATGAGCAGCATCGGGTCCGCCACCGAGGCCGTGGCGTACTCCTGGGCGGCGTCGAGGTCCACGACCCGGTCGATCGCCGCGCGCAACTGCTGCGCGCTCCACGCCGCCCCCGCGTTGAGGTACGGGTTCACGGCGGGCACGGCCACCGTCTCGGACATGCGGTGGCCCCAGAGCACCATCGCGTTGAGGGCCTGCTCGGCCCAGCCCGTGGCGCTGTTCGCGCTCCAGAACCGCCCGAGCAGCTCCTCGGCCTCCGTGGGGCGCCGGCGCAGCAGGGCCGACCACGCGAGCGCGGCGCAGATGGCGCCCCCCGAGGTCCCGCTGAGCCCCACGACCCGGTGCCCGTCCAGCACGTCCTCCCGCAGGAACCGGGAGAGCGCGCCGGCGGTGAAGGCGGTGTGGCTGCCGCCGCCCTGGCAGGCGATGGCGATGCGTCGCGGCTCGGAGGTCACGGTCCCGAGCCTAGGCGCCGGGGTGGACGGGCCCGGCGCGGCGTGCCGGGGACGCGCCCCGCGCCCAGCGGACGCCCCGGCTCCCCTCGGCGGGCCCCGGGTGCCAGCCGGTCGCGTCCCGGCGTGCCACGGGCCCGCCGGCGGCTACCGTGGATCCCGATGACGACGATGGACCCCGCCCCCGGACCGGCCGCCGTGCTGGGCGAGCTCTGGGACCGCGCCACCACCACGCAGCCGGCACTGGAGACTCCCTGGGCCGTGGGCGTGGCCGTGCTGGCCCTCGTGCTCGCGTGGAGCCCGCTCGGGTACCGCCTGGTCCGCCACCTCGCCACGCTGGCCCACGAGGCCGGCCACGCGCTCGTGGCCCTGCTCGTCGGCCGCCGGCTGAGCGGGATCCGCCTGCACTCGGACACCTCCGGCGTGACCCTCTCGCGCGGTCGGCCGCGCGGTCCCGGCATGGTGGCGACGCTCGCGGCCGGGTACCCGGCCCCGGCCGTCGTCGGGCTCGCCGGGGCCTGGCTCGTGGGGGCCGGCTACGCCGCCGGGTGGCTGTGGTCGATCGTGCTGCTGTGCGCCCTGATGCTGCTGCTGGTGCGCAACCTCTACGGGCTGTGGGTCGTGCTCGTCACCGGGGCGGCCGTGGCGGCCCTGTCCTGGACGGCCCCGCCGCTCGTGCTCGCGGCGGCCGCCCAGCTCGTCGCGTGGTCCCTGCTGCTCGCCGCGCCGCGCGCGGTGGCGGAGATGCAGCGCCAGCGACGCCGGCTCCGGCGCCACGGAGCGCGCCGTGCGGTCCCCGGACCGGGGCCCGAGAGCGACGCCGACCAGCTCGCCCGGCTGAGCGGCGTGCCCGCCACCCTGTGGACGGCGGTGTTCTGGCTCGCGTGCGTGGCGTGCCTCCTGCCGGGCGGCCGGCTGCTCCTGGGCGGGACCGCCTGACCTGCAGTCGGCACCCGGCGGCGCCGACCGGGGATGGACGGACCGCCACGGTGGTGCTCCACTGGTCGCATGCGGCTCGACTTCGAGACGAGGGCCTCGCCGGCGCAGGTGCGCCGGGCCCTCACCGACTTCGGCGAGCGCCGGCTCCGGACGTGGCACCGCTCGCTGGACCCCGAGACCTATAGGGTCCTCGGGGCGGGGGACACCTGGGCGGTGGCGCGGGAGAGCAGTTCCCACTCGCCGTTCTGGGTGGTGTCCCGCTACGACTGGTCCGATCCGGACGTCGTCCGGTGGACCATCACCGAGAGCAGCTACCGCGGTGGCGGGGAGGGCTTCGTGCGGGCCACGCCGCTGGCCGGGGGCGGCAGCCGGGTCCACGCGGAGTGGGACAACACGGGCGCGCCGTGGACGCAGCGGCCGCTGCTGTTCCTCGTCCACGTGCGCCCGATGCGCCGGCTCTTCGGGCGCCTGTGGAAGGCCGCCCTGGACGAGTACGCCGCCACGGACCCCGGCTGAGCAGCACCCGCGCCGGGACGCGAGACGGGTGCGGCGGCCGGGGCGCTCGCGGCTGTGGACGGCGTCGACGCGCATCGGCCCCGAGCCCTAGGGTGGCTGGCATGGGGCCCAACGGTGCAGGACCGCAGTGGACGCCGCGCGACCGGATGCTGCTGCGCACGGCGCAGGTCGTCCACGCCTACGTCCACGGTGAGTTCGACCAGATCCTGCCCGTGGCGGTCGACTTCGCGGTGGACGGGACCTATCCGGAGAACCGGATCGTCGCCGTCGCGCCGTTCCGGCTGTACTCCTACGAGTCCCGGGGGGACGGCTCCCACGCCCACGACTCCCGCCTGTTCCTCGCCGGCGGCCGGACCGGGCTGGCGCTGACGGTCGGAGCGGCGATCGGGCGGTCGATCGGCAACGCCCGCCGGCGGGCCGAGGCGGCCCGGGCGGCGGCGCCCGCGTGGCACCACCTGGACGACGGCCTGCTGTGCGTCAACCAGTACGGCTTCTACCTGCGCACTCCCAGGAGCCTGGTCGGCTGGGACTGGCGCAGCATCCTGGAGTGCCACATGGCCGCCCCGCGCCGCGTGGTGATGCTGGGCAGCACCCCCGCCGGGCAGTGCACCTACCTCATCGAGTCCGACCTCGCCGAACTCGTGTTCGCCTCGTGGGCGGGGCGGCGCCAGCCGCGCCACCCGCAGTTCCTGCGGCGGGTGTGGCTGCTGCCCGACTGGCTGGCGCGCTACCGCGCCGCGTACGGGCCGCGGGCCTTCGACTTCACGCGGCCCTATCCCGGGCAGGCCGGTCCGGCCGGGTGGTGAGCAGGGTGGCCGGGCGCCGGCACGGGGCAGGTTGCGCCTCCACGTCCGGCGCCGCCACCGGGGGCCGGGGGGAGGGGCCACCCGTCACACGCGGGGCAGGTCCCGCACGGCCGGGCCCTCCAGGCGGGTGCCGTCGGCCGCGAAGCGGGAACCGTGCAGCGGGCAGTCCCAGGACCGCTCCGCGTCGTTCCAGGCGAGGATCCCGCCGAGGTGGGTGCACACCGCCGAGAGCCGGCAGGTCACCCCGTCCACGGTGGACACCGCCACGGGGCGGCCCTCGGCGCGGCCGACGAGGCCCTCGCCCTCCACGGGCCGCTCCGTGACCACGGGGCGCAGCCAGGCCCCGGCCCAGCCGCCGGCCAGGTGGGCGGCCACCGCGGCGTTGTCCTTGAGCCCGGTCAGCAGGTCGGAGGGCGTGGTGATCCGGTGGCCCAGCACCTGGGCCCAGGGGATCGTGTCCCCCAGGACCTCCCCGGCGATCGCCAGTCCGGCCGCCACGCCGTTGGTCATGCCCCACTTGTTGTAGCCCGTGGCCAGGTGGATGGCCCCGCCTCCCCGGGGCAGGGTGCCGATGAACGGGATGAGGTTGGCCGAGCGGTAGTCCTGGGCGGCCCACGCGTGGGTGCGCTCGGCCCCCGGGAAGTACCGCCGCGTCCAGGCGTCCAGGGCCTCGAGCCCGGCCTGCGGCGACTCCGCCCGTCCCACCGGGTGGCCGTTGCCGCCCACGAGGAGCAGTTCCCCGTCCGTGACCGGTGCGGTGCGCAGGGACCGGCTGGGGGAGTCGGCGCTCAGGTACATGCCCTGCGGGATGGTCGCCGGGGCGCCGGGGACGCGGAAGGCCAGCGCGTAGGAGCGGTGCGCGCTGAGCTTGGCGAAGTACCCGCCGCGGTCCAGCACGGGGACCCCGGTGGCCAGGACGAGTCGGTCGGCGCGCACGGAGCCGTGGCTGGTGCGCACCTCCAGGGGCGAGCCGAAGCCGGCCCCGGTGACGCGCACCCCCTCGATGACCGTCCCGCCGAGCTCGCGCAGCTCGGCGGCCAGCGCGCCCAGGGCGAGCATCGGGTTGATCTGCGCCTGGTCCTCGAGGGTGATCGCCCCGGTCACCTCGAACGGCAGCTCGGTGTCCTGCGTCCACGTCACGGGCAGCCCGGCGGCCTCGCACGCGCGCTGCTCGCGGCGCAGGGACTCCGCGCCGGCGGACGTCGTGGCATAGGTGACGGCGGTCCGGCGCTGGTAGGGGACCTGGTGCTCGTCCAGGTAGCGCAGCAGCCACGACTGTCCCTCACGATTGCCGTCCACGTAGGCCCGCAGCACCCGGTCCGACTGATGCTGGCGGACCTGGGACAGCACGGTGCCCTGCAGCAGGGACACCTTGGCCGTGGTGTTGCCGGTGGACACGGCACCCACCGAGCGCGCCTCCAGGACCGTGACCTGCTCGCCGGCCCGGGCCAGCAGCACGGCCGTCACCAGCCCCGTCAATCCAGCGCCGGCGATGACCGTGCCGGCGTGCGAGCCCGGGACGAACTCGCCCGCCGGTGCCGCCGGCACGGTGTACGTGTCGTTCCACAGCGAGTGCAGCGGTCCTGGAACCGTCATGGTGCTCGTCCTTCCCGTCCCTGCCCGTCGTCCTCAGCGGGTCCCATCCGGTCCACCGACGTCGGACCCGTCCCTCGCCAGCATGCCGTGCCCCGGCCGCCGTGGCGAGGCCTCGGTGGCCGGGCCTTGTGCCCGCGCTCGGGCCGGACCTAGCGTCGGGGGAGATCCCCGGGCGCGCGACGGCCGCCCGAGGACAGCGCACGAGGCCCGACTGAGCACCCCAGGAGGAGACCATGGCATCCGAGAGCCACACCACCACCGACCACGACGAGATCCGGCGCTGGGTGGAGGAGCACGACGGCAAGCCCGCCAGCGTCAGGGGCACGGAGGAATCCGGTGCGGCCGGCGTGCTGAGGATCGACTTCCCCGGCGGCGCGGGCGAGGACCGGCTCGAGCACATCAGCTGGGAGGACTGGTTCGCGAAGTTCGACGAGGAGGAGCTGGCCTTCCTCTACCAGCAGCAGAAGGCGGACGGCAGCGACAGCACGTTCTTCAAGCTGGTCTCCCGGTGACGGCGCAGCCGGAGCCCACGAGCGGGGCGCAGGCCTTCGAGCCCCGCCGCGTCATCGTCACCGGTGCCGACTCCGGCATCGGGAAGGCGACGGCGGTGGCCCTGGCCGGCCCGGACCGGCAGGTGGGCATCACGTGGCACGAGGACGAGGCCGGCGCCGAGTCGACCGCGGAGGAGGTCCGCGCCGCGGGCGGCACCGCCCACGTGCGCCGGCTGGACCTCACCGACCCCGCGGCGGGCACCCGCGTGGTGGACGAGCTGGCCGGCGCGATGGGCGGGGTGGACACCCTCGTGATGTGTTCCGGCACCGGCACGGCCACCCGGCTGCTGGACCTGGACCTGGCCACGTGGCGCGAAGTCGTCTCGGTGGACCTCGACGGCGCCTTCTGCTGCCTGCAGGCCGCCGCGCGCCACATGGTGGATGCCGGGGCCGGCGGGAGGATCGTGGCGATCACCTCCGTCCACGAGCACGCCCCCCGCGTGGGGGCGGGACCGTACTGCGCCGCCAAGGGCGGGCTGGGCCTGCTGGTCAAGGTGGCCGCCCTGGAGTTGGCCGAGCACGGGATCACCGTCAACGCCGTGGCCCCCGGGGAGATCGCCACCCCCATGACGGGCCAGGAGGACGAGTCGGTGCTGCGGGACAAGCGCCGGCCCGGGATCCCGGTCGCCCGCCCCGGGGACGCCCGGGAGATCGCCGCGACGGTCGCCTTCCTGTGCGGCCCGGACGCCGGCTACGTCAACGGGGCGTCCTGGGCGGTGGACGGCGGGATGCTGACGATGGGCCCCATGGCGGGCTCGCACCTGCGTGAGGACGACTGGCGCCGCCCCTGAGGCGGCCGCCGCACCACCCCCGCCGGGCGACGGCGGAGACGACCCGCACCGGCCGGGAGGCGGCCGGGGAACCCTCGAGGAGGACGGACATGGCCGCTGACGGCACGGGACCGGACCTGGACCCCACGGCCCGTGGGGTGCACTCCGCGGAGGTCCGGGACGCCTACGACTACGTCATCGTGGGGGCCGGCATGGCCGCGGCCAAGGCGGTCCGCGGCATCCGCTCGCAGGACCCGGACGGCGGCATCGGCGTGTTCGGGACCGAGCCGGCGCCGCCCGTCTACCGGCCGGACCTGTCCAAGACGCTGTGGGTGGACCCGAAGGGCTCGGTCGAGGGGTGCGTCATGGTCTCCGGCGAGCAGGGCTCGGACACCGCCCCGGACGAGCACACGTGCTTCCACCTCGGCACCACCGTGGCCGCGCTGGACCCCGCCGCGCACACGGTCACCCTCGAGGACGGGCGGACGGTGCGCTACGGGTCCCTGCTGCTGGCCACGGGCGCCGAGCCGCGCGTCGGCGGCCTGGAACCCGGCGAGCGGGTCGTGTACTACCGCACGCTGGCCGACTACCGGCGGTTGCGGGAGATCGCCCGGCAGGGCGCGCACGTGGTGGTCGTGGGCGGCGGGTACATCGGCTCGGAGGTCGCCGCCGCCCTGGCGCTCAACGGCGTCCGCGTGACGCTCGTGGTCTCCTCCGAGCCCCTCCTGGGCGCCCTGTTCCCCGCCGGCCTGGCCGCGACGGTCACGCACGAGTACCGCGACCGCGGCGTGGAGATCGTGGTGGGCCGCCTCGCCGGCGGATCGGTGGACGCCGGGGGCGTGACCGTGCGCCTCGGGGACGGGACGGAACTGGCCGCGGACGCCGCCGTCGTCGGGATCGGGGTGCGCCCGCGCACCGGCCTGGCCGAGGCGGCCGGGCTCACCGTGGACGACGGCGTGGTGGTGGACGACCACCTGCGCACCTCGGCCCCGGACGTGTACGCCGCGGGGGACATCGCCCGGTACCCGGACCGCCTGCTCGGGCCGCGCCGCGTGGAGCACGCCGCCGCGGCCGAGACGATGGGCACCGCGGCCGGGCGCAACATGGCGGGGGCGGACCGGGCGTATGCCACCACCCCGTTCTTCTGGTCCGACCTGTTCGACCACGGCTACGAGGCCGTGGGGGAGGTGGACTCCCGGCTGCGCATGGTGGAGGACTGGGCCACGGACGCGGAGGGCCGCGCGGACCACTCGAGGGGGTCGTCTACTACCTCGACGACGGCGGCGCCGTGCGCGGCGTGCTGCTGTGGAACGTGTGGGAGAAGGTCAAGGCCGCGCGCGAGCTGATCGGGCGGACGCGCGAGGAGCCGGTGGAGGACCCGGCGTCCCTGCGCGGGACGATCCCGCTGGGCTGAGGACCGGACGGAGGAGCAGGACGCGATGACCACGGACGACCCGGCTGCGGCGGACGAGACGGTCCCCGGGGCGGGAGGTGCCCCGGCGGGCCGGCGGATCGTCGTGCTGGGGGCCAGCGGGCTGGTCGGGACACGGATCCGGGCGGCCCTCGAGGCCGCGGGCCACGAGGTGGTCCCAGCGACCCGCGGGACGGGGATCGACGCGGTCACCGGGCGCGGGCTGGAGGACGCCCTGGCGGGTGCGGACGCCGTCGTGGACGCCCTGAACATCCCCACCGGGGACCGCGCCCGGGCCGTGGAGTTCTTCTCGACGGCGGCCCACACGGTCTCCGAGGCATCCCGCCGCGCGGGGGTGGGCCGGATCGTGTGCGTGTCGATCGCCGGGGCCAGCGACCCGGCCGTGCACCGCTGGATGGGGTACTACGCGGGCAAGGCCACCCAGGAGGCGGCCTACCGGGCCGCCGGGGTGCCGGTGACCCTGGTGCACTCCACCCTGTGGTTCGACCAGGTCTCCGAGATCGCCGCCCGCACCACGCTGGGCCCGGTGGCGGTGCTGCCCACCATGCGGGTGGCGGCCGTGGACGTGGGCGCGGTGGCCCGGCTCGTGGCGGAGGAGGCGGCGCGCGGCGGCCCGGCGCCGGGCCCGGCCCCCACCGGCGTCCGGGAGGTCGCCATCCGGGGCCCGCGCGTGGAGACCGCCGCGCAGCTGGCCCGCGCCATGCTGGCGGCCCACGGCTCGATCGGCGGCCGCCGCCCGCGCCTGGTCCGGGAGCTGCCGTACCTGGGCCCGGCGATCGCCTCGGGCGCGCTGGTGCCGGACGTGGCCGTCGTCGACCGGACGACCGTGGAGGACTGGCTCGCCGCGGGCGGCCGGCCCCGCTGAGCCGGGACCGGCCCCGTCAGTCGAGGTCCGGGCGGGCGGCGTCCGCGCCCAGCCGCCGCCACCAGTCCGGGTCGGCGATGGGGAAGCGCCGACCGGTGAGCTCGGTGGGCACGATCCGCACGGCCAGGGCCTTGTCCCCGGCGTGCCAGGGACGCAGCGGCAGGTCCGCCGTCTCCATGAGGTCCAGGGAGCGGGTGACCTGTTCGGCCCGCCCGCGCACCATCACGGACCACACGACCGAGGTGCTCGCGTCCAGGGCGTCGGCCTCGAACGCCACGGGCGCCCCGGAGAGGACCGCATCGAGCTTGCGGCCGGGCGCGGTGCGGAACACGATGGTCCCGCGGTCCACGACGAACGTCACCGGGAACACCTCCGGGTGGTCCTCCACCCAGAGCCCGATCCGGCCCACGGGGGCGTGCCGCAGCCGCTCCCAGCACTCGTCCTCGGAGAGGTGTTCCTCCGCGGCGGGTCCGTCTGCCATGCGTCCTCCTCGACTCGTGCCTCGGCTGGTCCGGGTCCCATCGTCCCCAGCGCGGGCGCGGCGGGCAAGGGGGCGCAGCACTCGAGGGGTGCCTGCCCGCACTCGGCCCCGGAGCCCGGCTGTGTGATCCTGAGGGGATGGCAGGCACCCCCCGCACGGCAGACGTCGTCCTCCACCCGGTCCGGCTGCGGATCATCCAGTCGCTGCTGGGCGGCCGCGAGCTCACCACCGCCCAGATCGCGGCGGAGCTGGACGACGTCTCCACGGCCACGCTCTACCGGCACGTGGCCACCCTCGCCGAGGCGGGGATCCTCGAGGTGGTGGACGAGCAGCGGGTGCGCGGGGCGGTGGAGCGCACGTACGGGCTGCACGCCCCGGCAGCGGACCTGTCCGCGGACGAGGTCGCCGGGATGTCCCCCGAGGAGCACCGGGTGGCCTTCGTCGCCTTCCTCGCCGGGCTGCTGTCCTCCTTCGAGCGCTACCTCGAGCGCCCGGACGTGGACCTGGCCCGGGACGGCGTGGGCTACCGGCACCTCGCCCTGTGGCTGACGGACGCCGAGCTGGGGGAGCTGCTCGCCGAGGTCGGGGACCTGGTGCGGGCCCGGGCGGGGAACGGGCCCGGGGAGGGCCGGGTCCGCCGGCTGCTCTCCGCGGTCCTCGTCCCCGGTGGGGAGGAGTAGGCCGGCGGTTGCACCGTTGACACCGTTCGCGATATTGAGAATAATCGAGCGCATCGACCCTCCGGAAGGATGCGCATGGCCACGCTGACCCTCACCGCCAAGGACCTCGTCCTCGCCCTGACCGCCCGGGAGAAGGTGGCCGGACTGCACGGCGACCTGCGCATCCCGCTCGACGCGGTCGCGGCCGTCCGCGTGGTCCCGGACACGCTCGCGGCCGTGCACGGCCTGCGGGCCCCGGGCCTGGACCTCCCGGGCCGCGCCCGTATCGGGACGTGGTGGCGCCGCGGCGGACGGTGGTTCGTGGTGGCCCACCGCGGCCGGGAGGGCCTGCAGGTCACCCTGCGCGGCCACCGGCTGGCCGGGCTGGTCGTCGCCCTGCCGGACGCCGGCGAGCACCTCCGGGCCCTCGAGGCCGCCCGTCGGTGCCGCGCGGCGGTGTCCCAGGCCGAGGTGGCGTTCACCTCCGGCGGCCTGCGCCTGGCCGGGACCCTGGCCACGCCCCGGGACCGGGAGCCCGTGGCGGCCGCGCTCATCCTCCCCGGCTCGGGCCAGGTGGACCGCGACGCCGACCATGCGCGGCTGCCGCTGGGCGTCAGCTCGGACCTCGCGGTGTCCCTCGCCGCGCGCGGCATCGCCTCGCTGCGCTACGACAAGCGCGGGGTGGGGGCCTCGGCGGGCGACTTCTACGCCGCCGGGCTCTCGGACAACGTGGACGACGCCCGGGCCGCGCTGGACTGGCTGCGCTCGGCCGGGTCCGGAGCGTCCCGGCCGACCTTCGTGGTGGGACACAGCGAGGGCGGCATCATCGCCGAACTGGTCGCCGCCGGGGACGACCGCCTCGACGGCGTGGTGCTGCTCGCGGCGCCCGGCACCACCGGCACCGAGCTCATGGCCTGGCAGGGCCGGCAGGTCGCCGACGCCCTGCCGCCCGTCACCCGAGCCGTGGTCCGGCTGGCCCGGATCGACCTCGCCCGGCTCCAGCAGCGGTCGATCGCCAGGGTCCAGGCCTCGACGGCGGACACCGTCCGGATGGCCGGGCGCCGGGTCAACGCCCGCTGGCAGCGCGAGCTGCTGGCGTTCGACCCCGTCCCCGCGCTGCGGCGCATCACCGCCCCGGTGCTGGCCCTCACCGGTGAGAAGGACCTCCAGGTCGACCCCGCGGACCTGGACGTCATCCGGGACACCGTCGCCGGGCCGGTGGAGGTGCACCGGGTGCCGGACCTGACCCACCTGCTGCGCCGGGACCCCGAGCGGCCGAACCTCGCCGCCTACTCGGCGCTCGTCCGCCGCCCGACGGACGCCGAGGTGCTCGAGACGGTGGGCGCCTGGATGGAGCAGCGGGTGCGGGCGACCGCCTGAGGCCGCGCGGGGCCCGCGGCCTACTCCTCCGCGGCGTGCGGCGTCCCCGAGACGGCGGTCCGCCACGTGTCCGGGGAGACGACGGGGAAGCTGCGGCCGGTCACCTCGGTCGGGACGATCCGCACGAACTTGCCCTTCTCCCCGGCCTGCCACGGGGTCAGCGGCAGTTCCGTGGTGTCCATCAGCTCGTCGGTGCCGGTGATCTGCTCGGCCCGGCCCTTGAGCACCACGCTCCAGGCCAGCGCCCGCCCTGCCTCGCCGGGCGCGGTGCCGGCGCCGCCGTCGGGCCCGGTGGCCTCCAGGCCGTCCGTCTCGACGGCGACCGGCTGTCCGGACAGGGCCGCCGAGACCTTGGTGCCCTCCGCGGTGCGGAACACGAGGGATCCGCGGTCCACCACGTAGTTGATGGGGAAGATCTCCGGATGCCCGTCCACGATGACCGCCAGCCGGGCCACCTCGCCGCCGCGCAGCCGCGCCCAGCAGGCGTCCTCGGTCAGTTCCCCGGCCGGTGTGGGGTGGTGGCTCATCCGGTCCTCCTCGTCACGATCCTCGCCGGGGCCCGTGCCGGACCCCGGTGGTTCCACTCTCGTGCGCGCACGCCGCGCGGGCAAGGGGCGACCAGCACCCCCTGACAGCGGCAGCGGGATGTCGTTACGGTGGCCACGGGTGGCCCCCGCCGGCCACGGACACCGCCAACGACCGCACACCCCCGCAGGAGGAACCATGCCCCGCCCCATCACCAACACCGGCCGCACGCAGTGGAAGGGCGACCTGTTCACCGGGTCCGGCACCACCAGCCTGGAGACCTCGGGGGCGGGCAGCTTCCCGGTCGCCTGGAAGTCCCGCGCCGAGGAGTCCGGGGGCACCACCACGCCGGAGGAGCTGATCGCCTCCGCCCACGCCACGTGCTACTCCATGCAGTTCTCCAACATGCTCAAGCAGAACGGCACCGCCCCCACCCAGCTGGACACCACCGCCGAGGTCACCTTCGAGGCCGGCAAGGGCATCACCTCGATCGCACTGGCGGTCACCGGCCAGGTGGAGGGCATCTCCGCGGAGGACTTCGAGCGGATCGCCGGGGAGGCCAAGGAACAGTGCCCCGTGTCCCAGGCGCTCGCCGCCGTGGAGGACATCACCCTCCGGGCCACGCTCGCCTGAGCGCCGTCCCGGCCGGACAGCAGCGGGACGGACGGAGGAGGAGCGCATGCGCGCCTGGTGGGTGCAGCGCCAGGGCCCCGCGGAGGAGGGACCGCTGGCGTTCGGCGAGCGGCCCGACCCGGAGCCGGGCCCCGGCGAGGTGCTCGTGCGCGTCCTCGCCTGCGGTGTGTGCCGCACCGACCTGCACGTGGCCGAGGGCGACCTGCCCCTGCACCGCCCGGCGGTCGTCCCGGGCCACGAGGTGGTCGGCGAGGTGGTGGGCTCCGGCCCGGGGGCGCGGAGGTTCGACGCCGGCGCCCGGGTGGGCATCGCGTGGCTGCGTTCCACGTGCGGGCACTGCCGCTTCTGCCGCCGCGGCGCCGAGAACCTGTGCCTGGACCCGCGGTTCACCGGCTGGGACGCCGACGGCGGCTACGCCGAGCTCGCCGTGGTCCCCGAGGCCTACGCGTACGAGCTGCCCCCGGACTTCGGCGACGAGGAGGCCGCCCCGCTGCTGTGCGCGGGGATCATCGGCTACCGCGCCCTGCAGCGCGCCCAGCTCCCGCCCGGCGGTCGCCTGGGCATCTACGGCTTCGGCGCCTCGGCCCACCTGGCCGCCCAGGTGGCCCTGCACCAGGGCGCCGAGGTGTACGTCATGACGCGCGGGGAGAGGGGCCGGGCGCTGGCCCGGGCGCTCGGCGCCGACTTCGTGGGGGAGGCCTCCGAGCCGCCGCCCGTGCCGCTGGACGCCTCGATCATCTTCGCCCCCGCCGGGGACCTCGTCCCGCCGGCCCTCCGGGCGCTGGACCGCGGCGGCACGCTCGCGCTGGCGGGCATCCACCTCAGCGACATCCCGGTGCTGGACTACGCCGCCGAGCTGTTCCAGGAGCGCCAGTTGCGCAGCGTCACCGCGAACACCCGGCAGGACGGCGAGGAGTTCCTGCGCCTGGCCGCCCGGATGCGGCTGCGCCCCACCACGGTGTCCTACCCGCTCGCCGAGGCCGACCGGGCGCTCGCCGACCTGGCCGCCGACCGCGTCACCGGGGCGGCCGTGCTGCGCGTGGGCTGAGCGCCCCGCCCGGCCCGTGGCCTATAGTGATCGGCGCGCCGGACGGCCGGCGCGGGACGGCACGGGGGGCGCGGCGACGGTGGAGGAACGCACGGATGCCGGTACGCCCCCGCGGTCCACGGCCGGGCGCTGGCTGCGGTTCTTCCTCGGCATCTTCATCCTGGCCTTCGGCATCGCGCTGAGCATCCGGGCCGGGCTCGGCGCCACGCCGATCTCCACGATCCCCAACGTCCTGGCCGCGGCCACCCCGTTCACGGTGGGCGCCTACATCGCCGCCCTGAACATGGTGTTCGTGCTGCTCCAGCTCGCCCTGCTGCGGCGCCGGTTCCCCCCGCTGCAGCTCCTGCAGGTTCCCCTGACGCTCGTGTTCGGGCTGATGTGCGACGTGGCGCTGTGGGCCACGGAGTGGATCGAGCCGGTCCACTACGCGGCGCAGGCCGGGTGGACGGTGCTCAGCGTGGTGGTGGCCGCCGTCGGGGTCTACATCGAGGTCAACGCCCGCATCGCCTACCTTCCGGGGGACGGGATCGTGGTGGTGCTGCACCGCCTGCTGGGGGCGCGCTTCGGCACGGTGAAGCAGGTGTTCGACTGGACGCTGGTCGTCCTCGCCGTGGCCCTGTCCCTGGCCCTGCTCGGGCAGCTGTACGGGGTGCGGGAGGGCACCCTCCTCTCCGCCCTCGGCGTGGGGGCCCTGATCAAGGCCATCGAGTCGCTGCACTCGCGCTGGCAGCTCCGCCGCCGGGCCGCCCCGGACGCGCCCGGGACCACCGGGGAGGACGTGCCCGGGAGCGCCCAGTGCACCTAGGGTGGCACCACGAGCCGCGCCGCTCCGGGTCCTGCGGCTGAGCGGCCACGGACCCGCCACCAGACCACGGACCCAGACCACCGAGGAACCGCACGATGGCCCACACGCCCGCCCCCCGCTCGGACGCGGAACTGCGCCCGTACCTCGACGCGCTCGGCCTGCCGGGGATCGTCGACCTGCACGTGCACTTCATGCCGGCCAACGTCCAGGAGAAGGTGTGGGCCTTCTTCGACGCCGAGGCGGAGCGGGGCGGGCCGCCGTGGCACATCGAGTACCGGCACTCGGAGGAGTACCGGGTGCGGGTCCTCCGGGACCTCGGCGTCAGCGCCTACGGCACCCTGAACTACGCCCACCGGCCGGGCATGGCCGCCTGGCTCAACGACTACTCGGCAGCCTTCGCCGCCGAGCACCCGGACGCGATCCACTCGGCCACCCTCTACCCGGAGGACGGGGTGGACGCCGAGGTGGCCCGCAGCCTGGAACGGGGGGCCCGGCTGTTCAAGGTGCACGTGCAGGTCGGGGGGTTCTCGCCCCTGGACCCGCGGCTGGACCATGCCTGGCGGAGCCTCGAGGAGGCCGCCGTGCCGGTCGTCATCCACTGCGGCAGCGGCCCCCATCCGGGCGAGTTCACGGGCCCCGGGCGCATCCGCGAGCTCGTCGACCGCCACCCCGGGCTCGTGCTGGTGATCGCCCACGCCGGACTGCCCGAGTACCTCGAGTTCGCGGCGCTGGCCGCGGAGAGCCCCAACGTCTACCTGGACACCACCATGGTCGGCACGGGATACATGGAGCAGCAGCACCCCGCCCCCGAGCGGTACCCGGAGGTGTTGGCCGCCCTCGAGGGGAAGGTGGTGTTCGGCTCCGACTTCCCCTCCATCCCCTATCCCTACAGCCACCAGGTCGAGGCCCTCGTGCGCTGGGGGATGGACGACGAGTGGATGCGCACCGCCCTGTGGCACACGCCGCACCGGATACTCGGGGCGGACGGCGTCGTGGCGGACGCCCGCTGACGCGGCGGCCCCGGATCCTGGGACAGGACCCGGGGCCGCCCGTACGGCCTCGGCCTTCGGTCGCCGGTCACCGACGGCGACGCCGGCCCGGCGTCCTCACCTCCCGTGGTGCTTGAGCTCGTACCGCACGAGGTCGCCGCCGACCTCGGGCTCGGCGGTGGCGTTGACGGTCGCGTACAGGTGGCGGCCGCTCACCTGGACGTCGGCCGGGGTCTCGGCCTCGAACAGGGTGTGGGCCCTGGCCAGGTGGCCGGGGTGGGCATGGCGGACGTCGCGGCCCTCGAGGACGGAGATCTCGTCACCGAACATCTCGGCGACGTAGAGGTCACCGTTGCGGGTCCGGTCGAGGCCCGTGGCCCCGAACAGCCCGCGCGCCACGGTGGTGACCCGGTCCGGGCCGCGGCGCTGCTCGATGCGGTGCACCCGGCTGATGGGGACGACCTCGCCCGCCCCTCCCTGCAGGGTGGAGACGAACAGCTCACCGCGACGGCCGACCGCGATATCGGTGGGCACGGGCTCCGGCGCGTACCTCTCGCCGACGGTGCATCCGGGGAAGTCCCCGCCGAAGGTGTCCTCGACGAACTCCTCCAGTTCATCCGTGAACCGGATCGGCGAGGCCGGGATGGCCGCGACCGTGGAGATCCGCTTCGTGTGCTCGTCGACCTTCAGCACCGCGTTGGCGGCGGCGTCGGCCACGTAGATGGTGCCCAGGTGGACCTCGAGCTGGTAGGCGTGCGACTCGACGATGCCCCGGTAGCCCGTGAAGATGTCCGGGACGTTCTCCGGGGCCTCGTAGGCCGCCACTTCGGCGGCACACTGGCGGTCCAGGCCGTGGAACCCGTAGGTCTGGCCCGCGTCGGGGTTCCTGCGGGCCTCGTGGTCCCAGAGGTCGTCGCTGACGATGGTCCGCTGACCGTTACGGTTCGTCTTGACCACGTGGGACGTGGGCCCTCCCTCGGCGGCATGGTCCGTCTCCACGTGGTACGTCGAGCCGCGGTCGTAGGCGACGCCCACGAGTTCCGTGGTCCCGGGGGGATTCGGCATCTCGTAGACGGTGCTCTCGGCGCCCCGGCGGTCCACCTTGGTCAGGGTGGGTCTCGGGGCGAACACCTCCGTGACGTAGACGTCCCGGCGCTGGCCGACCGCCAGGGTCAGCGGGCCGGCCAGCCCGCTGGCGAGCACGTGTGGTTCCTGGTTCCTGGGCTTCTCCGAGTGCGCCTGGGCGGGCGCGCCGACGAGGGTGGTCGCCAGCGCCAGGGCGCCGGCCCCGGCGAGCAGTGGCTTGATACGCATGGTCATTCCTCCGGGAGGGGATGGTGCCGAAGGCCGCCTCGGTCGAGACGGTCGGTGCCCGGGGAGGCCACCGGTGGAGTCTGCGGTCTGGAGCGCAAGCGGTGCTGGATGTATCGGCGGTCGGGTGTGCACGGAGAACGGTGGGGGATGCCGGGAGGGTGGCGGGCCGGGACAGGGCGACAGTATGGCGCCCTGTCCCGGGGGTCCATGCCCGCACGACTCCCCGGGGGCGGGTTAACCCCGCCCGGCGGAGATGTCGGCCAGCGGTCCCCCACCCCGTGCGGTCACGGCCTCCGGTTCTTGAGGTCGTACCTCACCAGGTCGCCGCCGGTGGGGGAGAGGGCCTTGATGGTGGCGTACAGGTGGTGACCGCTCACCTTGACGTCGGCCGGCGTCTCGGCCTTGACCACGGTCCAGGCCTTGGCGGTGTGGCCGTGGTGGGCGTGTCGGACGTCGTGGGCCTTCAGGCGCGAGATCTCGCCGCCGAACATCTCGGCGACGTAGAGGTCGCCGTTCGGGGCGCGGTCCAGTCCGGTGGCACCGAACAGGCCACGGGCCACCGTGGTGACCCGGTCCGGTCCACGGCGCTGCTCGATGCGGTACACCTTGCTCTGCGCAGTGGCCTCGCCGACCCCGCCGCCCAGCGTGGACACGAACAGCTCGCCCCGGCCCCCCTTGACGACGTCCGTCGGCACCGGCTCGGGCACGTACCGCTGGCCGACCAGGCAGTCCGGCATGTCGATGTCCCGCTCCTGGCCCTGCTGCTGCAGGGCGCCCTCGATGGTCTCCTCCAGGTAGGTCTCCATGGCCGCCGTGAACCTCACAGGGGTGGCCGGGATGACGGCGACGGTGGAGATCCGCTTCGTGCGCTCGTTGACCTTCAGGATCGCGTTGGCGGCGGCGTCCGCGACGTAGATGGTGCCGCGATCGACCTCGAGTTGGTAGGCGTGGGACTCCTCGATGCCGGTGTACCGCGCGAACTGGGGGGTTCCTCCGCCCGGTCCCGCCAGGTCTGCCAGCGAGTCCTGGAACGCGTCCAGCTGGGCCGCGCAGGTACCGCGGAGGCGGACGAAGCCGTAGGTCTCGTCACCGTCCGGGTTGTGGTCACGCTCGTACTTCATGAAGTCGTCGCTGACCACCGTCCGCATGCCGTCCCGCGCGGTCTTGATCACGTGGGAGGTGGGCGTCCCGCCCTCGGGGGCGTTCGTCTCCACGTGATACGTGGCTCCCCGGTCATAGGCGACGCCGGCCAGTTCGGCCAGGTTGCCGCGATGGACGTCCGTCACGGTGCCCCGGCGGTCCACCTTCGACAGGGCGCCGGCGAAATTCTGCGTGACGTACACGTCCCCGCGGCGGCCCAGGTCCAGGCTGAGGGGGCTGACGAGCCCGCTGGCCAGCTCGTGGGCCCGCGGGGGCCTCGGGCTCTCGTGGGCCTGTGCGGGCGCGCCGACGAGGGTGGTGGCAAGGGCCAGGGCGCCGGCCCCGGCGAGCAGTGGTTTGGTACGCATGGTGATTCCTCCGGGAGGGGATGGTGCCGAAGGCCGCCTCGGTCGAGACGGTCGGTGCCCGGTGGAGCCGCCGGTGGAGTCTGCGCCGTGGAGCGCTGTCGGTAGTGGAGTGATCGGCTGCTGGGTGTGCACGGAGAACGGTGGAGGAAGCCGGGAGGGCGGGATGCCGGGACAGGGCAGACAGTAGGGCGGGCCCGGCACGGGGTCCATGACCGCACAACCCCCCGGGCGCGAATTAACCCTTCCCCGTCCTGGCTGCCGTACCCGCTCGGCCGCCGCTCCCTGCCGCGGGCTCCGCCGCGTTGCTAGCGTTCCGGCATGGCCGTCATCTACGAGACCGCGTGCACGCTCAACGGATTCCTCGCGACCGAGGACGACTCGCTCGACTGGCTGTTCGCCATCCCGGGCGAGCAACCGGACCTGAAGCCGTTCATGGAGGCCGCCACGGCCATCGTCATGGGCTCGACCACCTATGAGTGGGTCCTGCGGACCGAGGACCTGCTGGCCCATCCGGAGAAGTGGCCGGAGTACCTGGGCCGGCAGCCCCTGTTCGTCTTCTCGAGCCGGGACCTGCCCGTCCCGGAGGGAGCGGACGTCCGGGTCGTGGACGGCGACGTCGGCCGTCACCTTCCGGAGATCCGTGCGGCCGCGGGGGACGGTGACGTCTGGCTCATGGGCGGGGGCGGCCTGGCGGCCCGGTTCCTCGACGCGGGGGCGCTGGACCGGATCTGCCTGACGGTCGCGCCCGTGACGTTGGTCACGGGGAAGCCGTTGTTCGCCGGCGACGCGCGATGGGACCGGCTGCGGCTGTGCTCGGCCGAGAAGGTCGGCGAGTGGGCGAGGCTGGTCTACGACGTCCGGCCGACGTCCGCCTGACCACCGAGGACGCCCGTCGTGATCACGAAGTGGTAACGTGGGCAGGTCGGCCTTCGGGCGGCGCTCTCGCGCCCGAGTGGCGTGGTGCGTGCCGTTCCCAGCGAACGATCAGCGTTCCTTCAGTGTTGCGTTTCCATAACGAGCGTGTACGGTGGATAACGTTCAGATAACGCGCTAGGTATTGAGAGTATCCCCATGAACTACCCCTCCCGCCGTGCCCGTCTCGAGGCCGAGAAGCTGTCCGCCCGCTCCCGCCGCCGTCGCTCCCTGACGGTCAGCGCCGCGGGCCTGGCCACGCTCGCCGGTGCCACCCTCGCCGGTGTCGCCCCCGCCTCGGCCCACGACGGTGGAGTGTCCACCACCGATTACTCGGCCCAGCAGGACTACAGCTACAGCTCCGCGTCCACCTCGACGAGCTCCTCGACGGCCTCCACCTCGACCGCCTCCGGGGGCACCTACCAGCTCGCCTCGTACTCCACCTCCTCGGCCACCGGCTGGCAGGCGGACGTGGCGCAGTGGGCCGCCGCCAAGGCCGCCGACCCGAGCGTCTACTACAGCTGGGGCGGCAACGGCCCGACCGCCTACGACTGCTCCGGCTACACCCAGCAGGCCTTCGCCCAGGCCGGCAAGAGCATCCCGCGGACCTCCTCGGCCCAGTTCTACGGCGGCCAGCAGGTCTCCATGAGCAACCTCCAGGTCGGCGACCTGGTGTTCTGGTCCAACAACGGCTCTGGCTCCGGCGTCTACCACGTGGCCATCTACATCGGCGACGGCAAGATCGCCCACGCTCGCAACCCCCAGATGGGCGTCGCGGTCACCGACCTCGACTACAGCCCCTGGAACATGATGAGCACCGCGGTCCGCTACTGAGTGGACCCCCGGTCCGGCCCGGTGCCGGACCACCTCGCGGCTGAACGCTGCACCGGCACCCTCGCGGAGGGACAGGGCCCGGCATCCCCGGAACGGGATGCCGGGCCCAGCCGCGTCTCCGGGCCGTTGTCGTGCCCGCGGCTTGCGAGGTGCTGGGCACGGGGTTCCTCGGAGCCCATGCCGCCGGGGCGTTGGCCCTGGACGCCTCACACCCCGGCCGCCGGCTACTCGACATCGTCCACCGGCCGTCCGCCGGCTGCGGTTGGGGGCCGGGATATCGGGTTGCTCCCTCCACGTCGGAGGCGCGAGGCCGTCCCGGTTTGCGTGGGGGTGGGTGGGGGTGTAGGGTTGCTCCTCGTGCCACGGCGTGGAGGGGCGGTTGTCCTTCCGGTGGTGGTGCGGCTGTCCTTGACTGGGGCGGTGTCCGGCCTGGTGCCGGGGGCCGGCCGGGTGCGGCGGGTTTGACGCCGGGGCCCGGGAGGGTCTAGGATGGGAAAGTTGCTCCGGGGAGCTGGCGGGTCGCTGTGGCGGCCGGCGGGTGGTCCGGGGGCGGCGGTGGGACTTCGGTCCGGGTGCGGTGAGCGCGGCGGGAACGCCGGTTTGACGGGCCGGGGAAGAGGGACTACGCTTTGAAAGCCGCGGATGAGGAAAGCGAAGAAACGGCCGGGTGAAACCGGTTTCCTTCGCCGGTACTGATCACGTGCCTGTTGTTTGAGAACTCAATAGTGTGCCAAGTTTGTTGATGCCAATTGTTTGAAATTGGTGGATGGCCTGACCGCCGCACCCCCGTGTGGTGGAGGGCCTCTTGCCAGGGATTGAATGATGCCGTGCCGGGTTTTCCGCCGGGCGTGGTGTTGTTTCTTCTGTAGTTTTTTACGGAGAGTTTGATCCTGGCTCAGGATGAACGCTGGCGGCGTGCTTAACACATGCAAGTCGAACGCTGAAGCCCCAGCTTGCTGGGGTGGATGAGTGGCGAACGGGTGAGTAACACGTGAGTAACCTTCCCTTGACTCTGGGATAAGCCTGGGAAACCGGGTCTAATACCGGATACGACCCTCCATCGCATGGTGTGGGGGTGGAAAGATTCATCGGTCTTGGATGGACTCGCGGCCTATCAGCTGGTTGGTGGGGTAATGGCCCACCAAGGCGACGACGGGTAGCCGGCCTGAGAGGGTGACCGGCCACACTGGGACTGAGACACGGCCCAGACTCCTACGGGAGGCAGCAGTGGGGAATATTGCACAATGGGCGCAAGCCTGATGCAGCGACGCCGCGTGAGGGATGACGGCCTTCGGGTTGTAAACCTCTTTCAGTAGGGAAGAAGCGCAAGTGACGGTACCTGCAGAAGAAGCGCCGGCTAACTACGTGCCAGCAGCCGCGGTAATACGTAGGGCGCGAGCGTTATCCGGAATTATTGGGCGTAAAGAGCTCGTAGGCGGTTTGTCGCGTCTGCCGTGAAAGTCCGGGGCTTAACCCCGGATCTGCGGTGGGTACGGGCAGACTGGAGTGCAGTAGGGGAGACTGGAATTCCTGGTGTAGCGGTGAAATGCGCAGATATCAGGAGGAACACCGATGGCGAAGGCAGGTCTCTGGGCTGTTACTGACGCTGAGGAGCGAAAGCATGGGGAGCGAACAGGATTAGATACCCTGGTAGTCCATGCCGTAAACGTTGGGCACTAGGTGTGGGGGCCATTCCACGGTTTCCGCGCCGCAGCTAACGCATTAAGTGCCCCGCCTGGGGAGTACGGCCGCAAGGCTAAAACTCAAAGGAATTGACGGGGGCCCGCACAAGCGGCGGAGCATGCGGATTAATTCGATGCAACGCGAAGAACCTTACCAAGGCTTGACATGTTCCCGACCGGGCCAGAGATGGTCCTTCCCCTCTGGGGCGGGTTCACAGGTGGTGCATGGTTGTCGTCAGCTCGTGTCGTGAGATGTTGGGTTAAGTCCCGCAACGAGCGCAACCCTCGTTCCATGTTGCCAGCGGGTCGTGCCGGGGACTCATGGGAGACTGCCGGGGTCAACTCGGAGGAAGGTGGGGACGACGTCAAATCATCATGCCCCTTATGTCTTGGGCTTCACGCATGCTACAATGGCCGGTACAATGGGTTGCGATACTGTGAGGTGGAGCTAATCCCAAAAAGCCGGTCTCAGTTCGGATTGGGGTCTGCAACTCGACCCCATGAAGTCGGAGTCGCTAGTAATCGCAGATCAGCAACGCTGCGGTGAATACGTTCCCGGGCCTTGTACACACCGCCCGTCAAGTCACGAAAGTCGGTAACACCCGAAGCCGGTGGCCCAACCCTCGTGGGGGGAGCCGTCGAAGGTGGGACTGGCGATTGGGACTAAGTCGTAACAAGGTAGCCGTACCGGAAGGTGCGGCTGGATCACCTCCTTTCTAAGGAGCGCATGGCCATCTCGTCCCGCACCAGGTGCGGGGGTTACCGGGGTGGTCCATTTGGTGCCCGTGTCGGTCCCGCGTGTGGACCGGCGGGTTGCTCATGGGTGGAACATCAACGAATGGTGCCCCTGGCCGTACCGGCCGGTGGTCCTTGCAGTACTGCGCCTGGAATGGGCGCCCCGGGGGTTGTCCTGGGGTGTCGCGCCGGCGTGTGGAAGGAGGACCCCGGGTGGATGGGCGTGGGGGTGTTGGCACACTGTTGGGTCCTGGGACAACAGGACCGGCCGCCGATCCCGGTGGCGCCCTGCCCGTCGTGGTGGGGTGGCCGGGGGGTGGTTGTTCCGGGCCTGTGGTCTGGTTCCGGCTGCACCGAGACACCGTGGTGCGTGGGTTCTCCTCCTCGTGGGGGGTGCCGGCGCGGGTGGGGGCGTGTGGCGCGGGTTGTTGTTTGGGAACTGCATAGTGGACGCGAGCATCTTATTTTGCCGTCATGCCCACGCCCCCTGGCGTGGTGTGGCGGCGCCGAGAATGTAGTCATCTTTCGATGCCCGCCCGTGGTGTCCCCTCGGGGGTGCCGGCGTGGTGGGTGTCTTATGCTCATCGAGGCTTGGCCGTTGTGTGGCTAAGTTTTCAAGGGCGCATGGTGGATGCCTTGGCAACAGGAGCCGATGAAGGACGTGGGAATCTGCGATAAGCCTGGGGGAGTCGATAACCGGACGTTGAGCCCAGGATCTCCGAATGGGGGAACCCCGCACGCCGACGAGCGTGTGACCGCCGGTTGAACACATAGGCCGGTTGGAGGGAACGCAGGGAAGTGAAACATCTCAGTACCTGCAGGAAGAGAAAACAACATGTGATTCCGTCAGTAGTGGCGAGCGAACGCGGATGGGGCTAAACCGTGCACGTGTGATACCCGGCAGGGGTTGCGTGTTCGGGGTTGTGGGCCTTTGCGTCCCAGGTCTGCCGGCCTGGGGTGGTGAGGTGCGGGCGTATAGGCGAACAGGTTTGGATGCCTGACCGTAGGGGGTGAGAGTCCCGTAGCCGTAATGCGTTCCGCCGCCTAGTGAGTGTGCCCGAGTAGCACGGGGCCCGAGAAATCCCGTGTGAATCTGCCAGGACCACCTGGTAAGCCTGAATACTACCTGTTGACCGATAGCGGATCAGTACCGTGAGGGAATGGTGAAAAGCACCCCGGGAGGGGAGTGAAATAGTACCTGAAACCATGTGCCTACAATCCGTCGGAGCCCTGCGGGGTGACGGCGTGCCTTTTGAAGAATGAGCCTGCGAGTTAGTGCTGTGTCGCGAGGTTAACCCGTGGGGGGAAGCCGTAGCGAAAGCGAGTCTGAATAGGGCGATCTTAGTGGCACGGTCTAGACCCGAAGCGGAGTGATCTACCCATGGCCAGGTTGAAGCGCGTGTAAGAGCGCGTGGAGGACCGAACCCACTTCAGTTGAAAATGGAGGGGATGAGCTGTGGGTAGGGGTGAAAGGCCAATCAAACTCCGTGATAGCTGGTTCTCCCCGAAATGCATTTAGGTGCAGCGTCACGTGTTTCTTCCCGGAGGTAGAGCTACTGGATGGCTGATGGGCCCTACAAGGTTACTGACGTCAGCCAAACTCCGAATGCCGGGAAGTCAGAGCGTGGCAGTGAGACCGTGGGGGATAAGCTTCATGGTCGAGAGGGAAACAGCCCAGACCACCGGTTAAGGCCCCCAAGCGTGTGCTAAGTGGGAAAGGATGTGGAGTTGCTGTGACAACCAGGAGGTTGGCTTAGAAGCAGCCACCCTTGAAAGAGTGCGTAATAGCTCACTGGTCAAGTGATTCCGCGCCGACAATGTAGCGGGGCTCAAGCACACCGCCGAAACCGTGGCATTCAGCATCTGCTGGATGGGTAGGGGAGCGTCGTGCACGAGGTGAAGCCGGGGCGGAAGCGCCGGTGGATTGTGCACGAGTGAGAATGCAGGCATGAGTAGCGAAAGACGGGTGGGAAACCCGTCCGCCGGATGACCAAGGGTTCCAGGGTCAAGCTAATCTGCCCTGGGTAAGTCGGGACCTAAGGCGAGGCCGACAGGCGTAGTCGATGGACAACGGGTTGATATTCCCGTACCGGCGAAGAACCGCCCCTGCCGAGCCGGTGATACTAACCGCCCGAACCCGCCTGGACGCCCCTTCGGGGGCGCGTGGCGGGCAAGCGCGGGACCTGAACCGGGGAGGCAAGCGCATTAACAGGTGTGACGCAGGAAGGTAGCCGGGCCAGGCAATGGAAATGACCTGGTCCAAGGGCGTAGGGTGTCCGGTTGGCAAATCCGCCGGACGTGAGCCTGAGACCCGATAGGCCCCCACCAGGTGGGGGATCCGGTGATCCTATGCTGCCAAGAAAAGCATCGGCGCGAGGTTCCAGCCGCCCGTACCCCAAACCGACACAGGTGGTCAGGTAGAGAATACCAAGGCGATCGAGAGAATCATGGTTAAGGAACTCGGCAAAATGCCCCCGTAACTTCGGGAGAAGGGGGGCCCCAACCCTGACATCCACGCGCTGGATGGAGGGGATCGGGGCCGCAGAGACCAGGGGGAAGCGACTGTTTATCAAAAACACAGGTCCGTGCGAAGTCGCAAGACGATGTATACGGACTGACTCCTGCCCGGTGCTGGAAGGTTAAGAGGACCTGTTAGCCGCAAGGCGAAGCGGAGAATTTAAGCCCCAGTAAACGGCGGTGGTAACTATAACCATCCTAAGGTAGCGAAATTCCTTGTCGGGTAAGTTCCGACCTGCACGAATGGAGTAACGACTTCCCCGCTGTCTCAACCGTGAACTCGGCGAAATTGCACTACGAGTAAAGATGCTCGTTACGCGCAGAAGGACGGAAAGACCCCGAGACCTTTACTATAGTTTGGTATTGGTGTTCGGTGTGGCTTGTGTAGGATAGGTGGGAGACTGTGAAGCGGGCACGCCAGTGCTCGTGGAGTCATCGTTGAAATACCACTCTGGTCACATTGGACATCTAACTTCGGCCCGTGATCCGGGTCAGGGACAGTGCCTGATGGGTAGTTTAACTGGGGCGGTTGCCTCCCAAAATGTAACGGAGGCGCCCAAAGGTCCCCTCAGCCTGGTTGGCAATCAGGTGTCGAGTGCAAGTGCACAAGGGGGCTTGACTGTGAGAGAGGCATCTCGAGCAGGGACGAAAGTCGGGACTAGTGATCCGGCGGCCCGTTGTGGAACGGCCGTCGCTCAACGGATAAAAGGTACCTCGGGGATAACAGGCTGATCTTGCCCAAGAGTCCATATCGACGGCATGGTTTGGCACCTCGATGTCGGCTCGTCGCATCCTGGGGCTGGAGTAGGTCCCAAGGGTTGGGCTGTTCGCCCATTAAAGCGGTACGCGAGCTGGGTTCAGAACGTCGTGAGACAGTTCGGTCCCTATCCTCTGCGCGCGCAGGAAATTTGAGAAGGTCTGTCCTTAGTACGAGAGGACCGGGACGGACGAACCTCTGGTATGTCAGTTGTACCGCCAGGTGCACCGCTGATTGGCTACGTTCGGAACGGATAACCGCTGAAAGCATCTAAGCGGGAAGCCAGCTTCGAGATGAGATTTCCACACCCCTCGTGGGTGGGAGGCCCCCAGCAGACCACTGGGTTGATAGGCCGGACGTGGAAGCAAGGACCAACGACTTGTGAAGCCGACCGGTACTAATAGGCCGACAACTTAAACACACAACACCACCCCCGGGCCGGGCTTCACCGGCCGGGGAGGGCCAGGTGCGCAGCGTCCACTATGCGGTTGCGGAACAACAACCCGACCGAACCACCACCCCCCGCGGGGGGCGGCCAGCCCGGGGCACCACCCCGGGCACCCCACCAGCCCCCCGGCACGCCGGGCCCGGCCGGGGCCCAGTATGGGTACAATTGAACAGTGCAACCACAGTGTTGTAACCACCAAGCCACCCCCGACACGGCGGCCCACCCCACCCCCCACCCGGGGAGTGCGGGGCACGGGCCCGGACAGGGCGGTCACAGGGTTACGGCGGTCATAGCGTGGGGGAAACGCCCGGTCCCATTCCGAACCCGGAAGCTAAGGCCCACAGCGCCGATGGTACTGCATCCGGGAGGATGTGGGAGAGTAGGACGCCGCCGGACAACCATTCACCAGGAGCCCTGGACCACACGGTCCAGGGCTCCTGGCCTTTAACACCCCCCACCCCCCAGCGCCACCGGCACCGCCAGGCCCACTGGCCCGACCGTGTCCTCAGTCGGTGCGGACGAGGCACCATGTGTTCTCGAAGGCGCCGGCATCCAGGTCGGACTGGCGCATCCAGACCTCCAGGCTGCCGGCGTCGCCGAACCACCCCTCCAGCACGGTCCAGCCCTCGATCTCCAGGATCAATCGGTACCGGTCGCCATCGGCCAGCGGGAGCGCCTCGGGCAGGAGGTCCATGGAGGCCGCGTGGTGACCTCGGGAGCTGTACCCGTAGGCATGGGTGGTGGGGATCGCGGAGGAACCGCCGACGCCGCGCTGGCTCATCCATGCCAGGTGCACGGTCTCGGTGAGCTCCTCGAGTCGATCGAACTCGCCCGCCTCCCGGGGGGAGAGGTCCAAGGGCGAAGGCAGCGCGAAGCCGGAGAAGGGCAGCACCAACTGGCAGGCCCGGGTGGGTGCGGCCCAGGCTCCGGGACGGTCGACGAGGGCCGGCCGCCGCCCGGTCGGCGCAGGGGTTGGGCCGCCCGTAGGGTATGCAGGGTCCCCGCTGACAATGACGACCCAGGCCTTCCGTTCTCGATCACCGGGCTCGTGGCCGTAGGTCCGCAGGTCATGGAAGACCTGCAGGATGCCTGCCCGGGGTAGGCCTTCCTGCAGTTGGGCGGTGGGCCAGATGGCCTTCCCGGCGCGGTCCAGGGCTCCGTCCAGTCCGGCGAGGTCGATGGTGGCGACGTGGGTCAGCGGCACGCCGTCGGCGTCGTGCGGCCAGGCGCCGGTGTCCACGGCCGGCCCGCCGAGCCAACTGACCTGGGCGCCACTCGGCCACGCGTCGGCCAGTTCTTGTTCGCCCGGGTCGAAGCCCTGCTCGGAGAACGCGAGGGCGTAGCGCAGCCTGTCCTGCCACTGCCCACCGCCGTGTGCATCGAGCCAGTCGAGGATGGCCGGGTACGTACCGTGGATCGGGGGGAAGGATCCGAGGGGGAGAACCAAGCCGACTCCTGGGGTCTCGACCGGCGAATGGCTGCCACGGGTGGTGGCACGCCGTGACCTGTCAGGTAGTCAACCAGAGGGGCCGGTCCACGTGTTCTCCTGGTGCTGGTCCGGTAGGTGACCGTTCATCCAGTGGGCGCCGGCGAGGGTTCCCCCGCAGGGGTAGAGGTGGAAGCCGACGGCGCCCAAGCCCGATCCGGGGAGGCCGGACATGGGATCCCGTGCGGGCCGGGATGGGGCATGCTGGAGGCATGGACCACAGTGCCCCGTTCACCGACCCCTTGGCGCTGGAGAGCCAGATCTGCTTCGCCCTGTCGGTAGCCTCCCGAGGGGTCATCGCCGCGTACCGGCCCGTGCTCGAGCCCCTGAGGCTCACCCACCCGCAGTACCTGGTCATGCTGGCCCTGTGGCAGCACGCGCCCCTGTCGATCAAGGACCTGGCGGCGCTGCTGCACATGGAGCCGGCCACCCTGTCCCCGCTGACCAAGCGACTGGAGGCCCTGGGGTACATCCACCGGGGCCGGGATCCCGAGGACGACCGGGCCCTGGCCATCGACCTCACCGAGGCCGGCCGGGACCTGCGCCGGCAGGCCGAGGCCGTGCCGGTGCAGATGATGGAACGCCTGCAGATGGACCGGACCGAGCTCCAGGAACTCCACCGGCTGATGAGCATGCTGATGGACCGGGTCCACCCTCGGCCGGGGGACTAGCCGGCGTAGCCGGCGGCGGTCAGCGCACCGGCCGGAGGTTCCTCGCCCCGCGCGCGGTAGGCCTCGACGAGCCGCCGGGCCCGTTCCCTGCGCAGCTGCGCACTCGGATCCAGCGTGCCCTGGCGACTGGCCGAACCCGTGACGAACGTGACCATGTAGGCCAGCCGCCAGCCCAGTCGGTACCCGAATCCCAGCCCGGTGCGGTCGGACGTGACGGAGTAGGGCTTCTCGCGCATGTGGCTCTCCCTCGAGGAACCCCGGGAGCATGGCACGGGACTCCATGGACGCAATTAGTTAGTGCGCTATGTATTCTACACGTCGTAGAACCCCGGCCGGCCGGTCGATCCGGAGGGCGTCCGGTGCCGGGCCATGCCCCGACACTCCACCCCGAACAGGGCGTCCTCCCGGCCGAGGACTGCGCCGCCGCCGTGATCGCCCGAGACCGAGCGGCCGTACCGGTGGACCCGTCCGGTGGGGCGGGGGTGGCCGCACGCGAAAGGCCCGCCCCCGTCGCTCCGACCCGGAGGGGCGGGGGCGTGGCGGGGGCGGGCCGAGCCGTGCCCCACGGGGGCAGGCTGTCGCGTGGTGGTCAGGCGCTGCGGCGGCGGGCGATCAGCGCGTCCAGGCTGAACCGGCCGGGGCCGACGGCCACGAACACCAGGGCGCCGAGGGCGAGGGCGGCGACGAGCTCCCAGCCGTTGTTGGCGACCATGATGCCGTTGGACAGGTGGACCATCAGCCAGGCGCCCACTGTGACGACCAGGGTGAGGGCGGCGGCGATCGGGGTGAACAGGCCGAGGATGAGCAGGGCGCCGGCGCCGAACTCGACGATGGCGGCGAAGGTGGCGGCGACCTGCGGCAGCGGGATGCCCATCTCGGCGAAGGCAGCGCCGGTGCCGGCCAAGGTCCACTCGAAGAACTTCTGGGCCCCGTGGGCCATGAAGATGACACCGAGGATCACGCGGGCCACGAGCAGCAGCGAATCCTGGACGGGGCGGGGGGCGGGGAGGATCTGGGCAGAGGTGGTCACGGACGGCTCCTTGTGGTCGTTCGTCGGGGAGTGGCGCCCCGGCCTCGGCCCGGGCGCAAATGATTTACGCGTCAACTAAATGTGCCCCGGAGGGCGGTCCTGCGTCAAGCCGGAGGTGCGTGTCGGAGGCGGGGTAGTTCGTATACCGACGAGTAGGTGCCGCCCTGAGCCCCGGGATGTCGCGGATCGCGAGCGGAAGGGAGACTCGTGAAGTGATCTTGGACACCTTCTCCCCGGGCGCCCGGTCTCCTTGACAGGGCCTTGGCGCTGGCTCAGAACTCGCCGTCGGATCTGACATGGGCCTTTACCTCCGAGGGCTGGGCCTGTTCCAGTGGATGGTGCGTCGTCCGGACGACGCGCACCCGGAACGTGACCGGCGCTCGCCGAGTTGCCACCACGTCCCGGGCCCCCCAACCCAGAGGACACCAACCCCGAAAGGAAGGGTGGAACCATGAAGCTGGTCCACAAGATCCTGTCCGCCTCCGCGATGGGCGCCCTCGGCGTCGCCGGCACCATGGGTGCTGCCAACGCCGCCCCTGCCGACAACCCCGGAGCGTCGATCTCCGAAGAGGCGCAGCAGAAGGCGCCGGGCACCTCCAACGCCGACGTGGCTCACGAGTTCGCGCCCGGCCAGCAGCAGGGTGAGGTGACGGAGCCGGCCCCGGTGGAGGAGACCGTCCCGGCCGAGGGTGAGGTGACGGAGCCAGCCCCGGTCGAGGGTGAGGTGACCGAGGAGGCCGCCCCCGCCGAGGGTGAGGTGACCGAGGAGGCCCCGGTGGAGGAGACCGCCCCGGCCGAGGGTGAGGTGACCGAGGAGGCCCCGGTGGAGGAGACCGCCCCGGTCGAGACCGAGGCCACGGCCCCCGCCGAGGGTGACGTGACCGCGCCGGCCCCGGAGGCCATCACCATCGACCAGTCGATCGTGCTCGGCTGATGTCTCCCCTGACCGGTCGTCTTCCCTGACCGGTCGCGGCGGCCCGCTGCGCCCTGGGCGCACGGCCGCACGGAAGGCCCCCGGCCCCGGTCGGGGGCCTTCCCGCGTCCCGCGACGGCGGGCCCGGAGCGGGGGAACCTCACGATGGCGGCACTCCCGCGATGCCGGCACCCGCCGGTACCGCGCCCCGGCCACCGCCCGGTCGGGACACGCCCTGGTCAGGCCACCTCCCGGCCAGGCCACCTCCCGGCCAGGCCACCGCCCGGTCAGGCGACGGAGCCGGCCAGGTCCGGGGCCGGCGTCGCGCCCCCGCCGGGGAGCCGGACGGCGAAGCGCTCGCGCAGCAGCGGCATGACGAGCCGGCCGAAGCGCTCGGCCTCCTCGGCGTGCGGGTAGCCGGACAGGCAGAAGCTGGAGCAGCCGGCCTCCACGAACTCGGCGATCTTGGCGGCGACCTGCGCCGGGTCGCCCACGATCGCGATCCCCGCGCCGTGGCGCACCGTGGCGATGCCGCTCCACAGGTGATCGTCCACCAGGTGGCCCTCGGCCTGCGCCAGCTCCTTCATCCGGTCGTTGGCCTGCGACTCGCTCCAGCGGCCCTTCACGGACTCCTTGTGCTCGGCGCTGGCGTGGGAGATGAGGTCCTCGGCGGCGGCCCACGCCTCGGCCTCGGTCTCCCGGACGACCACCTGGAGCCGCATGCCGAAGTCCAGGGTGCGCCCCTTCGCCGCGGCCCGGGCCGTCATGTCCCGCACGTGGCCGGCGATGTTCGCCGGGGTGTCGCCCCAGAACAGGTGCACGTCCGCGTGGGCGGCGCACAGCTCCCGGGCGGCCGGGGACATCCCGCCGAGGTAGAACGGCGGGTGCGGGCGCTGCACGGGCTTCGGCCGGACGTCCACGCCGCGCGCCGTGAAGTACGTCCCGTCCACGTCGAACGGCTCCTCGCGCGTCCAGGCGTCCTTGAGGACCTGCACCGTCTCGGTGAGCACGGCGTAGCGCTCGTCATGCCCGTGGAACATCCCGTCCGCGGCCATCTCGGCGGAGTCGCCGCCCGTGATGAGGTTGACGCGCAGCCGGCCCCCGGAGAGCCGGTCGAAGGTGGCGAGCATCTTGGCCATGACGGTGGGGGCCATGAACCCCGCGCGGGCGGCGACCAGCATGTCGATCCGCTCCGTCCGGGCCGAGACCATGGCGCACGAGATGTAGGCCTCGTGGCACTCCGGCATCACCGGCACGAGCAGGTAGGTGAAGCCCGCGTCCTCCGCGGTGCGCGCGATGTGCGTGAACAGCTCGAGGCTCGGCGGGGTCGCGGCGGCCGGGTCACCGAGCCGTGAGGTGTCCCCCATGGTGGGGATGAACCAGCCGAGGTCGATCTCCTGGGTCACGCGTCATCATCCTTCGTCTCGTCTCGTCCCGGGCCGCCGTGGCCGGCGGCGGGCGGGGCGCGTCCACGGCCCCTGCCCATCCCACCAGACTGGCGCGGCCGGGCAAAGGAGGGCGACATCCCGATGTCACCTGCGTGAACGGGGGCTGGGAGGGAGCCCGGAGTCGACGTCGGCCGGGCAGGGCGCCGGCCGGGGATGCGTGGTGGGGGATCGGCTCCCGCACGCGGGCCCGGACACCGGGACGACGACGGTGCCCCGCCCCCGGAGGCTCAACCCCGGTCCGGTTCGGGCTCGGTGACGTCCGCGACCCGGGCGCCCAGCACCTCCAGGAGCGCGTCGGCGGCCACGGTGACGGCCGCGCCCGGCGCGCCGGCGCCGATCGAGACCTCCTGGCCGCGCAGGGTGACGTCCGCGATGACCGGCCAGGCCGTCGTCGCCCCGAAGGGCGTGATGGACCCGCGCGGGTAGCCGGTGGCCGCCCGGGCCTCCTCGGCCGGGGGCAGGGACAGGCGGTTGACCCCCAGCAGGGCGCGCAGCTTCGGCCAGGCGATGCTGCGCAGGCCCGGGACGAGCACGAAGACGTAGTCTCCCTCGCCTCGGCGCACCACGAGGGTCTTCACCAGGCGGGCCGGGTCCACGCCCCGGGCGGCCGCGGCCTCGGCGAGCGAGGACACCGGCCCGTGCCGGGTGAGGGTGTAGGGGATGCCGGAGGCCGCGATCGCGGGCAGTCCGGCGGGCTGGTCGGTCACGCCCACAGCGTACCCAGCACCGGTCGCCCGCCCTCGACGGGCCCGGTCCGGATGGGCAGGATGGGCGGATGAACACCCCGGCCCCGGCCCCCGTGCCCGCAGACGACCGCGACTGGACCGCCGTCATCACCGACGGCTGTGCGGAGTGCGGCTTCCGGCCCTTCGACCCGGCGCAGGTGGCGGACCGGATCAGGGAGGGGACCCGGCGGTGGCTGCCGGTCCTGCAGCGGCCGGACGTGGCCGTCCGCCCGGTGCCGGAGGTCTGGTCACCCCTGGAGTACGCCTGTCACGTCCGGGACATGGTGCGGCTGCTGGGTGAGCGGGTGAAGTCGATGCGGGACCAGCAGGACCCGGTCCTGGCGGACTGGGACGGCAACGCCAAGGCCGTCCAGCTGGCCTACTGGGCCGCAGACCCGGGCACCACGTGGGAGGACCTGGAGCGCTCCACCCGGCGCACGGTGGCCATCCTGGACTCCGTGCCGGCGCAGGACCGCGGCCGCCCGGGCCGGCGCTCGGACGGCACGGCCTTCACGATCGACTCGCTGGGGCAGTACATCGGCCACGAGATGGAGCACCACCTCCACGACGTGCGCGGCTGAGGGGCCGGTCCGCGTCAGGCGGGCTGGACGACGGCGTCCCGCAGCCGGTCTGCGCCCTCGCCGCCCAGCCGGTCCAGGTGAACGGTCCGGCCGGTGAGGACCAGGAACAGGTCCGCCATGGTGCCCGTGACCTCGGGACCGGACCCCCGCGACCAGTCGTGGTCGGTGGCCACGAGGCGGAACCCCTCGGTCGGCAGGTGCCGGAAGACGCGGGCGTTGCCCCGCCCGCCGTAGGACAGGACGTGGTCGGCGGCCTCGGCGAGCGCCGCCGTCGGGAGCTCGACCTCGCGGCCGAGCGGGAGGGTGATGTCCAGGGTGTGGCCGACGGAGTCGATGAGTGCCTCGCGGCAGGTCAGTCCGGGGAAGTGGTGGTGCAGGCCGACCATCGAGCGCAGCGCCTCGACGATCTCCTCGTTCGTCATGCGTCGCGCGAGGGCCTTGGAGCCGTCCCGGATGGTCCGGTTGGTGCTGCCGGGATACTGCAGGAAGAGGGCGAACAGGCGCGGCAGCGGCAATCGCACGAGTGTCAGGTGGGCGGCGACCTCGCGGACCGTCCAGGCCTCGCACAGGGACTGGCGGTCCCACTCGCCGGGCTCCAGGCGCCCGAGGAGCTCGGCGAGGGCGTGCCGGCGGTCGTCGACGGCTGCCCAGACCTCGGTGGTGTCCATGGTGCTGTCCTTCCGGAGGGGCGCGGCTGCGCGGGGGGGATGGAATAGTTCGATGATATGACTAAATAGCGACCGAGGCGAGGGGTGGGCGCCCGCGGAGCGGGCGCGGCGACGGAGCCCGCGGAACCGGGGGCCACGGCACGGCGATGCCGCGCGGTGGCCGCGGCGGCGCTCCGCCGGGTCAGCGGGCGGTGGCGACGCCGAGGGAGTCCGCCCCGAAGGGACGCGGGACCCCCTCCTCGTAGAAGCGCTCGACCGACGTCACCGTGAAGCCGGCCTCCCGGATCAGTCGCAGCGGCTCCCGGGTGAGGTGGCACCCGCCACAGACGCGCTTCTGCAGCGGTTCGAGCCGGCGCTGCCACGTGCGCACCGCCTCCTCCAGGGCCAGGCCGTGCTCCACGAAGTGCAGCGTGCCGCCGGGCGTCAGCACGCGCCGTAGCTCCCGCAGCGCCGCAGCGGGGTCCGGGATCGTGCAGAGCGTCCAGGTCGACAGCGCCGTGTCGAAGGTGCCGTCCGCGAAGGGGAGCGACTGGCCGTCCCGTCCGCCCCGCTCCACCGGGATGGGGGAGGCCGCGACGCGGGTGGAGGCGAGGCGCCACGCGAGATCGGAGGGATCGACGGCGCGGACCCGGGTGACCGCCGGAGGATAGAAGGGCACGTTGAGCCCGGAGCCGAAGCCGAGCTCGAGCACCTCGCCGTGCAGGCCCGCGCACGTTCGCCGGCGCAGGGGCTCGACCGCCGCGGTCCCGCAGCCCGCGTCGACCAGCCGCGGGAGGATCCTCTCGGTGTAGAACCCCATGCTCGGCCGCCTCCCTCGACGTCCAGTATCCGCGCGGGACGGGCGGCCGCGGAAGGCGCGGCAACCGCGCAGGATCGGAGGTGCCGGGGCCGGCCCGCGGGCCTAGCGTGGAGTCATCACCGGGGCCACGGTGGTCCCGGCGCCCGATCCGAGGGGGTCACCATGTCCGTCGAGGAATCACTCCGGCACCACGACGCCGCCCCGGCCCTTCCGCCGGTCGTCGACGAGGCGACGTGGCAGGCCGAGCTCGACGCGTTGCGTGTCCGGGAGAAGGCGGCCACGCGGGAGCTCGACGCCATCGCCGCCCAGCGCCGCCGCCTGCCCATGGTGAGGATGCCCGAGTACACGCTCGAGGGGGCCTTCGGCCCGCTGCGCCTCGTGGACGTCTTCGAGGGCCGCCACCAGCTGATCACCTACCACCACATGTGGCACCCCGGCGCGGAGTTCCAGTGCGGCGGCTGCACCTACTTCACCTCCCAGTTCACCCGCCTGGAGTCCCTGGAGAACTACGACGCCCGCTTCGTGGTGGTCACCCAGGGCCCGATCGACGAGGCGCTCGCCTACCGGCGTCGCGTGGGCAACCGGATGACGTGGTACTCCACGGCGCACAGCCCCTTCGGCGCCGACGTGGGCGCCCCGCCGGACGGCGGGTTCGCCCTCAACGTGTTCCTGCGGGACGGCGAGGACGTCTACCGCACGTGGGTGACCTTCAGCCGGGGCGTGGAGCAGGTCTCGCACGTGTTCCCGCTCGTGGACCTGCTGCCCTACGGCCGGCAGGAGGAGTGGCAGGACGTCCCGGCGGGCTGGCCGCAGCGGGAGACCTATTCCGGCTGGCCGGAGGCCGCGGACATCGCGCGGTGGTACGGCGACCGGTGAGGGCGGGCCGGGCGGATCACGGACCCTCCGGGCCGTCCCGCGCGGGCGCGGCCCGGGGGTGATGGCGACAGGTCGCCTACCCGGCGCAGCCTCCTGCCGTCCCGCGGCCCATCCGCCCGACGAGGTCCACGACGGCGGCCGCGACGTCGTCCGGGGCCGCCAACCAGGCCAGGTGGCCGCCGTCCAGCATCGCCGTGGGCCAGCCCCATCGGTGGGCGGACTCGAGCTCCTCGGCGTAGGTGCCTCTGAAGGCGAGGTAGGCGTTCGGCCCGCGGGTCCAGTCCCCGGGCGCCGTCTGCCGCGTGTCGAAGTACGCCAGGGGAAGGCGTGGACAGGCGGAGTCCAGCGCCTCGAACCGGTCCTCGGGGATGACCTGGGCGAGGGCCTGCCGCGGCCACCACCGGGTCCAGGGCGGCAGCATCCCGTCCTCGCCGGCCAGGGCCGCGAGGTGGACCCGGAAGGCCTCCGGTGCCAGGGTGAACTCCCCCCGTTCCGCGGGCAGGGCGGCGTCCACGAAGACGATGGGCGTCCCGGGCGCGGCGCCCGGGCCGATGCGCCGGCGGACGAGCGGGGCGAGGAACCCGGCGTTGCTGTGCGCGAGCAGGATGGTGCCGGGCTCCACGGACGCGGACCAGCGGCGCACGAGCTCCCCAGCGCCCTCGCCGGGAGCCAGGCCGGCGCGGGCCAGGGAGGAGGGGAGTCCAGCACGGCGGAGTCCTGCGAGGAGGTCCGCATAGGCCACCGCCGGGAGCAGCGGGCTCGGCAGGACGGTGATCACGGACGGGCCCGGGTCATGTCCGGGCGGGGGCGGGTGGGGCGAGGGCGTCCGCCAGCAGGGTGCCGCCGAAGCCCAGGAGCACGAGGCCCGTCACGCGGTCGACCACGGCCAGGGCGCGCGCGCTGGACAGCCAGCGCCGGGCGTAGCCGCCCCCGACGATCAGCACGGTGAACCACGCCATGGTCAGCACGCAGTGGACGCCGGCGAGGGCGGCGCCCATCAGCAGGGGGGACGTCCCTTCCGGCAGGAACTGCGGGATGGTGGCGATGTAGAACACCCCCACCTTGGGGTTGAGCAGGTTGGTGCCGGTGCCGGTCAGCCAGCCGCGCCAGGGAGGGCCTCCGTGCGAGGGGGCGACGGCGCCCGCGGACCGGCCGACGACGACACCCTCCGCGGTGGCCGGCCCGCGGTCGGCGTCGGCGGTTCCGCCGGCCGCCCGGGCCCCGGTGTCCCGGGGGGCGGCGCGGAGCGAGGTCCGGATCATCGAGACGCCGAGCCACAGCATGTACGCGGCGCCCGTCGTGCTCAGGACCCGGTAGGCCAGCTCCGAGGCGGCCAACAGCGCGGAGACGCCCACGGCCGCGGCGACGCCCCACACCATGGCGCCCGTCGCGATGCCGAGGGCGGTCGCCCAGGCGTAGGAGCGGGTGCGGGTCAGGGAGGACCGGAGGACCAGGGCGGTGTCCAGCCCGGGCACGAGGGTCAGCAGGCCGGCCACCACGGCGAAGGCGAGGACGGCGTCGAGGATCGTCACCAGGACAGGGTAGTGCGGGCCGGGGACTCCTCGGCACCCCCGGCGTCAGCCGGTGGACCGGCCGGAGAGCCGGTCCCGCAGGCGGTCGACCATCCCGACGCCCGGGCCGATCGTCTTGTGGAACAGCTCGGAGTGCGGGGCGTGCGGGTGGGGCCGGGTGGGCGCGGCCGTCTTGGCCTTCTCCACCTTCCGTCCCAACTCGACGAGCTCGTCCGCCGGGATGCCGGCCCGCAGCCGGGGGAACTGGTCGGACTCCTCGTCGTCGACGTGGTGGCGGAGCTGGCCCTCCAGGTCCCGGACCAGTTCCATGAAGCGGGGCGTGGCGGCGTCGACGTCCTCGAGCGCCTTCATCACCTGCACGATCTCGTCATGCTCCTTCTTGTCGTGCTCGACCTCCTCGGGCCCGTTGGGCAGGTGCTTCTCCATCGCCGGGTACACGTACATCTCCTCGGCCACGGAGTGACGCACGACCTCGGCGATCACGGTGTCCGCCAGGTCGCGGCGCCGCTGCGGGTCGGTCTCGCCCTCGACCTGTCCGAGGAGCTCGAGCATGGAGCGGTGGTCGGCGGTGAGGATGTCCACGGCATCGGTCTCCCGGCCGGGGGTGGGGGTATCGGTCATGGTGTGCCTCCAGGTGGATGACGGTTCGGTTCTCGGGGCGTGCAGGGTCCCGCCGGGACGGTGGCGTCCCGGCGGGACCACGGCACTCGGGAAAAGTGGCTCAGTCCTGGGAGATGGCCTCCAGCAGCTCGCCGACGCGCTCCTCGGGCCAGTTGCGGGCGATGTCGGCCTGGCTGACCATGCCGACCAGGTCGTGGCCGTCGATGACCGGCAGGCGCCGCACCTGGTGGTCCTTCATCGTCTTGATGGCCTCCTCGATGCTGTCGTCGGCGCCGATGGTCACCGGCTTGCCCTCGGCCAGTTCCCCGGCCCTGGTCTGCCGCGGGTCACCGCCCGTGGCCAGGCACTTCACGACGATGTCGCGATCGGTGAGGACGCCCTTGAGGCGGTTGTCCTCGCCACAGATCGGCAGCTGGCCGACGTCCAGGTCCTTCATCCTGCGGGCGGCCTCCTCCAGGGTGTCGTTCTCGCCGATGCACTCGGCGCCGGCGGTCATGACATCACGTGCGGTCTTCATGGGATTCCTCTCGGGTCGGTCGGCAGCGGTCAGGGACGATCCGCCGCGTAGTGGTCCGTGGTGGTCCTGCGGGGCAGGAAGGACAGGGCGACCATGGTCACGCCCAGCGCCAGGTGCAGCCAGTTGTCTGGGCTGTTCAGCGGCACGAAGTTGGCCGGGGAGTCCTGGCCGACGAACAGGCCGTAGAGCCACAGGACGAGGTAGACGATGCCGCCCCACAGCAGGAACTGGCGTGCGGCGGTGCCCGTGCGGGACAGGGCCAGTCCGGCGATGCCGTAGAGCAGGTGGACGACGTTGTGCAGGATGGAGACCTGGAAGATCCCCAGCAGCATGGCCTCGGACTGGTGGCCCGCGAACTGCAGGGAGTCGTAGTTGGTGGTGAGGCCGGGGATGAACCCGGCGATCCCCACGAGCAGGAAGACGATGCCGTAGAGCAGCGCCACGACCTGGACCGGACTGCGGTGCGTGGTGTCTCCGGCATGGGTGCGGCCGGTCGGCGACCGGCCCGGTGCGGTACTCATGGTGTACCCCCTCGGGCGGACAGCGGGTTCATGGCGGATGCCATGGCGCCGATCATGCTCCCCGGATCCCGGAGAGTGAAGGCCTCGTGGTCCCGGCAGCCCGGCAACCACCCCTTTCAGCCCCCTGCCGGGCCCGCCTCCGGCGCGTCGGCGTCGACGACCCCGGGCAGGGGCACCGTGCCGGTGAACCGGTCGGCGAGGGCGTCGACGCCGTGCTGCGGATGCGCGTGGTCCGCGAGGTCCTGGCGCTGCCGGCGCGTGGCGGCCGTGTCCAGGCCCAGGGCCGACTCGCGGTCCCGTTCCAGGGCCGGGTCGTTCTCGCCGTCCCGGTTGAAGGACCACATCAGCATGGGGTCGCCCAGCGGCAGCTGGTGCCCGCCGCCGAGGTCGTGCCGGCCGGTGTGCCACGTGTGCCAGGTCTTGCCGTAGCTGTTGAGCAGTCGCCTCATCAGCGCCTTCTCCGCGACGGCGGGCAGGCCCGGGGCCACGAGCTGGCCGGAGAGCACCTCGAAGTTGTGGGGATGCCAGTAGTCGCGTTCCTCCACCGGCAGGGTCCCGTACAGCTCCTCCGAGACGATGTACTCGATCCCGATGAGGTTGGCTTCGGCGGTGTTGCCGTCGAAGAGCACCGCCTGGATGAAGTCGTCGTTGACGACCCGGCAGTAGTGGTGCGCCTCCATCTGCATCGAGGGGTCGTCCTTCGCGGGGTGGAACCCGCACACGTAGACGTCGAACCCCTTCAGCGGCGCCGTGTCCTGCAGCATCCTGGCGCCCAGTTCCAGCGTGGCGAGCCATGCTCCCTTGCCCTCGCCCGCCGGCGTGGTCGGGCTGTCCCGCTTGGCCATGCCTGCCTCCCTCCCCGTCACTCCGCCCGCTCGGTACCACTGTCGTCGGCCTCGTCGGCCTCGTCGGCCTCGTTGGCCTGCCCGGAACCCTCGGCCCCGGGCGTGTCCGGGCGCTCGGCATTCGCGTTGTAGGCCAGGACGGCCTCCTCGTCCGAGACGACCCACTCGTCGGCACGGTCCTCCAGGATCTCCTCCGGCCGGGACCGCTCACCACGGTCCGGGCCGGCGGATCCCTGCTGGTGCTCGTCGTCGCCGTGATGGGACATGTCCGTGGTCCTTCCCTCGTCACACGTGGTCGGAATGCCCCACGCTAGCCCCGGTGCCGGCGCGTTGGCACGGGATGCCCGCCCGGGTCACGCCCGCCGGGTGTCCCGGCGGCCCCGGCGCCGGAGCTCCGGCGGCCGTCCCTACCGTGACCTCGGGCGCTCCGCCTACGCTGGGCGCAACCACCACCCACCGCCGGGAGGGCATGTGCCCGAGTTCACGGATCGGTACGACGCCGGCGCCCAGTTGGCCGCGCGGCTCGCCCCGCGCTGGGCCGGGCGGGCCGACGTCGTGGTCCTGGGCCTGCCGCGCGGCGGGGTGCCGGTCGCGGAGGTGGTGGCCCGCGAACTCGGTGCCCCGCTGGACGTCATCATGGTGCGCAAGCTGGGCGTGCCGGCCTATCCGGAGCTCGCGATGGGCGCGATCGGCGAGCACGGGGTGCGCCTGACGGACGAGGGCACCATCCGGCACTTCGCCGTCACCGCCGAGCAGTTGCGCCTCGTGGAGCAGCAGGAGCACGCCACCCTGGAGCGGCGCGCCGGGACCTTCCGCGCCGGCCGGGAACCGCTGGACCTCCGGGGGAAGACGGCGGTGATCATCGACGACGGCATGGCCACGGGCGCCACGGCGCGCGTGGCGTGCCGGGTGGCCCGGCAGCTGGGGGCGGCCCACGTGGTGCTGGCCCTGCCGGTGGCCTCGCGCACGACGGTCGACACGATGCTCATGAGCCGGGAGGCGGACGAGATCGAGGTGCTGGCCACCCCGCGCCGCTTCCGGGCCGTGGGGGAGCACTACCGCGACTTCTCCGCCGTGGACGACGCCCGGGTGGCCGCCATCCTCGGTGCGGGCCGTGGCCCCTCCCCGGGCGGTCCGGCGGGGGGCGTCGGCCCGGAGGGGTCCGCGGGGTCCGAGGGGAGCGGCTGAGCCGTGCGCATCGTCGTCTCCCAGAACATGACCCTGGACGGCCGGGTCGAGATGCTCGAGGACTGGTTCGACCCCGCCCGGCAGGACCCCGAGCTCTCCGCGGAGCTGCGCCGCCAGACCGCCCAGGAGGACGTGCTGCTGCTGGGACGGCGGACCTTCGAGGACCTCCGGGGCTACTGGCCGCGGCAGTCCGGGGACACCACCGGGGTGGCCGCGGCCCTGGACGCCGCGGACAAGCGCGTGGTCTCCTCCACCCTCACCGACCCGCGGTGGCGGAACACCACCGTGGTCCCCGGCGACCCGCTCGAGGCCGTGCGAGCACTGCGCCGGGCGCCGGGCCGCGACGTGGTCGTCACCGGCAGCATCCGCCTGGCCCACGCGCTCATCCTCGCGGCCCTCGTGGACGAGTTCCGGATGTTCACGTACCCGGCCTGGCAGGGCCGCGGCCGGTCCTTCTTCCCGGACGGGTTCGACGTGCCGCACCTGCGCCGGGTGGACGGCCGGGTCTTCCCGGGTGGGGTCGTGTACGCGGCCTACCAGCCGGCCGGCCTGGACACCCCCGTGCGTCCGCGGGCGTCCGCCGCCGGTGCCGACGCGGGCGAGGAAACCCTGGCCGGGCTGGGCTCGGAGCAGGAGGACTGAGCCATGGGACGTCTCGTCTACTCGGTCATCGCCTCGCTGGACGGGTTCATCGCCGACGAGGCGGGGGACTTCTCGTGGGCCGAGCCGGACGCCGAGGTGCACCAGTACGCCAACGACGAGCTGGCCGGCGTGGCCGTCCACCTCTACGGCCGCCGCACCTACGAGCTGATGACGGCCTGGGAACACGACACCGAGCTGATCGAGGGCCACCCCGTGACCGCGGAGTTCGCGCGGGTCTGGCAGGAGGCGGACAAGGTGGTCTACTCCTCCACGCTGGACGAGGTGTCCACGCGGCGCACCACGCTGCGGCGGCACTTCGACCCCGCGGTGGTGCGCCGGCTCAAGGAGGAGGCGGACGGGGACCTGCTGATCGGCGGGCCCACCCTGGCCGCCCAGGCGCTGCGCGCCGGCCTCGTGGACGAGGTGAGCCAGGTGCTGCTGCCGATCGTCATCGGCGGCGGGCTGGCGGTGTTCCCCGCGGGACTGCGGATGGACCTCGAGCTGGTCGCGGAACGGCGGTTCGCCGGCGGTGCGGTGGCGCTGCGCCACCGGGTGGAGCGGCTCGCGGCCGGCGCCGAGGCCTGAGCCCGGGCGAAGGCCCTCGCGCGTCCGGCACCGGGAGAATCCCGCGGGCCGGGGGATGCGGACTCGGCGCCGGCCGGACGCCGGTCGGACGCCGGCCGGACGCCGGCCGGGCGCCCGCCGGCGCGCCCGGGGCGACCGATTGGCGGCCAGACCTCCCACGTGGGCCCGGGTGTGGGCACCATGGAGCCATGAGCACACTCGCCGAGACCTGGGACCGACACGCCGACCCGCTGACCGAGGTCGTCAACGCCGTCACCGACTGGGACGCCCCCAGCCCCTGCGAGGGCTGGACGGCCGCCGACGTGCTGGACCACCTCATGCAGACCCACCGCGAGTTCATGCTCCGGCACGGCCGGGAGGTCCCGCTCGTAGCCGGCACCCCGGCGGAGCAGTGGAACGCGCACGCCGCGGCCATGGCCGCCCTGGTGCGGGACGGGGACCTCGTGTCCCGGCCGCTGGAGACGCCGTTCGGGGACTCGACGGTGGGCCAGGTGCTGCTCGACTTCTACGGCATGGACCTCATCGTCCACCGCTGGGACCTGGCGACCTCGCAGGGCGAGGACCACCGCCTCACGGACGAGGAGCTCGCCGAGGTCGATGCCGCCGTGGACGGCTACGGCCAGGCCGCCTACGCCCCCGGCATCTTCAAGGAGGCCGTGCCCGTGGCCCCGGGCGCCTCCCGCCAGGAGCAGGTGCTGGGGCGCACGGGCCGCGCGGTGCGGCGGCGGCGCCCCCAGACCCTCTGAGCCCGGTCCAGGGGCTCAGGCCCCCGGACCGCCCCGCCACTCCGCGGCGAGCAGCCCGTAGACGAGGGTGTCCGTCCACTCGCCCTTGATGAGCCAGTCCTGGCGCAGCAGCCCCTCGCGCCGGAACCCCAGGCGCTCGCAGAGCCGCGCCGAGGCGGTGTTGCGGGCGTCCATCCGCGCCCGCACCCGGTGCATGCCGTAGTGCCCGAACGCGAGGTCCAGCAGGGCTCCCGCCGCCTCCGTGGCCAGCCCGCGGCCGCCCGCGTCCGGGTCGAACACCCAGCTGACCTCGCCGAGGGACAGCGTCCCGTCCACGGCCCACAGGGACAGGTCCCCGACGACGGCGCCCGCCGGCGCCGGCGGGACCGCCGGGGGCACCTCCTCGGCGACGAGGCACACGGCGAACCCGGCGGCCTCGATGTGCAGCCGGCCCGAGCGCAGCGACGCCTCCCGGTGGGCCTTCTCCCCGTCCCACGGGCCGTCCAGCAGGTACCGGGTGGTGTCCTCGCGGCGGTAGTAGCGCAGCAGGGCCGGGGCGTCCGCCTCGCGGACGTAGCGCAGCACGAGTCGCTCGGTGTGCAGGGGCACGGGGGGCGGCGGGGCCGGCGTCGGGCGCGTCACCGGTCCTCCCGATCCCCGGGCCGTGCCCCGGGGGTGGGGAGGCGGCCCGGCGCCGTCCGCACCGGTGCGGGGGAGTCCATGGGATCCCGCCGGGCTCAGCCGCGCACGGCGGCGCGCTCGGCGCGCGCGGGGGTCACGGCGCGCGTGAGCTCCACGAGCCGGTGCAGGACCTTGGCCAGGGAGCGGTCATGGTGGTCGGTCAGGGCCAGCTCGCCGCCCGGGAAGTCCGTGCGCCGCACGAGGTTCACGGAGTCGCCCACCACGTGCATGTTGTACGCGGCGGTGGTGATCCGCCAGGCCTCGTTGGCCCGCACGCCGCCGAGGCCGCCGTAGGCCACGATCGCCAGCGTCTTGTCCATCCACTGGCGCGAGAGCAGGTCGTAGGCGTTCTTGAACGCGCCCGGGATGTTCCGGTTGTACTCGGGGGTGATGAACACGAAGCCGTCGCAGGCCGCGACGGCGTCCCGCCAGCGGTGCACCTCGGCCGGCCCGTCCTCGGCCTGCGCCCAGTCCTCGTCCGTCATCAGGGGCAGGTCGAAGTCCTTGAGGTCCAGCACCTCCCACTCCACCTCCGCGCCGGCGTCCAGCGCGCGGGCCCGGGCGGCCACCCAGTCGCCGACCGATGCGCCCAGGCGCCCCTCGCGAACCGATCCGATGACGATGCCGATCCTCATGACGTGGTCCTCCCGGGTGCCGTGGTGGCGGACGTGGTGGCGGATGTGGTGGCGGGGCCGGTGCCCCGCCACCACACTAGGGGGTGACGCCGCGGCAGCGCGGCCCTGCGGAGAGGACCAGCCCATGAAGATCACCCAGGCCCACCTGCTCGTCGACGACCAGGACGCCGCCAAGAGGTTCTACACCGAGGTGCTCGGTCTCGAGGTGGAGACCGACTACGCCGCCGGGGACTTCCGCTGGCTCTCGCTGCGCGCCCCGGGGCCCGACGGCGGCGCCTCGCTGGTGCTCGGCCGTGCGGAGGGTGCCGCGCGGGCCTACCAGGAGGAGACCCGCGCGGCGGGGAGACCCGCCTTCGCGATGACCCTGACCGGCGGTGCCGAGGAGTTCGAGCAGGTCCGGGCCCGCGGCGCCCGCGTGGTCATGGAGCCGACCCGGCAGCAGTACGGCGGCACGGACGCGCTGGTGGACGACACGGTGGGCAACCTCATCTGCCTGCACCAGGACTGAGCGCCGCACCGGCCCGCCCGGCCGCGCCTCCGGACCGGCTTATACGCCCCCGGCGGCGGATGCGCGAATTCGCCCCCGCGTGTGAGGCGCATTACAGTGTCCTCCCGGAATCAGCCACTGAGCGGTCCGGGAGAGATCCCGCTCCACCCGGATGCGCGACGCCGACGGAGCAAGCCCTCCCCGGGAAACTCACAGGCACCCGTACCGGACCGCTGGGCACCTCTGGAGAGCGCCGCCACACCCACGCGCGGCCACCGACGGGGCAAGCGGGCCGCCCGGCAACGGGCGGAGCGGCGCGAACACTCTCAGGTCCACGGACAGAGCGGGGAGGACACGCAGGGACCGACCGTCCCCCGTCCACCTGAGGAGTACCCATGGAACCCCGCCCCACCGGGCCCGCCACCGGGACCGAGGCCGGCCCGGCCGCCGTCGGGACCGACGCCGGCCCCGCCGCGCCGACCGCCACCCTCGTCCGCGAGGGCCGAGCCGGCGGCACCGCGGCCGGCCCCGCCGCCGACAGTCCCGCCGCGCCGCGCTGGAACCGCTTCGACACGAGCTGGACGATCGGGCTGTTCGGCACTGCCGTGGGCGCCGGCGTGCTGTTCCTGCCGATCAACGCCGGCCTGGGCGGGCTGTGGCCGCTGCTGGTCGCCACGGTGCTGATCTGGCCCATGACCTACCTCTCCCACCGCGCCCTGTCCCGCATGGTGTGCGCCTCCCCGCGCCCGGACCGGGACATCACCGGCGTGGTGGCGGACTACTTCGGCCCGGCCGCCGGCCGCGTGGTCACCGTCCTGTACTTCCTGGCGATCTTCCCGATCGTGCTGATCTACGGCGTGGGCATCACCAACACCGTGGACAGCCTCATGGTGAACCAGCTCGGTCTGGACCCGTGGCCGCGCTGGCTGCTGTCCGGGGTGCTCGTGCTGCTGATGTCCGCCGTGATGGTGGCCGGCCAGCGCGTCATGCTGGTGGTCACCCAGTGGCTCGTCTACCCGCTGATCGCCGTGCTGTTCGCCGTCACCCTGCTGCTGATCCCGTCCTGGTCCCTCGAGGGCTTCGGCGCCGTGCCCGCCGCGGGCGACTTCGGGATGTCCCTGTGGCTGATGATCCCGGTGCTCGTCTTCGCCTTCAACCACTCCCCGGCGATCTCCCAGTTCTCCCTGTCCCTGCGCCGCGAGTACGGCGCGGGCTCGGTGCGGAAGGCCTCCTCCATCCTGCGCGTCACCGCGACCCTGCTGGTGGTCTTCACCATGGGCTTCGTGTGGTCCTGCGTGCTCGCCCTCGGCCCGGAGGGGCTGCAGGAGGCCAAGGACGCCAACCTGCCCGTGCTCTCGCACCTGGCCAACGTCATGGGCCTGCCGGTCATCGCCTGGCTGGGCCCCGCGGTGGCCGTGACCGCGATCGGCTCGTCCTTCTTCGGCCACTGGCTCGGCGCCTTCGAGGGCGCCCAGGGCATCGTGCGCGGCATGGTGGACCCGCAGGCCCGGCGCATCCCCGACCGCGCCCTGCGGATCGGCATCAGCGTGTTCCTCATCGCCAGCACGTGGCTGGCGGGCGTGCTCAACCCGAGCATCCTGGGGCTCATCGAGTCGTTGGCCGGGCCGGTCATCGCCGCCGTGCTCTACCTGATGCCCATGTACGCCATCCGGAAGGTGCCCGCCCTGGCGCCCTTCCGCGGCGCGCTGTCCAACGTGTTCGTGGTGGTCGCCGGAGTGGTGGCCGTGGGCGGGATCCTGCTCGGCCTCGTCGGCTGAGCCGGTCCCCGGCGGGAGGCGCTCGGGCGCGCCCGACGGCGGCGCTCAGCCCTGGAGGGGCCGGAGCTCCACGCGCTGGCCGCACGCCCGCGAGGCGCGGGTGGCGATCTCCCGCGCCTGCTCGGGCCCCGAGGCCTCCACGATCCAGAACCCGCCCATGGACTCCATGGACTTCGCGAGCGGACCCTGGGTGACCCGTGGCTCCTCCCGCCGGCCGTCCACCACGGAGGCCAGCTCCGGGGCGTCCAGCCCGCAGGCGAAGACCCAGGCCCCCTCGGCCTGGAGCTGCTCGTTGAACTCGCCGACGGCCTGGAACGCCGCCTGCATCTCCTCCTCGGATCCGTAGGGGCCCGTGGGCCGCTGCTGGATGCCGGGGGCGTGCCAGACGGAGATCATGAACTGGGGCATGGCGTCCTCCTCGGACGGCTGGGACGGCTGGGACGGCTGGGACGGCTGGGACGGCTGGGGGGTGGGTACTCCGGCGGGGGCCGGGGACTCAGGAGGCGGCGACGGCGGCGACGATGGGCTCCTCGCCGTCCACGAACTCGTACTGGTGGCCGACGGCGTGCTCGGCGGCCAGCACCACGCGGATCGCCTCGGCGACGTTGCCGCGCGAGGTCTCCCGGCGCTCGCCGACCGACTCCGGGCTCGCGAGCCGGATCCGGCCCGTGGGCTCGTCCAGCGTCAGCGCGCCCGGGCCGAGGATGGTCCAGTCCAGCCCGGAGCGGCGCAGGTGCTCGTCCGCGGCAGCCTTGGCCTCGGCGTACGCGTGGAAGGAGTCGTCCTCCGGGATGCCGTGGTCCGGACGGGCGCCCAGGTAGGACACCATGACGTAGCGCCGCACGCCGGCCTGCTCGGCGGCGTCCATGGACCGGATGGCGGCGTCCCGGTCCACCGCGTAGGTGCGCCGCGGGTCGCCCCCGCCGGCCCCGGCCGACCAGACGATCGCGTCCTGGCCGGCGAACGCGCTCGCCAGCTCGTCCTGCGAGGCGGTCTCCACGTCCAGCACGAGCGGGGTGGCGCCCGCGGCCTCCACGTCCCCGGCGTGCTCCGGATTGCGGATCACGGCCGTGACCTCGTGCCCCTCGCGGGCCAGCAGGGGAGCGGTGAGCAGGGCGACCTTGCCGTGTCCGCCGATGATCAGGTATTTCGCCATGCGTGGGGTCCTTCCGTCCGGGTGCGGTCTCCTCCCGCCACTGTGTCACCGTGACGGCCGGGAAGGCCAGTGCCTTCGGCTCCCGGCAGAATGGAGGCCATGACGTCTTCCCTCCACCGAGTCCTCGGGGCGGCCGCGGCCGTCCTCCTGCTGGCCGGCTGCTCCGCACCGGCCGCCACCCCGGGTGCCGACGGCGGCGCCTCCGGTTCCGCGTCCGGTTCGTCCCCGGCGACGGCGGCCGCCGGGCCCGGCGATTCGCTGCTGGCCGACTATGGCCTGGAGGACCGCGGCACCGAGGAGGTCGTGGAGGCCCTCGACGCCACCCACGAGGACCGCGAGCGGGGCCTGGCGGCCTCCGTGACCCCGGAGGAGGTGGTCCTCGCGGACGGGGAGCGCCAGGAGACCCTGCCCGTCCCCGAGGGCCGGTTCTACCTCGCGGTGGCGCCCTTCGAGACCACCACGCACGAGTGCTTCCACCACAGCCTGGCCGGCTGCCAGGGCGAACTCGTGGACACGCCCGTGCACGTGAGCGTCACGGCCGCGGACGGCGAGGTGCTCGTGGACGAGGAGCGCACCACCTACGCCAACGGCTTCGTGGGCCTGTGGCTGCCGGCGGGCATCGAGGGCACCATCACGGTGGAGGCGAGGGGCAAGTCCGCCACCGCGGACATCGCCACCGGGGCGGGGGACCCCACCTGCCTGACCACGCTGCAGCTCACCTGACCGCCCCGCGGTCGGGGCGGGGCGAGCGTCACTGTCCGGACGCCGTCGTGCCCTCGTAGAGGCCGATCTCGTTGCCGTCCAGGTCCCGGAACACGGCCCACCAGCTGGTGGCGTCGATGGGGGTCTTCGGGGCCAGCACCTCGCCGCCGAGCTCGGTGACCCGCGCCAGGGTCTCGTCGATCGAGTCGACCTCCACCGTGGAGCGCGGCTGGGTGAAGCCCTCGCTGCGCGGGGCGAGCCCGCCGCCGCTGACCTGGTTGGGCGCCCGCCACATGGGGTAGCCCTCGAAGCCGGGGTACTCGGTGATGTCCCAGCCGAACAGCGTCCCGTAGAACTCCGTGGCGCGCCGGGTGTCGGACACGGGGATGTCGATGTGGGTGATGTCTCCATGGGCCATGGCAGACAGTGTGCGCCGGCGCGCGGGCCCGGTGAACCCTAGGGGGCCCGCCGCCACTCGTGGGCCAGCAGGCCCATGACGTGGCAGTCGATCCACTCGCCGTCGAACAGCAGGGCCTCGCGCAGCGTCCCCTCCAGGACGAAGCCGGCCTTCTCGTAGACGTGCCGGGCCCGCGGGTTGAAGGCGTAGACCTCGAGCTCCACCCGGTGCAGGCGCTGGTCCTCGAAGGCGTGCCGCAGGGTCAGCCGGACCGCCTCCGTGCCCAGTCCGCGGTCCCGGGCGCCGGAGATCCAGATGCGGAAGCCGCACGAGAGGTTGTCCGGGTCCACGTCGTTGAGAACGGACTCCCCGACCACCCGCCCGGAGGAACGGTCCTCGATCGCCCACACCGTGCGGTCCTCCGCCACCGACCAGCGGTCGTAGACCTCCACGAGCCGCTCCACGCTCCAGTCCCGGCCGGACCCGGAGGCCCCCGCCGCGTCCCCGCGGTGGTGCACGGACCCGGTGAGCCGGCCGACCTCGGGATCGGCCAGCAGGGCATGCAGGGCGGGGGCGTGCCGCCCGGTGGCGGGGACCAGCCGGACGAGCTCGCCCTCCAGGACGGGCTTGGCGGAGAAGTCCGGGCCGCCGGCGGCCCCGCGCACGCGTCCGGAGCCCGGCCCGGCGCGCGGGCGAGTGCCGCGCGCCCCGGGCCCGCCGCCGTCGGGCACGGGGTCCATCAGATGTTCGAGCCGTCCGGCGGCAGGTCGGCCGGGGGCTGGGAGGACCCGCCCCGGCCGTCCGAGCGCGGGCACTCCAGGCCCAGGGTGTACGCCGTCATGGACAGCGAGCCGTAGGAGTAGCCGTCCACGAGCACGTCCAGGCCGGGGGCGGCCGGCGCGCCCGCGGCGCCGGAGGTGCCCGCGGCCCCGGCCAGCCCCGCCAGGTAGAGCGAGGGGATGAAGTGGTCCGGGGTGGGCACGGCCTGGCCCCAGTCGCGGTGGGCGTCCAGGGTGGGCATCTCGGTGGGGTCGCTGAGCAGGCGCTCCTTGGCGTCCTCGTTGAACCGGTGCGCCCAGTCGAAGCCGTCGTCCGTCCGCTTCCAGTCCATGCTGCGCAGGTTGTGCACGATGTTCCCGCTCGTCACGATCAGCACGCCCTGCTCCCGCAGGGGGGCCAGGGACGCGCCGAGCTCGAGGTGGTAGTCCAGCGGCTTGTCCGCGTTGATGCTCATCTGCACCACGGGGATGGAGGCGTCCGGGAAGGCGTGGGTGAGCACGGACCACGTGCCGTGGTCGATGCCCCAGCTGTCGACGTCCGCGCCGACCCACGTGGGGTGCACCGTGTCGCTGATCTCCTCCACCAGGCCGGGCAGGCCGGGGGCGGGGTACTGGACGTCGAACAGCTCCTGCGGGAACCCGTAGAAGTCGTGGATCGTGCGCGGGTCCGGCATGGCGGTCACCGCGGTGGCGTTGATGTACCAGTGCGCGCTGACCACGAGGATCGCGCGTGGCCGCGGCACGGCCCGGCCGAATGCCCGCCACGCCTCGGTGTAGCGGTTGGTCTCCAGGGCGTTCATGGGGTTGCCGTGGCCGAAGAAGGCCGCGGGCATCAGGGTGGTCTCGGCGGGGTGCTGGGTCATCGTGCCTCCTCGGGACGGGACGGCCGCCCGGTCTCAGGGTCCGCGCCGCCATCGTCTCCCGGGGACCTGCCCGGGGCAAGCCCGGCGGGATCCGCGTCGGCATGCCGGGGGTGGTCGTGCCGGGTGCGGCGCTCTGGACCCATGCTTCCACAGGACGCCGGGGTCCGGCCCGACGGCGACGCCGCACGACCCGCGGCCGGGGCGGCACCCGGACGAGTGCGGCCCACTGCCCTGACGAGCCTGGACGCCATGCGCGAGCGGGACCTCGCGGGCCGGGCCCGCGCGATCGAGGCGATCGTCCTCGGGCGGCTGCGCGCCCTCGCCTGCGGCACCGGCGGCAACGTCATCCGCCTGCTGCCCCCGCTGGTCATCGACGAGCCGCTGCTGCACGACGCCCTCGACGTCCTCGAGACCGCCCTGCGCGGGGTGCGCTGAGCCCGCCCGGACCGCGGGGAGGACGGGGCCACCGGAGCGCCCGTCCGGCCCGGCGGGTTCCTCAGGGCGTCCAGAGGGCGGGTTGGGCCTCGAGGGGCTCGGGCTCCGGCGCGTCCGGCCAGTGGACCGGGCGGCCGGTCGCGGCGGCCCAGCGGTCCACGGCGGCCCGGTCCCAGCCCTGCTGGGAGACCTGCGGGCCGGCCAGGGTCACCGCCGGGCGCGGGAAGCCGGACAGGTGCCGCACGCCCGGGCGGGACACGCCCAGCGCCGCGGCGATCATCGCCGCGTTGACGTACTGGACCGGTTCGGCCGGCCCGTCCTCCTCGTCCGGCCCCTCGGCGGCGGTCGCCCCCGGAGCGCCGGCCGCCGTCGGGCTCGCCGGGGCCGCACCGCCCGGCGCGGTGCCCCCGGGGCCCGGCGCCTCGGGAGCCGGACCGGCCGCCGTCGGGACCGGGGGCCGGGCGGCGATCCGCTGCTCCTCCTCCCACAGCCGGCGCAGCACGTCGGCGAGGTCCGCCGTCACCTCGTTGGCGATGTGCACGGGCGAGGCCCACGCGTCGGCGTCCCCGGGCACGCGCACGTGGCAGCAGCGGGCGGTCCCGGCCTCGAGGAAGGGCTCGTCCTGGGGCTCGTCCACGCTGCGCCACGCGGCGATGCCCAGGAAGGGGCGCCACCCGGCCGCGCCCTTGAGGTCCTCGCCCTCGGGGCTGATGACGTGGATCCCGACGCCGGCCAGCACCGGCACCAGCTCGCGCATCAGGTGGACGGTGAACCGGCGGAAGCCGGCGAAGACGTCCTGGTCGATCGACCCGACCACCGCGGAGCCGATGAGGATGAGGGAGGACTCGGCGTGCTCCAGCTCGGCGTTGACCGTGCGCACGCGGCGGGCCCCGGGGCCGTGCTGGCGCATCTGGGCGCGCACCACGTCCCCGACCGTCCGGATCAGCTCCCGCACCTCCGAGCGGTCCATCAACCCGAGGGGCACCCGGGCCGCCCCCTCGACGTGGTCCCGGAAGTAGGGCCGGTGGACCGACTGGAACAGGTGGGAGTACATGGCGCTTCTTCGGCTGGCGGGGCGTGCGGGGATCCCGTCAACTTTACCCGGTGCCGCGGGGCGGACGGCGGGCGGGAGCCGGAGGCGGGAGGGGCCCCGGACCGCAGGGGTTCCAGCGGTCCGGGGCCCCTCCCGCGGCCCGCGGTGGTGCGGGGGGCGGGCCGGTGCGGCCCGCCCCCGGCCGGCGATCAGGCCACGCAGCCGCCCAGCGCGATCGAGCCGTCGAGGGCCCGGATCTGGTTCTGGACGGTCCCGAGCCGGTCCTGCAGGTCCTTGACCACGGCCGTCTGCTGCGCGATCGCGTCCTTGTCCTGCTTCTTCTGGGCCCTGAGGTCCCGCAGGGTGGCGTTCGCGGCGGTGAGCCGGCCGTCCAGCGTGGTCGACTGCGACTGCAAGGCGGCCAGCTGCTGCTCCGCGGCGGAGATGTCCCCGTTGACGCGGTTGAGGTCCTCCAGCAGCGGCGAGACGCGCTCCTGCAGGTCCAGGATCTCGGCCTCCTTCGCGGCGACCTGCCCGTTCAGGGCGGTCGCCGCGGACGAGAGGTCCGCGATGCGGGCCTCCAGGGCCTTCACCTCGGCCTGCCGCGCGGCGGCCGCGGCGGCCGCCTCCTCGGCGTCCTGCTCGAGGGCGGGCAACTGCTCGCGGAGGCCTGCGAGCTCGTCCTGCGCGGCGCTGACCTGCGCGTTCGCCGCCTCGAGGTCCCGGGTGGCCCGGTCCAGGGCATCGCGCAGGCCGGACAGGACCGCCTGCTGGTCCGCCAGCTCCTGGCGGGCGGCTTCGTCGCCGGCCTCGAGCCCCGGCAGCGCGGCCTCGAGGCCGGCGACGAGCTGCTCCTGCTGCTCGACCCCGGCGTTCGCCGTGGCGACGGCCTCCTGGAGCGAGGGCACGGCGGCCTCGAGCGCGGCAAGCTCGTCCTGCTGGGCCTCGACCGCCGTCGTCGCGTCCGAGAGGGCGGTGCGGAGCTCCGGCAGGCTCGCCTCGAGCGCGGTGATCTCGGCCTTCTTCGCCTCGACCGCCGCGTTCGCCGCCGCCAGCCCGTCCTGCAGCGGAGCCAGCTGCTGCTGCAGGGCGCTGCTCTCCGCCTGCTTCGCCGTGAGCCGGGTGTTCAGGTCGGCGACGGCGGCCTGCAGGGCGGTGAGGTCCCCCTGCAGTCCGGAGATCCGCGCGGTCTTGTCCGCGATCTGGGCGTTGACGGTGGTCAGCTCGGCCTTGTAGGCGGCGACCTGGGCCTCGCGCTCCTTCTTGCCCTGGCCGTCACCGCGGATGGCCTCCAGGCGGGCGATCTCGGACTCCAGGAACGCCTTGCGCTCCTGGAGCGCGCGCAGCTCGTCCTGGGCCTGGGCGAGCTCGGCCTGCGTGGCCGTGATCTCCGCCTGCTGGGCCTCCAGCTGCTGCTGCAGGTCGGCCACCTCGGCCTCCGCGGCGCGGACCTGCTGCTGCTGCGCCGCCACGGCATCCGCGGCCCGCGCGGCGGTGGCCTGGAGCTCCGTCAGCTGGGCCTCCGCCTGGGTGACCTCCGCCTGCTGGGACTCCAGCGCCATGGCGGCGCGGTCCGCGGCCTCCTCGAGCGAGGCCAGCTCGGCCCGGGCCTCGGTGATCCGCGCCTGCTGGGACGCCAGCGCGTCCGCGGCCTGCTGGGCCTCGGCGCGGGCGTCCCCGAGGGCCTCCTTCGCCGCCGCGACCGCGGCGCGCTGGGCCTCCAGCTCGGACTGGGCGGTGGTGGCGGCGTCCTCGAGGCGCTGCAGCTCCGTCTCGGCGGCGGTGACCGCCTCCGCTGCGGCACGGACCGTGGCCTCGGCCGTCGCGGCGGCGTCCTGCAGCGTGCCCAGCCGGGCCTCGGCGTCGCCGATCCGCTCCTCCTGCGCGGTGACTGTGGCGGCGGCCTTCGCCGCCGTGTCCTGCAGGGCCTCCAGCCCGGCGCGGGCGGCGTCGAGCTGCTCCTGCGTGGCGGTCCGGGCCTCCTCCGTGGTGGCGAGGTCGGCCTGCAGGCCCTCGAGCTCCTGCCGGGCCGAGGAGAGGTCGGCCTGCAGTGGGGCGATCGCCTGCTCCAGCGCCTGGCGCTGGTCCTGCAGGCCGGCCAGCGCCTCCTGCGTGGCCGTCACGGCGTCCGCGGCCTCGGCCTGCTGCGTCTGCAGCCGCGTGATCTCCGCCTCGGTGGAGGCGATGTCCTCCTCGGCCTGGGCGACCCGGGCCTCGAGGTCGGTGAGGGCCTGCTGCTCCGCCGCGATCCTCGCCGTCAGCTCCTGGGCGGTGGAGGCCAGGGAGGCCCTCTCGGCCTGCAGCTGGGCGATCTGGGCGGCGTTCTTCTGCGCGGCCGCCTTCAGCAGGTTCTGCTGCACCGTGCCGCGGTGCGCCAGCTGGTTGACCACGCCGTTGCAGATGGCGTGGCCGGAGGTGGCGGGCGCCGCGGCCGCCGTGGCCGGTCCGGCGGCGAGGGTGCCGCCGCCGATCAGCAGGGTCAGGCCCAGGCTGGTGGCCAGGGCGCGCTGGGTGGTGTGCTTCATCGTGTACCCCTTGGGTCCGGGGCGGCCGGGGACGGCAGCCCAGTGAGACGACGCACCGGAGGGCCGGGATGCCGGGGCGGTCCGGTACCGGATGCGTGGGGGGGCCATGGCCGGCCGATGGGATGTGGGCCGGGTCACGATTCCCCTCCGCGGCCCATTCCATGGAGCGGACCTCAAGCGATCCCCGTCCTTTCGCCGTGGATTCCTTCAGGATTTGCCAAAGACGGGCGTCGTGGACCGCGCGGCCGCGCGCCCTCGCGGCCGAGGGTGCCGGCGGGCCGAACGGTGGCCGTCCCCCCGGCCCCCGCGACGGGTCCGGCCGCCGTCGGGACCTGTACGCCGACCGGGACGGCGCGGGACGCTGGGGGGCATGCGGACCCTGGCCTTCGCCATGAACGTGAGCCTGGACGGCTACGTCGCCGCGCCGGGCGACGACCTCGGCTGGAGCACGCCGAGCGACGAACTGTTCCAGTGGTGGTCCGACCGGGTGGCCGCCACGGGCCTGGCGCTGTACGGGCGCCGGTTGTGGGAGACGATGGACGCCCACTGGCCGACCGCCGACCGGCAGCCCGGGGCCACGCCGGCGCACGTCGAGTACGCCCGCCGCTGGCGGGCGATGCCCAAGGTGGTGTTCTCCTCGACGATCGATGCGGTGGACGGCAACGCCCGCCTGGTCACCGGTGACGCCGTCGCCGAGATCGCCCGGCTGCGGGCCGGGGAGGGCGGGCCCATGGACATCGGCGGCGCCACGCTCGCCGCCGCGGCCATGCGGGCCGGGCTGGTCGACGAGTACGTGCTGGTCACCCACCCGGTGCTCGTGGGCGGTGGCACGCCGTTCTTCGCGCCCCTGGACGCCTGGGTGGACTTGGCCCTGGTGGAGACCCGCCCGTTCCCCGACGGCGTGCTCCTGACCCGGTACGGGACCCGGCGCTGAGGGTCCCGGATCCCGGGGGACACCGTGCCTGAACGGAATGCCAGAATGGGGCCGTGGACGTCCCCGAGAGCGCAGCATGACCGAGAAGTGGATCCTGACGTGGCCCGATGCCGAGGAGTGGGCGAGCCTGCCCGTACGCCTCGCCGGTTGGCGCCGAGCATCGGTTGCCTGGTTGATCGCGGTGGCGACCACGGGAGGTGCCTTCATTGCCGATCGTGGCTGGGAGACGCCCGACGTGGAGGCCTGGGAGGGCCCCTTCCGGGTCGTGGACATGCTCGGTCTCTCCGCGATGTTCCTCAGCATGGCCTTCGCGCTCGGAGGCTGGGTCCTGGGCGGGCGGGCCGTCGTCGCCGCCCCCCTGGTGCTGGCCTACGCGGCGGTGCCCCACGCGGTCGACCACTACGACTCCGCCTGGGTCTGGTGGACGGGGGCCGGTGCCGCTGCGCTCTGGGCGTGCGTCCAGGCCGCCACGTCGGCTCGGCAGCTGGGTGCCGTCCGGGCCCTGGCCCGTCGGTCCGCCACGGGGCGGACCGCAGAGCTGGAGGACGGCGCCCGGGCGACGATGGGCGCGGCCGGCCGCGGCAGCCTGTACTGGGCGGCGGGGCTGAGCGGCGTCGCCGCCGTGGGGTGGGCCGCCACGGTCGGGGTCCTGGACGGGGAGCTGGGGCGCACCGCCACGGAACTGGAGGGGGGATCGTTCTCGGACGTGCTGGCCACCGGCGCCGTGGCAGCGGCCATCCTGGCCCTCGGTCAATGGTTGCACTGGGCCTGGCGGGCCGTCTCCCGGGCCGTCGTGGGTCCGGTGATCTGGCAGGTCCCGACGGGTCCCGGGCCGGTCATGGACCTGCCGTCGCCCGGGGAGGGCCGGGCGGGAAGGCTCTCGTGGCGTCAGGCGCGGACGGTCCCGGGATGCAGCTGCATCGAGGACTGGCGCCGCGCGGAACCCGATGAGGACGAGGAGTCCATGGAGGGCTGCGGGGTGCCGGCGGCCGAGTACTGCCCACGCCACGGCATCGACCAGGTCAATGCCCTCTCCCCGGAGCAGTTCAGGTCACGGGTCGCCGAGTCGTGGCTGTGGGACCCGGAGTCTCCCGAGCCGGACCCGAACGCGCCAGGCGTGGTCAGGTCCCTGCTGGTGGGGTTTGCCGGCCATGCCCATCTGGGGTTTCCGGGGCGCCTCACGAACGGGCACGTCCGGGTCGATCCCGTCACCGCCCTCTTCCCCGAGGAGAGGACCAGCAGCGACCGCGAGGACGAGGACCTGGAAGGGGACTCTCCGCGGCGGCCCACCCACGGCGTGCTCGATCGCATCGACCTGCGCCCGGCCGGGCTGTACGGGGAAGCCGTGCGCTATCGCCACGGCCGGGCATGGTTCGACGGCGAGGGCGCCGCCGATCCGTCCGGCAGCTCGGGGGCGGGGTCGGGCACCGCGCCGACCGCCACGCGGTCATGATGACCGGTCCGTGGCCGGCCCCGAGCCGCGGCGGACGAGGACTTCACGCCGTGGCCGCGGACCGCCGAGCCGCTGCCGGGGGACCTCCGGGCCACGGCCACCCGCGTGCTGGACCGCATGCACGAGCCGCGCGGCAACGAGCTGGGCGAGCTGTGGGCGGAGGCCGAGGAGCTGGCCGGGTTCCAGGCCGAGATCGCCCGGTGGCGCGCCCGGCTGTCCTGACCGGGCCGCGGCGCGGCCCTCAGCCCCGCCGGTCGGCGCGCGTGCGCGGCAGCACCACCGGGTGGCCCAGCAGCGGATCGGGCACGACGTCGGCGTCCAGTCCGTAGACCTCCGCCAGCAGGGCGGGGGTCAGGACGGTGCCCGGCGCTCCCGCGGCCACGACCTGGCCCCGGGCCATGGCCACGACGTGGTCGGCGCAGCGCGCGGCCAGGTTCAGCTCGTGGAGCACGGCCACCACGGTCGCCCGCGGCCCCGCCGGCCCCGCGGCCTCCCCGCCGACCGTCCCGGCCGCCGTCGGGTCCGGCAGCCGGCGCACCAGGTCCATCAGCTCGACCTGGTGGGACAGGTCCAGGTAGCTGGTCGGCTCGTCCAGCAGCACCACGGGGGTCTGCTGGGCCAGGACCAGCGCCAGCCACGCGCGCTGGCGCTGCCCGCCGGAGAGCTCGGAGAGGTCCGCACCGGCCAGCTCCACCAGGTCGGTCAGCTCGAGGGCGCGGGCCACCGCCGCCACGTCCGCGGCGGTGCGCGCGCCGAACCAGCCGCGGTGGGGATGCCGTCCGCGGTCCACGAGCTGCTCCACCGTCATCCCGTCCGGGGCCACGGGGGACTGCGGCAACAGCGCCACGGAGCGGGCATAGCCGCGCGCCGGCCAGTGCTCGGTGGAGCGCCCGAGCACCTCCAGCGTGCCGCTGCGCAGGGGCAGCTGCCGGGTCAGCCCGCGCAGCAGCGTGGACTTGCCGCAGCCGTTCGCGCCGATGATCGCCGTGGTCCGCCCCGCGGGCAGGTCCAGGTCCAGCGGCCGCTCCGCCCCGACGACCACGTGGTCGCCGTAGCCCAGCGTCACCCCGCGCAGGCGGACGGCGGGCGCCGCGCCGGCCCCCGTGTCCCTCGGCGTCTGCGTGTCCATTCAGCTCCTCCGTCCGGACCGCACGAGCAGCCACAGCATCAGCGGCGCGCCGGCCGCCCCGGTCAGTACGCCCGTCGGCAGGCGGGTGCCGCCGAAGGCCTCGGCGGCCAGGAAGTCGGCCACCACCACGATCACCGCGCCGCACAGGGCGGCCACGGGCAGCGAGGGCCGCCCGCCCGTGAGCCCGCGCGCCACGGGGGTGGACAGCAGCGCCACGAAGGCCAGCGGCCCGGTGGCGGCGGTCGCCGCGGCGGCCAGCAGGGCCCCGGCGGCCAGCGCGGCCAGTCCCGTCCGGCCGGGTCGGGAGCCCAGGCCGTGGGCGAGCTCCCCGCCGAGGTCGGCGGGCGCCAGCCGGGCGTGCAGGGCCGCGCCGAGCGGCAGCAGCACGAGCAGCAGCACCGCGAGCAGGGTGATCCGCTCCCACGTCACCGCGTTGAGCGAGCCGGCGATCCACACGGCCGCGGACTGCAGGTCGTGCTGGTCCAGGCCCAGCATCGCCCCGGACAGCACGGCCTGGCACAGGGTGGCCACGGCGATGCCGGCCACGATGAACGTGGTCCCGCCCAGCGCCCCGGCCAGGCCGCCGGAGCCGGCGCCGGTGCCACCGCCGAGCCGGCCGCCGCCGCGGCCTGCCGTGGAGAAGCCCAGCACCACCGCGGTCGCGGCCAGCCCGCCGGCCAGGGCGGCCACGGCCATCCCGGTGCCACGCGCGGCGGCCGGTCCCAGGGCCAGGACCCCGACGGCGGCCACGGCGGCCCCCTGCGTGACCCCCAGGACGTCCGGGCTCGCCAGCGGGTTGCGCAGGGTGCGGCGGAACAGGGCGCCGGCGGCGCCGAAGCCGGCGCCCGCCAGGGCCCCGGCCACCGCGCGCGGCAGCTTCTCCTGGAGCACGATGAACGAGGCGCCCGGGATGGTCTCCCCGCCGAGGATCGCGAGGAAGTCCGGCACGGTGACGGTGTAGCCGCCCAGCAGCACCCGCACGCCCATCGCCAGCACCAGGGCCAGGGCGAGGCCGCCCGCGGCGGCGAGCAGCCGGCGTCGTGACCCGGCGTGCAGGGCGCGCACGGCGGCCACGGCCGCGGGCGAGGCGGTGGCGGGGGTGGCCACGCGGGAGCCGCCCGTCGGGGCCTCCGGGATCCCCGGGGTCTCCGGTGCCGCGGGTGCGGGGTTGCCGGCGGGCGCCGGGTCGCGGTGCCGGGCCGAGGGGATCACAGGGACACCGCCTTCCGGCGCAGCAGCATGAGCAGCACGGGCACGCCGATCAGCACCGTGCTGACGCCCACGTGGATCTCCTGCGGGGCGATGACCAGGCGGCCGGCGAGGTCCGCGGCCACCAGCAGGACCGCCCCCCACAGCGCGCAGCCGGCCACGAGCACGCGCGTGGAGGCGGGCCGGAACCGGCGCAGGGCGTGGGGGACGAGCAGGCCCACGAACACCACGGGACCGGCCAGGGCGGTGGCCGCGGCGGTCAGCAGCACGGTGGCCCCGAGCAGCACGAGGCGCAGCCGCTCGGGCCGCGAGCCCAGGCCGTGGGCGAGCTCGTCCCCCAGGGCCAGGGCGTCCAGGCCGGGGGCGGCCGCCACCACGATCAGGATGCCCACGGCGATCACGGGGGCCAGCCACCCGGCGTCCTCCAGGGAGGTGCGCGCCACGGAGCCCACCGTCCAGAACCGGAAGCGCTCGAGCACGGCGGGGGAGAGGATCAGCAGCGCGCTCGTGGCGGCGGTGCACCCGGCGGTCACGGCCGCCCCGGCCAGCACGAGGGACAGCGGACCGGGCGCGGAGCCGGTGCCGGCGCCCAGCCGGGAGGCGGCCGCGGCCGCCGCGTAGACCACCGCGGCGGCGGCGACCGTGCCGACGATCGCCAGCAGCACCGCGGTGCCCAGGCCCGAGGACAACCCCGCGCCGAGCCCGAGGGCGACGGCCAGCGAGGCCCCCGCCGTCAGCCCGAGCAGCCCGGAATCACCCAGCGGATTGCGCGTGGCCCCCTGCAGGGCCACCCCGGACACGGCCAGGGCCGCGCCGACCAGCACGGCCGTGACGGTGCGCGGGATGCGGGAGGCGACCGCGGCGGCGTCGATGTCCCCGGCCTGCAGGGGTGCCCCGGACAGGACCGCGCGCAGCGTCTCGACCGTGGTGCCGGCGTCCACGGACCGGGCGCCGAGGGCCAGGGCCGCCACGCACAGCACCGCGAGCACGACGGCGGGGGCCACCAGGAAGGTGACCGGCCGCCGTCGGGCCCGCGGGGTGCCTGCGCGCCGTGGGGGAGCCGCGGCGGGCGCCGGCGGGACCGGGGCCGGGTTCACGCCGTGGCCCCGGGGCACGCCGGGTGGGTGGTCGGTCGGCTACTCAGCGGAGCCGCCCGCCTTCTCGGCGGCCTCGGAGATCTTCGGCAGCGCGTTCTCGAGGGCCCACGGGATGGACAGCGGGGAGGTCGCCGAGATGGACAGCACCTCCTGCTCGTCGGTCTGCAGCACGAGGGTGTCGTCCTGCACGGCCGGGATGGAGCCCAGCAGCGGGTCCTTCTTGATGGCCTCGCCCACGGAGGCGTCCGCGGCGGAGGAGACGAGGATGTCCGACTCGAGCTCGTCCGCCCGCTCCGGGGACCACGTGATGTAGAAGGCGTCCTTCGCGTCCTCGTTCTCCGCGACCACGGGGGCCAGTTCCATGCCGAGGGCGGAGAGGAACTTCGGGCGGTTGTCCGTGGCGGTGAACAGGTAGACCTGGTCCGCGGCGGCGGGGTCCACGGTGCCGTAGAGGAACGTCTTGCCGTCCAGCTCCGGGTGGGCCTCGGCGGCCTCGGCCACCTGGGCCTCGACGTCCGAGACGACCTGCTCGGCCTCCTGCTCCTTGCCGAGGGCCTCGCCGATGATGCGGGTCGAGTCCTGCCACGGGGTGCCGAACGGGGCGGTGCCCTCCGGATAGGCCACCACGGGGGCGATCTGGGAGAGCTTGTCATAGTCCTCCTGCGTGATGCCGGAGTAGGTCGCCAGGATCACGTCCGGCTCGGTGGCGGCGATCGCCTCGAAGTCGATCCCGTCCGCCTCGGAGTACTGCACGGGCTCCTCGCCGCCGGCCTCCTCGAGGGCGGCGTCGAACCAGTCGGTGGACTGGTTCTCGTTGCCGCCGTACTCCGTGGCCGCCACGCCCACCGGGACCACGCCCAGGGCCAGGGCGATGTCCTGGTTCACCCAGGACACGGTGGCCACGCGCTCGGGCTGCTCCGGGATCTCGGTGGTGCCGAAGGCGTGCTCGATCGTGCGGGGGAAGGCGGCGTCCGCGCTCGCGGAGGCGCTCGAGGAACCGGTGGCCGACTCCTCGCCGGAGCCGGTGGGACCGGTGGAACAGCCGGCGAGCAGGGCCGCGCCGAGGGCCAGCGAGCCGGCGCCCAGGACGCGACGTCGGCTCGGTCCGGAGCGCAGGACGGCCGAGCGGGCGGCGGAGACGGGGTGGAACGGGGAAGAGGGCACGGAGTGACCTTTCGGCAGTCACAGGGGGACCTGCGGACGGACCGGCAACCAGTGGGGGAGCCGGCGGGCGGGCGGCACGGCGGCGATCCGCCCGGCGTTCTCCCGGTCCGGACCAATTGCCAACGTTGCCATTGCCTAATTCCGGGAGGTTAGCCTAGCCTAACCACGTGGTGCAAGGAGCCGTGCGGGGCTCCCGCCACGTGGCCGGGACCGGTGACGGGTGCCCGGTGACCAGCCCGGACGTGCATTCCCCTCCCAGGGCCGGGCTGGTCACCGGGTGCGCGCCGGGGGTGTGCCGGGGGTGTGCCGGGAGAGGCCGGGCGCCGCTGGCGGCGGCTCTCGAGGTGCAGGCCCTGGATCCGTCATGACCCGGAGGACATGTCCGGTGCGGTGCCCCCGGTGACGTGTCTCCTGGACCATGACGGCGCAAGGGGCGCGGCGGGTGCCGTGCGCGCGGGCGGACCGGGCAGCGGCTAGCGTGGAGCCCGTGAGCAGCGAGCAGCCGGTCCCCGAAGACGCCCAGCCCGCCGACGTGACGCGACGTGACGCGCCGCCGGCCGACGCGGGGCGGTCCGGTGCCCCGTCCGAGGCGCGGTCCGCCGACCACGGCGCCCGGGTCTCCTCGATGTTCGACGGCATCGCCTCCCGCTACGACCTGATGAACCTCGTCATGACGTGGGGCCAGGAGCCTCGGTTCGTGCGGCGCACGGTCGAGCGGGCCCAGCTGCCGGACGCCCCGGTGGTGCTGGACCTGGCCACCGGCACCGGGGACATCGCCCTCGAGGTGCTGCGCTCGCACTACGGGGCACAGGTCACGGGAGCGGACTTCGCCCCGGAGATGATGGAGGTGGGCAAGGCCCGCCCCGGCGGCGAGCGCATCACGTGGGTCGAGGCCGACGCCATGGACCTGCCCTTCGCGGACGCCACCTTCGACGCCGTCACCCACGGCTACCTGCTGCGCAACGTCGCGGACATCCCGACCACGCTGGCCGAGCAGTTCCGCGTGCTCAGGCCCGGCGGGCGGATGGTGGCGCTGGAGACCTCGCCGGCCCCGGACAACATCGTCAAGCCGTTCTCCACCGCGTACATCAAGTACGTGGTCCCGAGGCTGTCCCGGCTCATCACCGGCGACTCCTCCGCCTACGAGTACCTCTCGGAGTCCAGCCGGGGCTTCAAGACCCCCGCCGAGATCCAGGCACTGCTCGAGGACGCCGGCTTCGTGGACGTGGGCCACGAGACCCACCTGTTCGGCACCCTCGCCATCCACTGGGCCACCAAGCCGGCCTGACCGCCTCGGCCCGGTCCCGCCGGCCGGGTCTCGCCCGCCTGGTCCACCCCGCCGACCGCCCGGGCTCGCCCCGCCGTCCGGGGCGGCAGCCGTTCACCCCGGAGCGGCGCGATCCTAGACTGGGGGCGTGGCCGCTGCTGCCGCAACGGCAGTCCCCTGGGAGGCATGCCATGCATGAATACGAGAGGGTCCATCCGCTCGTCAAGGACAACACCGGATTGTCCCTCGGCTACCGGATCCTGTGGCGCATCCGCTACGCCGCGAACGACGTCTACGGCCCCGCCAGCCGCCAGCCGAGCCTGAACCCCCGTGAACAGCTGAGGGTCGAGCGCGCCCAGCGCGTGGCCACGGCCTACCGGACGGAGGGCAGGGAGCCGCCGCCCGAGGTCCGCCGCGCCGCCGGCGAGGACGTCGAGGGGGATGCGGGCGAGCAGTCCCCTCCGCCGTGGCGCCGCCAGCCCAAGCCGTTCCAGGAGGGGTACCGCTACGTCCTGGTCGAGGACGACGAGTCCTCCGCCACCGGCGAGGGCGGCACCCCCGGCACGGGCGGGACGCCCGCATCGACGAGCGGGAGCTGAGCGCGCCCTCCGCGGCGTGACCGGCGGGGCGGCCCGGGGTCGGCCCGCCGTCCCCGCATGTCCCGGGCGGGGCGGGGCGTCATCGGGGTTGGCCCGGAGGGCCGCGCCAGTAGCATCGGGAGCGCGCCGGTGGCGGTCCGCCCCGGCGTGTCGCGACGGCGACGGCGAGCGTGAGGCGGGCCGGTCCCCCTGAGTGGCCGGTCACCGGAGGAGGGGTGCGAGTGGCCGAGGCGCGACCGGTTCCCCGGATCACGAGCTTCCTGGCCGCCATCGTCGCCTTCGCCGCCGTCAACGCGCCCACCGTGCTCTACGCCGCCTGGCGCGAGCAGCTGGGCTTCGGCGCCACCACCCAGACCCTCGTCTACGCCGCCTACGTGGCGGGCCTCGTCCCGGGCCTCGTGCTCACCGGCCGGTGGCTCGGCCGGACCGGCCCCCGGCTCCTGCTGGGCTGGGCGACCGCCGGATCGGTCGTCGCCGCGCTGGTGCTCGCCGTGGCCGCGGACCCCGTCACGCTGGTCGCCGCCCGCCTGGTGCAGGGCCTGGGGCTGGGGGTGATCATGGCCGCCAGCAGTGCCGCGCTGTACCAGGCCGTGCCGCCGCGGCCCCGGACGACGACCGCCCTGCTCGTCACCCTGACCGCCATCCTCGGGGCCAGCCTGGGGCCCGTCGGCGCCGGCCTGCTCGCCGACGCCTCCGGCGGCACCACCCTGCCGATGGTCGGCGCCGCCGTGGCCCTGACCCTCGTGCTGGGCCTCGTCACGGTCCACGGGGCCTCGTCCACCGCCCGTGACGCCGTGGCGTCCGCGGCGGCCGATGCCCCCGTGCCCCCGGCGGCCGACGCCTCCGCCGCCGGGTCCGGCGCCACCGGGCAGGCCGACGTCGAGCCGCGCGGGCACCTCGCCATCAGCCTGACCGCCGGCGCCAGCTGGTCCCTCGTCGGGCTCTACCAGTCCGTGGGCCCCGGGCTCCTCGGCGCGGCCCTCGGCGTGGACAGCCTCACGGCCCTCGGCGGCATCGTGGCCATCGTCCTGGCCGTGGCCGGCGTGGTCCAGGTCGCATCGCGCGGGGTGGCCGTCCCGCTCGCCCGCCGGCTGGGCCTGGGATTCCTCGTCCTCGGGATCGCCGGCTTCGCCGCGATGCTGCTGACGGGGAACCTGTGGCTGGCGCTGTTCGCCTCGGTGGGGGCCGGCGTCGGGCACGGGTTCACGTACCTCAGCGCGACGCAGGAGATGGGCTCGCTCATCCGCCGGCGCCCGGAGCGGGCCGGGCCGTGGATGAGCCGGTACTTCGCGATCGCCTACCTCTGCCTGGCCGTGTTCACGGTGTCCCTCGGCCTCGTGGGGGACCTGTGGGGGCTCGTGCCGGCCGCGGTGGTCCTGCTGGGGGTCCTCGCGGCGGGGTCCGCGGCCCTGCTGTTCTCCCGCAACCGCTGAGGTCTCGGGGCTGGGACGGCCCTCGTCAGCGCCGTAGGATGAGCCATGGCCATGCAGGTGACGAGACCGCGCCGGACGCGCACCGTCACGTCCGCGGTGCTGCTGGGGGCCGCCGTCGTGGTGGCCGGGATCGCGGTGTGGTTCCACTACGCCTTCACCGCCGAGTACGGGGACATCACCGAGGGCCCGCTCGAGGGCATCGCCCGCGTCCTCGCCTCCTCCCTGCTGCCCGTGGCCCTCGTGGGGTTCCTCGGCCTGATGGCCGCGGTGCTCCTGCCCCTGCCCTGGGTGCGGGCGACCGCCGTGGCCGTGCCCGTCCTCATGGTGGTGGCGATGATCGCCGCCACGCCGTGGGCGCTGCGCCAGAAGGCCCAGGAGCAGTTCACCACCGCGCCGCACTGCCTCACCGAGGGGTTCACCGGGGATCGGCTGGCCGCCGTGCGGGAGTACCAGGCGGTCTTCGACTCCATCGAGCACGTCGGCTCCTTCGGCGGGGAGGCCTCCGTGGGGGTGGACGGCTGCGACGTCCGCTTCGTCACCGGGGCCGGCGTGGACGCCCTGGGCCACTACCGCCAGGCCCTGCCCGCGGCCGGCTGGGACATCGTCCAGGACGACGACGGCCGGTTGCGGGCCGAGCGGGACGGCATGGCGTTCGAGGTGGCCGCCTGCCCCGGCGGCGGGGCCGTCTGGGCCGGGCCCCGGGACGGCGTCTTCCGCGCGATGCCGTGCGGGAACTGAGCCGGGAGGCGGGTGCCACCGTGTGACACCATGTGGCGACCGTCACCGCGGGCCGTTGCTAGAGTCACGGATCACCCCGGGCGGCGCGGGACGGGCCGCTGCCCGCCGGGGCACCAGACGAAGAGCGTGACGGGGGTACGGAAGTGAATGAGCTGTTGGCGCGGGCCCTGGCGGTCCTCGGTGACACCAAGGTGAACGACGCGAGCACCAAGGCACGGGGCCGTCGTGCCCACGCGCGCGTGCTGGCGATGATCGGCCTGACGGACAGCACGGAGCGGCTCGCCCGGGAACAGCGCATCGCCAACCTGCTCACCCTCGCCCGGGTGGACGAGGAGGATGCCGCGTGGGCCCTGGCCGAGGCCCGGAGGATGCTGGCCGAGGACCGCCCGGCGGCGCCGGTCGCCCGCCGGGACGGTGGGCAGTCCCCGGCGGATCCCCGGGACTGACCACGGGGACCCGTGGCGCGCGGCCGTCCGGGTACGCCTAGGACGCGACCGCCAGGTCCAGCGCGGCCGTGCCGTCCACCCCCGTGGCCGGGGCCCCGAACGCCGCGGCGGCGAGGCCCGCCGCCGGGGTGACCGTGGCCGGCACGATCGTGAGCGGGGTGGTCTCGGGCACCTCCTCCTCGGCGATCATCACCTGGATGTCCCGGCGGGCGAAGGGCACCCCGATCAGCTCCTCGAGGTCCTCCACCGTGGAGTGGGTGACGATCTCGATGACGGGGGTGGGGTCCTCGCCCCGGGCGAGGGTGCAGTCGATCTCCAGGGCCGGCGCGCTGGGGCTGCCCGAGATCCGGAAGTCCGCGGACACCACGCCCGGGACGAGTTCTGTGGCGCGCGAGGCGCTGTGGGCCAGGGTGTGGGCCCGGGACGTCCAGTCGGCGCCTGCCGCTACCGTGGTGTCCTGCTCCTGCTGTCCGTCGGTGTTCATGCTCATGACTCCGGTCCTCCCCGCACGCTCCGGGGGAGCCCGGCGCAGGTTCGGCCGAGGCACCACGGACTGCGATATAATTGGTTGAACAGCTATCTGTTAGGCAGCCTATACATCTTCCGGAGTGGGCGGCAAATCGCCCCAGCTGCCTCTGACCTGCGACCGAGGGGAGCCGGGACCATCATCGGGGACAAGCGCGAGCCCGGATCGGGCTATTGGTATGTCGACGCCGGCGGGGGGCCGGAGCCCGTGGACGTGCTCAACCTGCTGCGCAAGTACCGGGACGCCGAGCGGCGGATGCGCACCCGCACGCGGGACTCCATGGGCATGGGGGAGACCGACCTCGTGGCGCTGCGCTACCTGCTGCGCGCCACCCGCGCCGGGGAGCGGGTCCGCCAGCGGGACCTGGCCCAGGTCCTGGAGATCACGAGCGCCTCGGCCAGCGCGCTCGTGGACCGTCTCGTGCGGGACGGCTACGCCCAGCGCGTGGCGCACCCGGACGACCGGCGCTCGGTGTCCATCGAGCCCACGCAGAAGAGCGACGAGGACGTGCGCTCCACGCTCGGGGCCATGCACCGGCGCATGCTCGAGGCCGCCGAGTCCCTCTCCCCGGAGGAACTGGCGGCCGTGGCCAAGTTCCTCACCGCCCTGACGCGCAGCGTGGAGTGATCTTCCGGGGGCGTCCGTGTCAGGATCGTCCCATGACCGCCGAGGACCCCACCCCCGCCCCGCCCGCGCTGGACTTCGTCGCCACCATCGAGGTCGAGGTCAGCGAGACCGTGGACATCGGCACCACCGCCCAGGGCGCGCGCCGCGTCGCCCCCATCCGCGGGGGCCGGGTGACCGGCCCCGGCATTGTCGGGGTGGTGCTCGACGCCGGCGCGGACTTCCAGCGCTACCCCACCGCCGACGTCGCCCACCTGCAGGCCAACTACGTCCTCGAGCTCGAGGGCGGGCACCGGGTACTGGTGGAGAACCGCGCGCTGCGCACCGGCAGCCCGGAGGACCTGCGCGCGCTGATGTCCGGCCAGGCGGTGGACCCGGCCCGCATCTACTTCCGGTGTGTCCCCGAGCTCTCGGCCGACGAGTCCGGCCCGTACGCGTGGATGAACCGGAGCCTGTTCCTCGGCACGGGCGAGCGCCGGCCGGGCGGGGTGCGGATCGAGGTGTTCCGCGTGCGCTGAGCCCGGCGGATACTAAGTTAAAGCTTGAAGGAATGATTCGCCCAGCCGGGACGTTGACGCCGCCGTGACCGAGAACCCCCGCCCCCACGCCCAGCCGCTCCCCACCCCGGACCCGCGGGCCGCCGTCGGACCCGACGCCGGCGCGCGCCCCGCTGCGCCCGCCGCGCTCGCCGCGCCCCGGCCCAACCCCGGCACCGAGCGCGCCGACTCCCTGCCGGAGGGCACCGTCGAGTTCGCCGTGCACACCTTCGGGGACGTCACCCACGACCTGCAGGGGCGCCCGCTGGAGCACCCCGAGGTGCTGCGCAACGTGGTCGCCGAGGGCGTCGTGGCGGACCGGGCCGGCGTGGACGTCATCGGCATCGGCGAGCACCACCGCCCCGACTACACGGTCTCCGCCCCGGAGATGGTGCTCGCCGCGATCGCCGGGCAGACGCGGGACATCAAGCTGACCTCCGCCGTGACCGTGCTGTCCTCGGACGACCCGGTCCGGGTGTACCAGCGCTTCGCCACCCTGGACGCGGTCTCCGCCGGCCGTGCCGAGATCTCCCTGGGCCGCGGCTCCTTCATCGAGTCCTTCCCCCTGTTCGGCTACGACCTGCAGGACTACGAGCGGCTCTTCGAGGAGAAGCTGGACCTGTTCGCGCGGCTGCGCGGCGAGGGGCCGGTGACCTGGCAGGGCAGCACCCGCGCGGCCCTGCAGCGCCAGTCCGTCTTCCCGACGACGGCCCACGAGCACGGCCTGCCGGCCTGGGTCGCCGTGGGCGGCACCCCGGCCTCCGTGGTCCGGGCCGCGCGGCACGGGTTCGGGCTGGAGCTGGCCGTCATCGGCGGAGCCCCGGAGCGCTTCGCCCCCTTCGCCGAGCTCTTCCGCCGCTCCGTGGACGAGGCCGGGCTCGAGCCGCGCCGGGTGGCCGTGCACTCCCACGGCTTCGTGGGTCCCACGGACGAGGAGGCCGCCGAGCGGTACTACCCGCACTGGGAGTTCAACATGCGCAAGATGGCCGCCGAGCGCGGCTGGCCGGCGCCGAGCCCCATCCAGTTCCGCCAGGAGATCGAGCATGGCGCGCTGCACCTGGGCTCCCCGGAGACCGTGGCCCGCAAGGTGGCCCGCAGCGTGCGCGCCCTGGGGGCCAGCCGCTTCGGCATGAAGTACGGCAACGGCTCGCTGCCGCACGAGTACATGGTGGACTCGATCGAGCTCTACGGCGCGCAGGTCAAGCCGCTCGTGCTGGACATGCTCGCCGGGTCCTGAGCCGGCGCCGGGAGGCTCACCGCTCCGGCGGCATCCACTCCCGCAACGCGCGGAACAGCCCGTCCGGGGTATCGGCCACGATCAGTCCCTCGCGGAAGGAGCGGCGGAGGAACCCGGACTCCACGAGGTGGTCCAGCATCCCGGTGAGCGGGTCCCAGAAGCCGCCGGGGGAGTAGAGCGCCACCGGCTTGGCGTGCACCCCCAGCTGCTGCCACGTCCAGGACTCGAAGAACTCCTCGAGCGTGCCGGCACCCCCGGGCAGGGCGACCATCGCCTCGCCGAGGTCGGCCAGGCGGCGCTTGCGCTCGCCGACGTCGGCCACCACCTCGAGCGTCGTCAGTCCCGGGTGCGCGTGCTCGGCCTCCACGAGCGCGGCGGGGATGACGCCGGTGACCGGGGCGCCGGCCTCGAGCGCCGCGTCTGCCAAGGTGCCCATGAGCCCCACCTGCCCGCCGCCGTACACGAGGTGGTGGCCGCCCGCGCCGAGGGCGTGCCCCAGCGCGTGCGCGGTCTCGGTCCAGAGCGGATCCAGTCCGGAGGACGAGCCGGTGTAGACGGTCAGGCGCATGCTCCATGGTCGCACCCCCGGTCGGGGCCGTGGGCCCGGAGCCCGGGCCAGTGTCGGAGCCCGCCCTCCGGGCCCGGCGCCCCGGGCGTCGACCGGCTCTCGCTGCCCGGCCGTCCCCGCGGGGAGACTGGGGTGGCCGGCTCCGCGGTGGCCCGCCGCGGCGCACGGTCCTGCCGGGCCGCCGTGCTGACCGCCGTCGCGAGCTGAGGAGCCGACCATGACCGTCCCGAGGTCCTGGGCCGCCCCCGGTGGTGCCTCCCCGGTCCCCGGCGTCCGCCCGCAGGCAGGCACCCCCGTTCCGGCGGGGTGCTGAGGGTGGCCGGGTGGAGGCCGGTGCTGGCCGCGCTGGGCAACGAGGCATCCCGGACCGTCTTCGCCTACGCGGCGCTGGGCCGGCTGGACCAGGCCGCGCGCGGGGAGCTGAACGCCCGCGAACGCCGTGCCGTCGAGGCCTGGGTGGAGCTGGGCGTCCTGGTCGAGGGCGACGACGGCTCCCTCGCCGTGGACGGCGCCGCCCTGCGCGCGCCCCTCGCCCCGCCCGAGCATGCGCAGTCGCCCGAGGGGGTGGGTAGGGGACCGGGCGGAACCTCCCCCGGGGGCCGGGCCGGCGTCGGGCGGTTCCTGGACGGGCCGCGCATCACCGCGATGCCCGCGGCGCCGACGGCACGGGACGAGCTGCTGCGCTGGGTGCGCGACCACGCGCTCGAGCCCGGCGAGGTGCTGACGGAGGCGGAGCTGAACCAGCGGCTGCGCGTGTTCCACCCGGACGTGGCGATGCTCCGCCGGTACCTCGTGGACGCCGCGCTGCTCGAGCGGACGGCCTCCAGCTCGGAGTACGCGATCCCGGAGGACTGAGCCCGGCGTCCCGGCGGCGCGGCCGGGCTCCTCCGGGCCCGGGGCCGGCCGTCCCGTCACCGCGCCGGCAGGCACTCCCGCGCGAGCGCGACGACGGCCCCCGCGCGCGAGGTCAGCGGCACCTGCCCGGCCCACGCGACGACCACGGGCTCGGCTTCCGGCTCCGGCGTGATGGGCAGGATCGCCAGTGGACGCCCCTCCCGGCTGACCTCCACCACGGACCGCTGCAGCTGGATGCCGTAGCCCATCCCGCGGCCGACGAGCGAGTGGACGAGCTCGAAGTCCGTGGTGCGGTGCGCGATCCGCGGCCGGACGCCGCGCCGGCGCAGCAGCTCCAGGGTGTTCCGGCCGCTGGGCGGCAGGTCGAACAGCACGAGCGGGTCGTCCGCGAGGTCCCGCAGGTCCACCGCCCGTTCCCCGGCCAGGCGGTGTGGGCGGGGCAGGACCACCCAGGGGCGTGCCGTGAAGAGCGGGCGGACCGCCAGCCCCGGCGGCAGGGCCACCTCGTAGGCGATCAGCAGGTCCAGCCGGCCGGCGTGCAGCTGGTCCACGAGCTCGTCGGTGGTGCCCTCGACCACGGACAGCTCCACGTCCGGGTGACGCTCGGCCAGCCGCTCCCAGAGCTCGGGGGCCAGCGTGGGCGCCAGCGTCGAGTAGAACCCGACGGCGACCGGTCCGGACGGCTCCCCGGCGCCCTCCCCGACGCTGAGCCCCAGGTCGGTCGCCTGCCGCAGCAGCGCGCGGGCCCCCTCGAGCAGCCTCGTCCCTGCGGGGGTGAGGGTCAGCCCCCGGGCCCGGCGGCGGACGGCCAGCGTCACGCCGAGGATCCCCTCGAGCTCGCCCACGGCCTGGGCGACGGCGTTGGGCGTCACGAAGAGCTGCTGGGCCGCCCGGGTAAAGGAGCCCTGCTCGGCCGCGGCCACGAACAGCTCGAGCTGCCGCAGGGTGAACCGGGGGCCGGGGCCGGGCGAGGGGTGGTCCATAACGCAACGCTCCTGCGGTTGGTGAGCAGAAATGGTCAGTTGCACTGTAGTTGAGGTGCGGATCACAGTGGGGTGGGGGCCGGAGGCGTCCGGCCCCGGCGGCCACCGTCCGGGCGCCGCCCCGGACACGACCGGCCCCGCCCGGCCCGACCGAGGAGCACTGAGGAGCACCGATGACCGCCACTGCCGCACCCTCCGCCACCGGGACCGGCGCCGTGGCCGGGGCGCCCCGCGGCCTCGCGTGGGCCTTCCACGAGGGATTTGCCGCCTACGTGTCCCGCCTGCCGGACGGCCGCATCGACGCCGAGGACGGAGCCGCAGTCCTCCCCGACGGCCGGATCTCCTTCCCGTCGGCCGCGGCCGCGGGCGCCGTGGCCGAGGGTGGGAAGGCCGACGGCGCGTCCGACGGCCGGGAGCCGGACGGCATGGCCGCGACCGCCGCAGGGGAGCCCGTGCTGCGCTGCCGTGGCTCCGTGCACTTCACCGGTCACCACGGCCTGCTCGCCCTCACCCTCGCCGCGCCCGCGCTCGAGGCCCGCCACGTCCCCGACGCCCGCCCCACCCCCGCCGCGGGCCCGGTGCTGACGATCGACGATCCCTTCGAGCCGGGGACCCGCCTGGTCCTGGCCGAGCTCGGGGAGGCCGTCCGGAGCGGGCCGGTCCTCACGTATCCCGCCCCGCGGCTCACCGAGGCCGGCGCCGACCTGTTCCTCGGCCACTACCGGGAGGGGACGCCGCTGGCACCCCTCGCGGTGCACCTCGCCGCCCCGGCCGACACGCGCCCGCAACCCACGCTCCGACCCACGCCACGACCCACGCCACGACCGATCCCCGACCAGGACGCCTGAGATGACCGACGCCGTCGCCGCACGCCCGCTGCCCTCCGCCCCCGCCCGCCCGGCGCCCGCCGCCCCCGCGCGGGGACCGGGCGCGGGAACCGGACCGGCCGCCGTCGCCGGCCGTCCGGCCCCCGTGGCCGACTGGGTCACCATCCCGGAGCTCTACGCGGACCCGTTCCCCGTCTTCGAGCGGTTGCGCGCCGAGGGCGGCGTGCACTGGGTGCCCGCGGTCGGCCGCTACCTCGTGACCTCCTACGCCGCGGTGCACGACACCGAGATGGACCAGGAGACGTTCTCGGCCAACGAGCGGGGATCGTTGATGATCCGCGCCATGGGCCACTCGATGCTGCGCAAGGACGACCCGGACCACCTCGTGGAGCGCCGCGCGTGGCAGCCGGTGCTGCGGCCCTCCGTGGTCAAGCGCGCCTGGCGGCCGGTCTTCGAGCGCAACGCGGACCGGTACCTGGCCGAGCTGCGGGAGAAGGGCCCCGGCGCCGACCTCGTGTGGGACTTCGCCGCCCCCTACGCCGCGGAGAACCTGCGCGCGATCACGGGCCTGCACAACGTCACCCAGCAGGACCTGCAGCGCTGGTCGCAGACGATGATCGACGCCACCGGCAACTACGCGGACGACCCCGAGGTGTGGGCCCGGGGCGAGGCCTCCTTCGACGAGGTGGACGCCGCCCTGGACGAGATGCTCGACTGGCACCGCGCCCACCCGGACGACTCCCTGCTCTCCGCGCTCGTGGCCCTGCCGGACTACCAGATGCCGGTGGAGTCCATCCGGGCGAACCTCAAGATGACCATCGGCGGGGGCCTCAACGAACCCCGCGACGCGATCGGGGTGGCCGCCTGGGCCCTGCTGCGCGACCCGGCCCAGCGCCGGCTGGTGGAGGCCGACCCCGCCCTGTGGGACGCCGTGTTCGACGAGTCCATCCGCTGGGTGGCGCCGATCGGCATGTACTCCCGCCAGGTCACCCGGGACGTCGCCCTCCAGGGGGTCCACCTGCCGGCCGGGGCCCGCCTCGGCATCTGCCTGCTCTCGGCCAACCGGGACGAGGCGCAGTGGCGCGACCCCGCCCGGTTCGACGTCACCCGCTCCGGCGAGGGCGCGCACCTGGCCTTCGGCAAGGGCGTGCACGTGTGCCTCGGCGCCTGGGTCGCCCGGGCCGAGGTGGCCGACGTCGCCCTGCCGCGGTTGTTCGCCGCCCTGCCGGGCCTGGACCTGCACCCGGAGCGCCCCCCGCGCGCCGGGGGCTGGGTCTTCCGCGGCATGGACGAGTTCCCCGTCACCTGGGGCGTCGGGTCCTCGGGGGGCGCGACGGCGGCCGGGGCCCCGGCCGTGCCGGTCGCCGGGCGCTCCGGGCACGGTGCCCCGGAGCCCGGGGCCGCGCGCGGGCCGCAGGTGGCCGTCGTCGGGTCCGGGCCGGCCGGCTGCTACACCGCGCAGGCGGTCCGCCGGCGGCTGCCCGGCGCGCAGGTCACCGTGTTCGACGCCCGCCCCGAGCCCTACGGGCTGGTGCGCTACGGTGTGGCCCCCGACCACCAGGGCACCAAGGCGGTGGCCGACCAGTTCGCCCGCCTCTTCGAGCAGGAGGGGGTCCACTTCGTCGGCTCCACCCGCGTGCACACCGGCGCCGCGGCCGAGGACGTGGTGCTGCACGGCCGGCCCGCCCAGTCCGCCCCGGCCGTGCGCTCGCAGGACGCCGAGGGCGCGGAGCTGACCCTGGAGCAGCTGCGCGGGGCGTTCGACGCCGTCGTGCTCGCCACGGGACTGCGCCGGGACGCGGCGCTGGCCGTCCCCGGGGCGGACCGGCCCGGGGTGGTCGGCTCGGGCGAGCTCACCCGCTGGCTCAACGCGGAGCCGGAGACGTGCGGAGGAGCCCGGGGCGCGGCCACCGCCGTCCCGGAGCTCGGCGGGACCACGGCCGTGGTGGGGATGGGCAACGTGGCCATGGACGTGGTCCGCCTGCTGGCCAAGACGACCCGGGACCTCGACGGCTCGGACGTGCACGACGCCGCCCACGCCGCCCTGGCCGGGCGGCTCACCACCGTGCACGTGGTCGGCCGGTCCCTGCCGGCGCGGGCGAAGTTCGACCCCGTGATGCTGCGGGAGGTCCTGGACCTGCCCGGGGTGGAGCACGTGGTGCACGGCGTGGAGGCCGGGCAGCTCGGGGCGGCCGGCGATCCCCGCTCGGCCGTGGTCGCCGAGCTGCTCCGGGGCAGGACCGGCGCGGGCGCCGGGCATCCGGGCGGGGACCCGGGCGAGGTGAACGGTGGCGCGGAGGCCCCGGGCGAGGAGGGGCATCCGGCCCCCGCGCGGCTCCGCGTCCACTGGTGGTTCGGCCACGCGCCCACGCGGGTCCTCGGTGACGACGCGACGCCGGTCTCACGGCACGCCGCGGGCCGTGGCGCCGGGGCGGACGGCGGCGGCGCCCCGTCCGGCGAGGGCGAGCGGTCCCGCGTGACCGGCCTGGAGATCGCCTCCTGCGACCGCCCGGCCGACGGCGCGGAACCGGGCGTGCGGCTCGCGGTGGACAGCGTCGTCACGGCGATCGGCTTCCGGGCGGGCGAGGACGACCTCGTGGCCGCCCTGCCGGCCCTCAAGGAGGAGGCCCGGGAGTCCGGGCGGGTCGGACCGGGGCTGTACGTCGCGGGCTGGGCCCGGCGGGGGCCGCGTGGCACCATCCCGTCCCAGCGGACCGATGCCCGGCAGCTCGCCGAGGCCATTGCGGAGGATCTCGGCGAGGGCGCGGGCGAGGGCGGGGGCGTGGACGGCGGAGATGGCCGTGGCGGCGGCGGTGGCGCGGACACGGCTCTCGCCGGGACCCCGGGCGTCCCGGCGGCGGGGCGGCGGCGGGCCGGGCTCGTGGAGCTTCGGCCCTACCTGGGCCGCGCCACCGACTACGACGGCTGGCGGCGCATCGACGCGGTGGAACGGGCCGCGGCCCCCGTCGGCCGGGCCCGGGCCAAGCTGCTCGACCGGCGGCACCTGCGCCTGCTCGCCGCCTCGGCCACCGCCGCCCCGCACCACGCCCCCGCCGGTGCCCGGGGCACGGAACCCGGCGGCACGGCCACCGCGGCGGGGACCACCACGGATGCCCCGGCGTCCGGCGACGCCGCGTCCGGCCTCGCCTCCGGCGACGCCGCGTCCGGCCTCGCCTCCGGCGACGCCGCCGGAGCGGACCGGCCTCCGCTGACCGTCCTGTTCGCCACCGAGTCCGGCAACGCCGAGCTGGTGGCCGAGGAGGTGGCCGGCCACCTCGCGGACCGGTACGCGGTCGAGGTGGTGGACCTGGCCGGCGTCGACCCCGCGGTCCCGGGGGCACTGGACCCGTCCCGCCCCCACCTGCTCATCAGCTCGACGTACGGCGACGGCGAACTGCCCACGTCCGCCCGGGCCTTCCACGCCGGGCTGCTCGCCGCCCGGCCGGACCTCACGGGGCTGCGGTTCGCGGTGTTCGGCCTCGGCGACCGCTCGTACCACGCGACCTACTCGCGCGGTTCCGAGGTGCTGGAGCAGGCTCTGCGGGAGTGCGGCGCCGAGCGGGTCGGGGCGTACGGCCGGCACGACGCCGGCGGTCGCGACCTCGCCGCCGACCTGGCGCTGCCCTGGGCGGACGAGGCCGTCGCCGCGCTGTCCGCCGGCACGGCGCAGACCGCCGTCTCCTGACCGGGAGCCCCGGCGCCGCTGCGGCTCCATCCCTCGTCACGGACACGACGGAGGGGGCGACACGCCGCAGGAGGCGACGCCGGTCGTGTCCGTGACTCTCGGGGCGGCGGCCGTGGGTGCGCCCCACTCGCAGTCACGTGCACGACGGAGGGTGCGACACGCCGCGAGACGCGACGCCGGTCGTGTACGTGACCTGAGGGGATGGCGTGGCGCGGGGCGTCAGCCGTGGCGGGCGGCGAGGGCCTCGCGGACCGTCCGGGTGACCGAGAGCGCCGTGAGGCCCGAGGTCTTCGGGTTCTCGGGGCTCGGGGCCGACTCGAAGGACAGCTCGAAGCGTCCGGCCGGGCCCGTGGCGAGCACCTCGTGGCGGCTGCGGACCACGGACGGATCGGCGACGAGCTCCACGCGCACCCGCTCCAGGGAGGCCTGCAACAGGGCGGCCTCGGCGGCCCCGGGGGCGTCCTGGGGCGCCGGAGCCTGCCCGCCCGTGCTCTCGGGGGCGGACTCGGCGGGGGTGGTCCCGACGGCGGCCGGCCGGCCCCGCGTGGCCCACGCCAGGCCGATGGCCACGTTGACGTTGGCGGGGAACCGCTCGATCGCGGCGGCCGGGTCGCCGGCGAACACGGTCACCGGCTCGTCGCCGGGGCGCAGGGCGCGCAGCGTGGCGGCCTCGGCCTCGGACATCCACGGCTGCACCAGCGAGGTGGGCACCTTGGTGGTGCGGATGCGCACGTCGTCGAGCCCGTCGGCGTCCGCGGCCGCACCGAGCACGTCGAATCCGCCGATCGCCCCGGCGGTGACCCACAGGCGCCCGGGGCCGGCCAGCAGGCGCCGGGCGGTCTCCGGATCCGCCAGGGCGCCCACGCTCGTTAGCACGAGGTCCGTGCCGCCGGCCACGACGGCCGGCCCGTACTCGCGGGCGGCCGCGACGCCGGCGCACTCCACCACGAGGTCCGCCTCCGCCAGGGCCTCCTCCCAGCGCGGCCAGCCGGCCTCGTCCCCGGTGGTGACCATCCCGACGCCGGGCAGCACGCGGTCCCGGTGGGCGGCGACCTTCCGCTCGGCGGCCCGCAGCCGCAGGGCCCCGGCCTCCCGTTCCGGGGCGAGCCGGAGCGCGACCTGCCGGCCGATCGCGCCGAAGCCCAGCAGCAGCACGGACGGCGGGGTGGAGGGGGTGGTCGGGGTCATGCGGTGGTCCTTCGGGCGGGGTCCGCGGGGGTGCGGGCCGGGAGGTCCAGTCCACACCACGGACCGCCGTCGGGCGGCCATGTTGCGCGGGGGCGGGTGCAGGGCGGATGCCGGGCGGTGGCCCGGGCCGGGGGGCGCGAGGCTGCCGCTGCCCACCGTGCGCCGGTTCAGGCCATGGCGCGCGCGGCCTGCTGCACGGCGGTGGTGAGCCGGTCCAGGGTGGGCGTGCCGGCGGACCAGCGCTGCCAGTGGAGCGGGACCCGGGCGCGGTCGAGGTCCGGGATGACCACGAGGTCCGGGTGGGTGCCCTCCAGCACGCCCGGGGGCAGCTGGCCGACCGGCAACATGCCCCAGCCGAGCCCGGCGGCGACCGCCGCGTTGAACCCGCCGACCGTGGGCACCTGGTGCCGGGGCGGGTCGGCGTCCCGGCCCGGGCGGGCCGCGCGCCAGGCGTCCAGCCGGGCGCGCTGCAGGCCGTCCCGGCTGCCGAAGTCCTGGACGGGCACGGCCCCGAAGTCCACGGTCCCGTCCGCGTCGCGGTACCGGTCCAGCAGGGACGCGGCGGCCACGGGCACGTAGGTCATGGCGCCGAGCTCCATGGACACGCAGCCCGAGACGGGACTGGGGTCCTCCGTGACCGCCGCGATCACCGTGCCCTGGCGCAGCAGCTCGTGCGTGTGCTCCTGGTCCTCCAGGTGCAGCTGCAGCACCGCGTCGTCCCACGTGGCCGCCTGGCGGAGCACCTCCACGAACCACGTCGCCAGGGAGTCCGCGTTGACCGCCACCGAGAGCACGGCCCGCCCCCCGGTGCCCTGCCCGAGGGAACGGCGGGCCTCGTCCTCCAGGACCGCCACCTGCCGGGCGAGCCGCAGCATCCGGTCTCCCGCCGACGTCGTGCCCACCGGGACCGTGCGCGTCAGCAGCACCTGCCCCACGTCCCGCTCGAGCGAGCGGATGCGCTGGGAGAACGCCGAGCCGGAGATGCGCAGCGTGGCTGCGGCGGCGTCGAAGGTGCCCTCGTCCACGGCCGCCGCGAGGGCGCGCAGGTGCTCCGTGTTCATGAAGGAAAGCTTAGGACCCTGAAGGATATGCAGGTGGAGCGGACGGGCTCCGCCTCCCTAGCGTGTGGGCGTGACGATCTTCCTGACCGGGCTGGTGACGTGCCTCGCCCTCATCGTGGCCATCGGGGCCCAGGGCCTGTTCATCATGCGCCAGGCCCTGCGCCGTGACCGGCTCGCGCTCACCCTGGCCGTCTGCCTCGCCGCGGACCTCGTGATGGTCTTCGCCGGCACGGCCGGGGTGGGTGTGCTCGCCGAGCGGGTCCCGTGGCTGGTTCCCGCGCTGACGTGGGGCGGCGTGGCCTACCTGCTCTGGTTCGCCGTCGGCTCGTTCCGGTCCGCCTTCTCCCGGTCCGCCCACTCCCGGCCGGGGAGCCAGGGGCCCGACGCCGGCCCGCTCGCCGGGGCGGGCGCGGTGCCCGCGATGCCGTCGGCGCCGCCCGCGCCGGGGGTGGCGGTCGGTAGCGGTGCCCCCACCGCGACGCTCGTGCGCCCCGGGCGGTCGCCGCGGGCGCGGTCCCGGGCGCGCACCGTGGTGCTCACGGGGCTGTCCGTGTCCGTGCTCAACCCCCACGCGATCCTGGACACCATGGTCATGATCGGCACCCTCGCCAACGCGTACGGCCCCGGGAGGTGGGCGTTCGCCGCCGGGGCCGTCACCGGCTCCGCCGCCTGGTTCCTCACCCTGGGCCTCGGCGTGCGCGCCCTCGCCCCCGTCCTGGACACCCCGCGCACGTGGCGGGTGGTGGACGCGGTGATCGGCGTGGTCATGGTGGGCATCGCGGCGCGGCTGGCCCTCGGCTGAGGCCGTCGGGGAGCGGGAGGCCGCCCAGACAGGGCCCGCCACGGGGCCCTTGGCCGGGGACGGGGGAATGCCCGCTCCCGCCGCCGTGTTGGTTGAAGTGGAAACCATTCCCCCGCGAAGGAGCAGCACATGAGGATCGGGATCATCGGGGCCACCGGCAAGGCCGGCCGGGACGTCTACCGCGAGGCGGTCCGCCGCGGCGAGGACGCCGTCGCGATCGTCCGGGACGCCGCCCGGGCGGACGAGGTGCTGGGAGCCGGCGCCGCCGTCGTGGTCAAGGACGCCTTCGAGCTGACCGCCGCGGACCTCGCCGGGTTCGACGCCGTGGTGGACGCCGTGGGCTTCGCCCCGCAGGAGGCGGAGCGGCACCTGGAGCTCTCCCGCCGGCTCGTGGAGGCCGCCCCGTCCTCGGCCGCGGACGCGCCGCGGCTGGTCTTCATCCTCGGGGCGGGCTCGCTCACCAACCCGGCCACGGGCGCCCTGGCCATCGAGGACATCCGGGCAATCCCGGGGGCCGAGGCGTGGATCAACATCCCCGCCCAGCAGCTGCGGCAGCTGGAGTACCTGCGCACGGTGGACACCGCCGAGTGGGTCGGCATCTCCCCGCAGATGACCTTCGCCCCGGGCGAGGCCACCACCCCGCGGCTCGGCACCGACGAGCTGCTGACCGCCGCCGACGGCCAGTCCCACACCTCCACCGGCACCATGGCCGTGGCCGTCCTCGACGAGCTGCAGTCCCCGGCGCACCGCAACACCCGGTTCACCGTCTCCGACGCCTGACCCGCCGGGCCGGGCGGCGCCGGCCCGGCGCCGCCCGCGCCCGGCCCCTCAGCGCCGCTGGGACGGTCCGTGGCCGCGGGTGTCGAGGTCGTCGGCGCCCGGGCCGGAGAACCGCTCCGGCGGCACGGGCCGGCCGGCCAGCGCGAGGACGAGGTCCAGCGCGGTGCCCCGCACCTCCGGGCCGGCGCCCGCCCAGTGCGACAGGTCCGTGGCCACCAGGGTCAGTCCCCGCGCGCGGGCCTTGGAGGGGACCGTGAAGTTCGAGGACTCGAGGTGGTCCAGCACCGTGGCGAGCACCTCCTCGGGGTACCGGCGCCGCAGGCCGAGCGGGACGCGGATGTCCTCGCCGTAGATCACCACCTCGGCCAGCCACGCGGCCACGCTGCCCAGCGGGGCGGTCGTGGAGTCCACGACGGCGCGGAACCGCTCGAGCGTCCGTGCCGGCGTGGGCCCCAGGTGCTCGGCCAGGCGCCGCTCGTTGTGGAGGGCGGGGTCCAGGTGCGCGCCGAGGATGCTCCGGATCCACGCCCACGGCCCGGTGCTGGCCCCCGCCGTGAGGTGCGCGACGACCTCCTCCACCGTCCAGGCGGTGGACAGGGTGGGGTGCCGCCACTGCTCCTCCGTGAGACCGACCAGGTCCTCGGCCAGGGCGGCGCGCTCGGCGTGGATGAGGGGCCACAGCTCGTTCACGCTCCCACCCTAGGCCGACCATGGGCCGTCGCGGGACGGGGGCCCGCGGGCCCGGTGGGGCGCCGTCGCCCGTCCCCGGTCATCTTCACGGAACCTTCACGGACGAGCCCTTGAGGCCCGCGCCGGCCGGTGCCTACCGTCAGGTGCGTGGCGGCCGGCTCCGGCCGGTCCGTCCCGGCACGGAACCGAGGAAGGAGCATGTCATGACCCATCACGTCACCTCCATGCTGGAGACCTACCCGAAGGACCTGGGGGACATCGACCGCCAGAAGCTGGCGGAGTGCATCCAGGCGTGCTTCCAGTGCGCCCAGTCCTGTACCGCCTGCGCGGACGCGTGCCTGGCCGAGGACATGGTGGCCGACCTGCGCGGCTGCATCCGCCGCAACCTCGACTGCGCGGACGTGTGCGCCACGACCGGGGCGGTGCTGTCCCGGCAGACCGGTGACAACCTCGAGGTGACCCGCGCCGTGCTGGAGGCCTGCCGCGTCGCGTGCCGGACCTGCGGGGACGAGTGCGCCTCCCACGCGGAGATGCACGAGCACTGCCGGGTGTGCGCGGAGGCGTGTCGCCGGTGCGAGCAGGCCTGCGCGGACCTGCTCGCCTCCCTGGGCTGAGCCCGCGGACGTGCGCGCACCCCGCCGATTGACGGCCCTCCCGCCGCCGATCGATCGTTGAGACGACGCCGAGACGAACCCCCGAGGAGAGGGAGACCCCGATGACCTACACCCACGCCGTCACCGTCGACCTGCCGTACGAGGACGCCGTCGAGCGCACGCGCGAGGCCCTCGCGGAGCAGGGCTTCGGCGTCCTGACCGAGATCGACGTCCGGGCGACGTTCAAGGAGAAATTGGGCGCGGAGGCGGCCGACGCCGTCGGGGACTACGTCATCCTCGGCGCCTGCAACCCCGGGCTGGCCAGCAAGGCGCTCGCCGCGGAGCCCGAGATGGGCGCCCTGCTGCCGTGCAACGTGGTCGTGCGCCGCTCCGCGACCGCGGGCGCGACCACCGTGGAGGCCATCGACCCGCAGGCCATGGTCACCCTGAGCGGGGGCGGGGCCGTCCAGGAGGTGGCGGACGACGCCGGCACCCGGCTCCGCGCGGTGCTGCAGTCCCTGCGCAACAGCGACGGGGACCTCCAGGGCGCGCCGTAGGGCGCGCGGACGACGGACCGAGGAGGACGTCATGATGTGGGGCGACGGCATGGGCTGGGGCATGGGCTGGGCCTGGCTGTTCTGGATCCTGATGATCGTGGGCGTGGTCGTCCTCGTGACCCTCCTCGTCCTGGTCGTCTCCCGCGGTGGCCCGGGCCGCCAGGACGGGCCGCGCACCCCGCCGGCCGGCGCGGCGCCCTCGAGGGCCCGCGAGATCCTCGAGGAGCGCTACGCCCGCGGCGAGATCAGCGCCGAGGAGTTCCAGGAGCGCCGGCGCCTGCTGGAGGGGAACGGGCCGTGAGCCCGCCCTCCCGGCGGCAGGTGCTCGGCTGGGGGCTGGCCGGCGGGGCGATGACCGCCGCCGGCGCCGCCGGGCTCCTGTGGGGGACCGGTCCGCGGGGTGGACCCGGCGGTGGCAGCGGCGGCACGGGCGGGGGGGACTGGGGCGAGCCGGAGGTCCTCACGAGCGCCGGCGGCGTGCTCGACCTGGACCTCGAGGCCGCTCCCGCCGCCGTCGGGATCGACGGCCGGACCGCCCACGTCTGGGCCTTCAACGGCACGGTGCCGGGGCCCACCCTGGAGCTCTCCCCCGGGGACACGCTCCGGGTCCGGATGACCAACGGCCTGGGAGCCCCCACGAACCTCCACGTCCACGGCCTGCACGTGTCCCCCGCGGGCGCCGGGGACAACCCGTTCGTGACGATCGAGCCGGGCGGCACGCACGACTACGAGTTCGTGCTGCCCCCCGACCACCCGCCCGGCACCTACTGGTACCACCCCCACCACCACGGCACCGTGGCCGAGCAGCTCGCGGCTGGGCTCTACGGCGCGATCGTCGTCCGCGAGGCCGCTCCGCCGCCGGTGAGCCGCGAGCGGGTCCTCGTCGTCTCGGACCTCGCACTCACCGCCGCCGGCGAGCTCGCCGAACCGTCCGTGATGGAGCGGATGATGGGCCGGGAGGGATCCCTGGTGCTCGTCAACGGGCGCCGCCGGCCGCGGCTCGCGGCCGCGCCCGGGGAGCGGGAGCGCTGGCGGATCATCAACGCGTGCCCCTCGCGCTTCCTGCGTCTCGGCCTGGACGGCCAGTCGGTGCGACTGCTGGCGCGCGACCTCGGACGGCTGCACCAGCCGGTCGAGGCCGGGACGGTGGAGCTGGCCCCGGGCAACCGCGTGGACCTGCTGGTCGAGGCCGCCGAGGGGACCTCCACCCTCGTGGCGTCCCCCGTGGACCGCGGGGCCATGCCCGGCATGATGGGCGGGCGCCGCCCCGGGGGCACCGGCCCCGTCGACCTGCTCACCCTCGAGGTCACCGGCGGCCGCGCCCCGGCCCTGGCCGACGTGCCCGCCGGTCCCGAGCCGCAGGACCTGCGCGGGGTGGAGGTGGCCCGCCGGCGGACCCTGGACTTCGCGATGGGCGGCATGGGCGGGGCCATGATGCGCGGGGACGGGTCCATGATGTCCTTCACCGTCAACGGGCGGGAGTTCGACGCCGGGCGCACCGACGTCGATCCCGCCTTCGGGGACGTCGAGGAGTGGACCCTGGTGAACTCCTCGCCCATGGACCACCCGGTCCACCTGCACGTGTGGCCGATGCAGGTGGTGTCCGGCGGGGGCGGGGATGACGGGGCGGGGGACGAGCCCCGGTGGGCCGACGTCGTCACCGTCCCGGCCCTCGGCCGGGTCACCGTCCGCGTGGCCTTCGAGGGCATCGCCGGCCGCACCGTCCTGCACTGCCACATCCTGGACCACGAGGACCTGGGGATGATGGCGACCGTGGAGGTGAGATGAGAGCGCGGGGCGGCCGTCGGCGACGCCGCTCCCCACGCTTCCGACCCGGAGCCCGCGGCCCGGGACATGCCCACTGCTGATCGGAGACCGGCCATGGACACCCGCCTGCTGGCGGACCTGCTCTGGCGCCGCCGGGCGTGGCGGCGCCGGGACCGGTGGGATCCTGACCGGATCGCCGCCGAGCAGGCCGCCGCCCTGGCCCGGTTGCGCCGGGTGGCCTATGCGCGCTCGGCGTTCTACCGCGCGCACCACGCCGGGCTGCTCGGGGCCCCGCTGGCCGAACTGCCGCCCGTGACCAAGGCGCAGTTGATGGAGCACTTCGACCAGGTGGTCACCGTACCGGGGCTGCGACGCCACGACCTGGAGGCGCACCTGGCGGAGCTGGTCCGGTCCGGGGCGGACCCGGGCGTGCCCTGGCACGGCCGCTGGTGGGCCGCGGCCACGGCCGGCACCACCGGACGGCCCGGGGTGTTCGTGTGGGACCGGGCCGAGTGGGCGACCGTGCTGGCCTCCTACGCGCGGGCCAACGACTGGGCGGGGATCCCGGCCGGGCTCACCCGTCCCCTGCGGGTGGCGGTGGTCAGCTCGCGGGTGCCCACGCACCAGTCGGCCGTCGTGGGGGCCAGCCTGCAGTCCCGCCTGGTGCCCACCCTGCGCCTGGACGCCACCGACCCGCTGGACGAGACCGTCGCCCGGCTCAACGCCTTCCGGCCCCGCCTGCTGGTGGGCTACCCCTCCGCGCTCGTGCCGCTCGCGGGGGAGCAGGACGCCGGCCGGCTGTCCATCGCCCCGGCCTCCGTGGTCTCCGCCTCCGAGGTGCTCACCGCCGAGGCCGCCGGGCGGTTCCGGCAGGCGTGGGGCGCGGAGCCCTTCGACGTGTACGCGGCCACCGAGACGGCCGGGATCGCCTCCCCGTGCCCGTACCGGATCCGCCACGTCTACGAGGACCTCGTCATTGTCGAGCCGGTCGACGAGGCCGGCGCCCCCGTGCCGCCGGGGACCGTGGGGGCCCGGTTGTGGGTCACCGTGCTGTTCTCCCGGACGGTGCCGCTGATCCGCTACGAGATGGGCGACCGGATCGCCCTGGGGCCCCGGGGCTGCCCCTGCGGGCGGTCCTTCGCCCGGCTCGCCTCGGTGGAGGGCCGGCGCGAGGACGTCCTGGAGCTTCCGGGGGCCGCGGGGAGCGTCCGGGTCCACCCGAACGTCTTCCACGCGGTGCTCGACGACGCCTCGCGGGACGGGTGGCAGGTGGCGCAGCGTCCCGAGGGCCTCGTGGTGCGGATGGCGGGCCTGGCCCCGGGCCGGACCACCGGCGGGCTGGGGACCGCGGTGCAGGCGGCCCTGGCCGACGTCGGGGTCACGGGCGTGCCGGTGCGGGTGGACGTCGTGGACCGGCTCCAGCGCACCGGGCTGGGCAAGGCGCCCCTGGTGGTGGCCCCTCGAGCACCGGGGCCCTGAGGCCCTGCGGGGGCCGGCCGCACGTGCCGGCCCCCACGGCTCAGGAGGCCGGCAGCTCCCGGAGCATCGCGCGCATCTCCTCGATCTCCGCCTCCTGGGCGTCGACGACCTGCTGGGCCAACTGCTGCGCCTGCGGGTTCTGGCCCGCGTCGAGCTGCTCCCGGGCCATCTCCACGGCACCCTCGTGGTGGGCCGTCATCTGCTCCAGGTAGAGGCGGGCGGCCTCGGTGCCCTCGGCCTGCTCGAGGGCGGCCATGTCCTCCTCGGACATCATGCCGCTCATCCCGGCGTCCCCGGAGCCGTGGTCCATGCCGCCCATCTCCTCGTCGGAGGCCCGCTCGGCGCCCCAGGCCCCCAGCATCGCGTCCATGTGGTCGATCTCGGGCCCCTGGGCGTCGATGACCCGCTGCGCGAAGTCGCCCACCTCGGCGGGGACGCCCTCCTTGGCGAGCAGCATCTCGCTCATCTCCACGGCCTGCTCATGGTGCGGGATCATCATCTGGGCGAACATCACGTCCGCGTCGTTGTGCTCGGCGGAGATCTCCTCCGCGCCCGAGGCACTGCCGGAGGCGGACGCCGGGCCGGAGCCGGACGACCCCTCCGAGGCGGGGGCGGACGAGGTGGCGGAGGCCGCCGGCGAGGAGGTCTCCGAGCCCGAGTCGGATCCGGCGTCGGTCCCGCCGCAGCCGGCCAGGGCCAGGGCGGCGGCGAGGGCGAGGCCCGCCAGGGGAGTGGTGTGCTTCTTCATGGGATGTCCTCCTGTGGTGGTGGGAAGGGGGTCTGGGTTGGGCCCCGGCCGCCGGGGGAGCCCGGGGCCGTGGGCAGGGCCAGGGTGAAGACGGCACCGCGCCCCGGGCCGTCGGACCGGGCGGTCAGCGTGCCGCCGTGGGCCTCGGCCAGCGCCCGGGAGATGGCCAGGCCCACGCCGGAGCCGCCGTGGTCGCGGTCGCGGGCGGTGTCGCCGCGGTAGAACCGCTCGAAGACGTGCGGCAGCTGCTCGGCGGGGATGCCGTCCCCCGTGTCGGCGACGCTGACGGCCACGGTGCAGGGGCCGGCGTCGTCCACGGTGAGCCGGACCCGGCCCCCTGCCGGGGTGTGGCGCAGGGCGTTGGTGAGCAGGTTGTCCAGGACCTGCCCCAGGCGGTCCCGGTCCCCGACGACGGCCGCGTCCCGGCGGACGTCCGCCTCCAGGTCCACGCCCCGGGCGGCGTACGCCTCGCGGTGGGCCTCGGCCGCGGAGCGGACGATCGGCCCGAGCGGCTGGGCGTGCGGATCGGCCACGAGGCCGGCCTCCTCGGCCCGGGAGACGTCGTGCATGTCCTCCACGAGCCGGGTGAGGCGGGCCAGCTGGTCGGACACCACGGTGGCCGTGGTCTCGTCCCACGCCGCGACGCCGTCGTCCAGGGCGTCCCGGTAGACGGCCAGCACCGAGACCGGCGTGCGCATCTCGTGGGCCAGGTCCGCGATCAGCCGCCGCCGGGTGCGTTCGGTGCTGTCCAGCCGGGCCGCCATGGTGTTGAAGGCCTCCGCGAGCGCGTCGACCTCCGCGCCCGCGCCCGTGGACGGCACCCGGGCGCCGTAGCGGCCGGCGGCCACGGCCGAGGCCGCGTCCGCCAGGGCGCGCAGCGAGCCCCGGATGCGCCGGGCGAGGAACCAGGACACCGTCGCGGCCAGCGCGAGCGCGACGACCAGGCCGGCGCCCAGCGTCCACAGTCCGGCGTCCCGGTAGGCGCGGTCCACGTGCAGCAACTGGCTGGACAGCGGGGCCACGTCCGCGCGCATCAGGTGCTCGTGGAACAGGGGCGGGCCGAGCACCGAGGCCACCAGCACGGCGGCCAGCACGCTCGCGCCCACCACGAGCAGCTGCGCGAGGAGGAACCGGGCGGCGAGTCCCCGGGGCCCGCGCCGGCCGCTCACCGGTCCACCCCCCGGTAGCCCACCCCGCGGACGGTCTCGATGTACCGGTTGGGGTCGGCGTCGAGCTTGCGGCGCAGGTTGCCCACGTGCACGTCCACGATCCGCTCGTCCCCCACCCAGGCCGGGTCCCAGACCGTGTCGATCAGCTCGCGCCGGGACATCGCCTCGCCGGGGCGGGCGGCCAGGGCCGCCAGCAGGTCGAACTCCGTGCGGGTCGCCGCGATCCGCGTCCCGGCCACCCGCACCTCGTGGGCGGCCAGGTCCACGGCGAGGTCCCCGAGCCTCCGGGCGGGACCGGCGTGGGCGGCCGGGCCGGCCGGTCCGGCCTGGCCGAGGGGCGTGCGGGGCCGGCGCAGCATCGCTCCCACCCGGGCCACGAGCTCGCGCACGCTGAACGGCTTGGTGAGGTAGTCGTCCGCGCCCACCGCCAGGCCCTCGAGCTTGTCCTGCTCCTGTCCGCGGGCGGTCAGAATCACCACGTAGCAGGACGAGAAGTCCCGCAGGCGCCGGCACACCTCGATCCCGTCCATCCCCGGCAGTCCCAGGTCCAGGACCACGACGTCCGGCTCGGCGGCGCGGGCGGCCTCGAGGGCCCCGGGGCCCGTGTGGGCGACCGTGACGCGGTGCCCGGCGCGCTCGAGGTAGGTGGCGACCATGCGGGCCAGCGGCTGCTCGTCGTCCACGACCAGGACGCGCCCCACGGGCGGCACGGCGGCGTCGGCGACCTGTCTCACGCTCTCCAGTCTGGCCCGTCCCGGCGCCGTCCGCCGCCGGTCACGCCGGGACGGCGGAGATTCTTGTCCAAACCTTCAAGCGCTGTCGCCCGCACCGCCAAATGTTCGTGTAGCTTAACTCTCCATGGTGAGCGGGGCGGCGAGGAGCGTGACGTGGTGAGTGCGATCCCGGAGGCGCCGGCCTCCGACGGGACCCAGTGGGTCCGCCGGCAACCCCTGCCGTGGCTGCTGGGACCCGCCTTCGTGGCGGCCGTGGCCTACGTGGACCCGGGCAACGTGGCGGCCAACCTCACGGCCGGCGCCCAGTACGGCTACCTGCTGGTGTGGGTGCTGGTGGCGGCCAACCTCATGGCCGTCCTGGTCCAGTACCTCTCCGCCAAGCTCGGGCTCGTCACCGGGGCGTCCCTGCCGGAGCTGCTGGGCCACCGCCTGCCCCGGCGGCGTCGGCTGGCCTACTGGGCACAGGCGGAACTGGTGGCGGCCGCCACCGACCTCGCCGAGGTGCTCGGCGGGGCGATCGCCCTGCACCTGCTCTTCGGCATCCCGCTGCTGGCCGGGGGCCTGGTCATCGGGGTGGTCTCGATGCTGATGCTGGCCCTGCAGTCCCGGCACGGGCAGCGGCCCTTCGAGTTCGTGATCACCGGGCTGCTGGTGATCATCACCCTGGGCTTCGTCTCGGGGCTGTTCTTCGGGGACGTCTCCTGGTCCGGCGCTGCGGAGGGCATGGTGCCGCGGTTCGAGGGCGCCGAGACGGTCCTGCTGGCCGCGAGCATGCTCGGGGCCACCGTGATGCCGCACGCCATCTACGCCCATTCCTCCCTGGCCCGGGACCGGCACGGCAGCCCACCGCCCCGCGCGGCGCTGCCCCGGCTGCTGGCCGCCACCCGCTGGGACGTGGTGCTCTCGCTGCTGGTCGCCGGGTCCGTGAACATCGCCATGCTGCTGCTGGCCGCCGGGAACCTGGCCGGGGTCCCGGGCACCGACAGCATCGAGGGGGCGCACGCCGCCATCACCGACGCCCTGGGGCCCCTGGTGGGCCTCGCCTTCGGGATCGGCCTGCTGGCCTCCGGCCTCGCCTCCACCTCGGTGGGCTGCTACGCCGGCTCGGCCATCATGGGCGGGCTGCTGCACCGCCAGATCCCCCAGGTCGCCCGCCGGGCCATCACCCTGGTCCCCGCCCTGGTGATCATCGCGATCGGCGTGGAGCCCACGTGGGCGCTGGTGCTGTCCCAGGTGGTGCTGAGCATCGGCATCCCGTTCGCGCTCGTCCCGCTGGTCCGGCTCAGCCGGGACCGCGCCCTCATGGGCCGCTTCGCCAACCGCGCCGCCCTGCAGGTGACGGCCTGGACGGTCGTCTGCCTCATCGTCGCCCTGAACGTCGCCCTCATCGCGCTCACCGTGGTCGGCGGGGCCTGACGGGCGCCGGTCCGCCGGATGAGAGGATCGAGGCATGGACCCGTCCGACCTCACCCCGGTCGCCCAGGACTACCTCAAGGTGATCTGGTCGGCCACCGAATGGGGGGACCCACCGATCACCACCTCGGAGCTGGCCGCCCGGTTCGGCACCAGCGCCCCCAACGTGACGGACACGGTCAAGCGCCTGGCCGCCCAGGGGCTGGTGGACTACCGCCCCTACCGGCCGGTCGCGCTCACGCCCCGGGGGCGGGACTACGCCGTGGCCATGGTGCGCCGGCACCGGTTGCTGGAGGCATTCCTCGTCGCCACGCTCGGCTACTCCTGGGAGGAGGTGCACGACGAGGCCGAGCGCCTCGAGCACGCCGCCTCGGACGCCCTCGTCCAGCGCATCGACGCGGTGCTGGGCCACCCCGACCGTGATCCCCACGGCGACCCGATCCCCTCGGCCGACGGCCGGGTCCACCGCCCGGAGGGCGTCCTCCGGCTGGGGGCCGCGGCGCCGGGCACGTACGAGGTGCTCCGCCTCTCCGACGCCGACCCCGGCCGGCTCGAGCGCTTCCGCCGGCATCGGCTCACGCCCGGCGCGGTCGTCGAGGTACTCCACCGGAGCGCGGACGCCGTGACCATCCGGGCCGGGGCGCCGGTCGGCTCCGGGGAGCCCGACGACGGCCCCGGGACCCCGGCGGCCGGGACCGTGGCGCCCGGCGCCGAGGCCGTGGTGGCCGGCGCGGACGCCGCCGGCGTGCTGCTGCGCCCGGTGGGCGGATCCGGCGGCGAGCCGACAGGGGCCTGACCGGGCCCGCCCCGGGGCCGCGCCGTCGTCGGGAGCGGCCCGGACGGGCCAACACGCCCGCCTCCGTCATGTGGCCCCGGTCCGCGGGGAACCGGGGGAGGATGGAGGCATGACGACTCCAGCGCCGGGAGGTGACCGCACCGGCCAGCCCATCCGGGTCTCGGCCGTGGTGCTGTACCGGCCGGACGGACACGTCCTGACGGTCCGCAAGGCCGGCACCTCGATGTTCATGTTCCCCGGGGGCAAGCACCACGACGGCGAGCACCCGCGGGACACCGCCGTGCGCGAGCTCGCCGAGGAGACGGGGCTGGTGGTCCCGCCCGGGGACCTCGAGTACCTCGGGGCGTTCCGGACGGCCGCCGCCAACGAGGACGGCCACGAGCTGCACTCCGAGGTCTTCGCCCTGATGCGCCCGCTGGCGCGCAACGAGGTCCCGGAGCCCACCACGGAGATCGAGCAGCTGGCCTGGATGGACCCGCGGGCTGCCCGCGCCCCCGGGGGCCACGGCATCGCCCCGCTGCTGACCGCCGTGTTCCCCGAGATCCTGCGTCGCCGCCCGTTCTGACCTTCCCCTGACCTCGTCCTGGCCTCCGGCCGGCCCCCTGCCGGCGCCCTGCCGGCCTCCGGCCCCTCCGGATCGCCCCGGACGCCCCGCTGACGAGGGCTGTCGGCGCGCGCCGGCGCGATGCCACGATGGCCGGCATGACCGGAGACACCCCACCCGCTGCCCCGCCGCCCGCCCCCGCCCCGAGCGGCGCCGCGGCCGACGGCGGCCTGAAGCCCGTCCTCGAGCACTACCTCCGCGCGGCCCGCCGGGACCTGCGCTGGAAGCTCGAGGGCCTCACGGAGCGGCAGCTGCGGATGCCGATGACGCCCACGGGGACCAACCTGCTCGGCGTGCTCAAGCACGTGGCCTCCGTGGAGGCGGGCTACTTCACGGACTGCCTCGGCCGCCCCTCCGGCATCCCCATGCCGTGGTTCGAGGACGGCGCGGAGCCCAACGCGGACATGTTCGCCACCGCGGAGGAGTCCGTGCAGGACGTCCTGGACCTCGCCGACCGCTGCGCCGCCGCGTCCGACGCGGTGATCGCGGAACTGGACCTGGCCGCCGTCGCGACCGTGCCGTGGTGGTCCCGCCCCGAGGTGACCCTGGGCCGGCTGCTCGTGCACGTGGTCGCCGAGTACCAGCGGCACCTGGGGCACGTGGACATCGTCCGCGAGCTGCTCGACGGCCGGGCGGGGCTGGCCCCGGCCGCGCCGAACCTGCCCGGGGAGGACCAGGGCGTCGACGCCGCCTGGTGGGCGGCGTACACCGAGCGGCTGCGGGCCCTCGCCGAGGGCGCCCGCGGCTGAGCGCCCCGGACCGGCCGCCCCCTACCGCCCGGTCTCCCGGCCGTAGTCCTCGGCCTGCATCTGGACGAGCTGGAACGTGGCCCCGGCGGGGTCGGCCACCGTGGCGATCCGCCCGAAGGGCGTGTCCATCGGCCCGTCCAGCACGGATCCGCCGAGCCGGCCGACCGTCCGCGCGGCCTCGTCCGCGTCCTGCACGATGAAGTAGGCGCGCCAGTAGGACGGCGTGCCCTCGGGGAACCACGCCGGGTCCGCCTCGCACAGCCCGGCCGTGGCACCCTCGCCGGGACGGTCGTTGGCATAGCGGGTGGGCTCGGTCCCCTCCGGGGCGTCCTCCATCGGCAGCAGCGTGGGCTCCCAGCCCCACACGCGGCGGTAGTACTCGGCGTCGGCGTCGAAGGCCAGGCTCATCACCTCGAACCACACGGGCGAGCCGACCGTCCGGGTCAGGGTGAACCCGCCGAAGGTGCCGTTCTGCCACACGCCCAGCGCCTCGCCGCCCGGGGTGGTGACGACCCCCATCCGGCCGAGGTCGCCCACCGGCATGGCCGGCACGAGCACGGTGCCCCCGGCGGCCGCGGTCTCCGCGAGGGAGCGGTCGATGTCCTCGCTCTTGAGGTACACGGACCACGCGGCCTGGCCGGTGGAGTCCGGGCCCTGGGCCATGGCCCCGCCCACGTGCGCGCCCCCGTTGGTGATCATGTGGTAGTGCCCGAACGGCTCGCCGTAGTCCTCGAAGTCCCAGCCGAAGAGCGCCTCGTAGAAGGGGATGACCGCGGCCAGGTCCGGGACGGTGAGGTCGATCCACACGGGCGAGCCGTGGCGGATGCCGAGCTCGTCCGTGTTCGCGGTGGGCAGATGGTCGGTCATGGGGTCCTCCTGGTGGGGTGGGTGCGGTCCGGCATGAGGGAGGGCAGGGCGGTGAGCAGGGGGAAGCCCCACGGCTCGGGGTCCCCGAGCTCCAGCCGCACGGTGGCGGGCCCCGTGAGGGGCACCGGGTGGCGCCCGACGGCGGGGCGCGGGCCGGCCAGGTGCTCCGCCGGTTCCGCGGTGGCCGGGACGGCGGTGGCCAGCAGCCAGGGGGCGCGGTCCAGCACCGGCAGGCGGAAGCCGCCCTCGCCCTCGCGGAGCAGCCCCGTCACCGGCAGGCCCACCGGGAAGGGCGTGGGATAGCAGCCGATCCAGACGAGCGGCTCCGGCCCGGGACCGGGCCGCAGGGCGGGGGGCAGCCGCACCGTGCCCTCCACGGTGCCGAGCATCCCGACGGCCGGGCGCGGCCGGCCCGCCGCCAGGTCCGCCTCCGTGATCCCCTGCGGGTACAGGGCGAAGGGGGCCGGCGTGGTGACGGAGAGCCGGTCGGCCAGGCGGCGCAGCCCCGAGGGGGAGACCCCCACGTCCTCGCGGAACCGGCGGGTGAACGTGCCGGGGGAGGTGAAGCCGACCTCCTGGCACACGTCCACCACGGCGTCGTCCCCGGCCAGCAGCAGCCGCTTGGCGCGGTGGAACCGCACGCCGGCGAGGAACCGGTTGGGGGTGACGTGCACCCGGGCGGCGAACATGCGGGTGAAGTGGAACGGGCTGTAGCCGGCGACGTCCGCCATGTCCGCCACCGTGATCGGCTCGGCGGCACGCTCGGTGATGAAGCGGGCCGCCCGGCGGGCGGCCGCCTCGTGCTCGGCCTGCTGGTCCCTCACGGCTCCAGTGTGGTCCGGGCCGGGGACGGTGTCATCAGGCCACGGCCCCGGCCCGGAGGCGAGGGGCGGCCCGGCCCGCGAGGTCACGCGTGTCCCGGCCCGGGGCGCTCCGTGCGCCCCGGGCCGGGACGGCCGGTGCCTCAGGCGGTGGCCAGCCCCTGGACCGGGGACAGCCGCGCCGCCCGGCGGGACGGCGCCACCGAGGCCAGCAGCCCCGCGGCCACGGAGACCACCACGATCAGCGCCAGCTCCGGCCACGGCACCACGGGCCACACGACGGGTTGGCCGATCCCGGCGGCCATCGGCCCGAACACCGTGTGGGCGCCGAAGCCGCCGTAGACGGTCCCGAGCACGCAGCCGACCAGCGCGGCGACGCCGGAGACCAGCACCGCCTCGAGGGCCAGCATCCCGCGCAGCCCGCCGCGCGTCAGGCCGAGGGCCCGCATCAGGGAGTTCTCCCGGGACCGCTCGATCGCGGACAGGGACAGCGTGTTCGCCACCCCCACGAGGGCGATGAGCACCGAGACGGCCAGCAGGGCGGTGACCACCATGAGCATGCCGTCGATGACGACCGTGAACAGCAGCCGCAGGGCCAGCTCCCCGCTCACGGAGTCCTGGGTGACGCCGGCGGCCTGGGCCACCTCGGTGTTCAGCTCCTGCAGGGCGTCCAGCGCCAGGCCCTCGTCGGCCCGCAGCCACAGCTGGGGCGCCGGGCCCTCGGGAAGGCCGACGGAGGCCCCGGCGCCCGCCGCCCCGGGGTCGAGGCCCAGCGCCCGGGCGTCCGCGAGCGGGATGACCGGCACCAGGGCGGAGGAGGCGCTCGCGACCACGTCGAACGTGCGGGATCCCGCGGGGCCGGTGACGACCAGCGCATCGGCCTCCACGGTGTTCGGCACGAGCACCGTCCCCGACTCGCCCAGCCGTTCGGCGGCGTCCGCGGGCAGGCCCGCCACCACCGCGCGCAGCTGCTCCGGGTCTGCGGCGTACACGGCGGCCTCGCCGCCGGCGGTCCCGCCCTCGGCGGCACCGCCGCCCCCGGTCCCGGCCGGCCGGGCCGTGCCGGCCGGCACGAGCAGGGCGGCGGCGTCCACGCCCTCCACGGCGACGACCCGGTCGCGCTCGGCCGCGCCGCCGTCGGGGTCCAGCCGGACCTGCACGTCCACCGGGAACTCGGCCCGGAAGATGGTGTCCATCTGCACCTGGGCGGTGCGCCCGCCCGTGAGCATCATGGCCACGAGCGTGGTGCCGATCAGCAGGGCCGCCGCGGTGGAGGCGGTCCGGCCCGGGTTGCGCACGGCGTTGAGCCGGGCCATCCGCCCCGGCACCCCCGCCGGCCGCGCCGCGAGTCCCGCCACGGAGACGACCGCGGGCACGAACAGCACGGCGAGCATCAGCACGCCCACGAAGGACAGCGCCCCGCCGGCCACGGCGATCGCCAGGTTGGCCTGGACGGCACCGCCCACGAGCCCCGCGGCGCCCGCGAGCAGGGCCAGCGTCCCGAGGACGAGGCGCACGGTGCCGGCGCGGTTCCCCACGGCGGCGTCCTCGCGGGGCCGCATCGCCTCGAGCGGGGACACCCGGGTGGCGGCGCCGGCGGCGGCGGAGGAGGCGAGCACGGTCAGCCCGACGCCGACCGCCACGCACGTGACCAGGTCCAGCGGGGCGGCCTCGAAGGTGAGGAAGCCGAAGCCCTCGGCCGTGGCGCCCCACGCCACGAGGCCGGCCACCAGTGCGGCGGCCAGGCCGACGCCCACCAGGGACCCGAGCAGCCCGACGACCCCGGCCTCGGCCAGCACCGAGCCGCGGACCTGCCGCGTCGAGGCGCCCAGGGCCCGCTGCAGGGCCAGGTCGCGCGAGCGCTGGGCCACGAGCACGGAGAAGGTGTTGGCGATGACGAGGGCCGTCACGAGCAGGGCGATCGCGGCGAAGGCCCCGAGGACCCAGGCGAAGACGTTGGAGCCGGCCATCCGGGCCACCTGCTCCTGCGCCTGCACGTCCGGGGTCGCCACGGTCACGTCCAGGCCCCGGTCCTCGGCCGCCTCCCGCAGCGCGGCGGCGACCCGCGCGGGGTCGGCGCCGTCCGCGAGGCGGACGAGCACGTGCTCGGCGTGGTCGGCCGCCAGGGCCTCGGCCATCTCGGCCGCCGCCGCCTGCTCCCGCGCCTCCGGCCCGTCCACCACCGCGCCCTCGAGGGACCGGAGGGCGGCGAGGGCGTCGGCCTTCAGGGCCTCGGTCAGCGCCTCGTCGGCCCGCACCTGGATGGCCCCGATCGCGTTGGGGTCCTGCGAGACCTCGGCGATCCCCGCCACGGTGACCCGTCGGCCGGGGGAGTCGGCCTCGACGCCGGGGATCAGGTAGGTGCTGGAGCCGACCGCGAGGCCGAAGGACCGCGCGGTCCGCTCGTCGAGGACGATCTCCGTGGCCGAGCCGGGCGCCGGGAAGCCGCCGGCCACGAGCTCTGCGGGGACGAGGGTCGTGTCCCGGGGGACGGTGGAGACGAGGGCGAAGTCCGAGGTCTCGCTCCACGAGCCGGTCCCCTCCCGTCCGGACGGGCGCTGGAGCCCGGCGGCGGTGACCACGTGGGCGTGGGCCTCGCGGACCCCCTCCACGTCCTGCAGCGACCCCGGCCCGGCGGGCGTGCCGGCGGCCGCGGCCAGCCCCACCCCGGTCTCGAAGTCGGCGCCCGGGGCCGGGGCCACCACGAGGTCCGCGGCCGAGTAGGTGGCCCCGAGGGAGTTGCGCAGGCTGGCCGTGGCCGAGGACCCGACCAACAGGGCCGAGGCCAGGAAGGTGACGCCGATGACGATGGCCAGCAGCACGGAGACGTAGCGCCGGGGCCGGTCCCGCAGCTGGGACAGGGCGAGCGTGAGCACGGCTCAGGCACCCCCCACCGGGGACAGGGCGGCGAGGGCGGCCAGGACGCGCTCGGGCGTGGGGTCGGCGACCTCGCCGGCCGGCCGCCCGTCGGCCAGCAGCACCACGCGGTCCGCGTAGGAGGCGGCCGCGGGGTCGTGGGTGACCATGATGACGGTCTGGCCCATCTCCCGGGCCGAGCGCCGCAGCAGGGACAGCACCTCGGCACCCGTGGTGGAGTCCAGGTTGCCGGTCGGCTCGTCCGCGAACACCACGTCCGGCCGGGTCAGCAGCGCGCGGGCCACGGCCACGCGCTGCTGCTGCCCGCCGGAGAGCTCGTGCGGCTTGTGCCCCAGCCGCTCGGACAGGCCCAGGATCCCGACGACGTCCGCGAGCCACGCGCGGTCCACGCGCCGGCCCGCGAGGTCCAGGGGCAGGACGATGTTCTGCTCCGCCGTCAGGGTGGGGACGAGGTTGAAGGCCTGGAACACGAAGCCGATCCGGTCCCGGCGCAACCGGGTCAGCTCGGCGTCGGACAGCCCGGTGATCTCCCGGCCCGCCAGCTCGATCCGGCCGGCGTCCACCGTGTCCAGCCCGGCGAGGCAGTGCATCAGGGTGGACTTGCCGGACCCGGACGGGCCCATGATCGCGGTGAACCGGCCCGCGGCGAAGTCCACGTCCACCCCGGCCAGGGCGCGGACCGCGGCCTCCCCGCGGCCGTAGGCCTTGACCAGGCCGCGGGCCGAGACCGCGGGCGTGGCGGGGGTGGGGCCGGCGGGGGAGGCGGCCGGGCCGGCGTCGGGCCCGGGGGAGGCGGGACGGGGATCGAGGGCGGTGGGGTGCGCAGTGCTGTCCATGGCATCCACTCTGGCGGTCCCGGGGCCCGCGCGGATCGCCCCGCGGGCGGGTTCCGGGGCGGATCCGGGTCATCCTCCGGGATGACTCGGGGATGCCCCGGACCGGTCGGGGGGACCAGGGCCCGTCCGACGGACCGGTAGCATCCCTCGGGGGGCCGGGAGGGACTCGTCGCCCACGGAAGGACACGGAAGGACGGGGGCGGCCGGTGGACGTGCTGATGGCGGCGCTGCCCATCGCGCTCACCCTGGGCCTGTTGCTGGTCCCCGCGCCCTCCTGGGTGGCCCCCGGGGCCGGCGTCGTGGCCGCCGTGCTGTCCGGTCTGCTCTGGTTCCGCACCGCCCCCGCCGAGGTGGCCGCGGCCTTCGGGGCGGGGCTGGGGACGCTCGTGGAGGTCCTGGCGATCATCGCCGGCGGGATCCTGCTCTCCCGCGTCATGGAGCGCACGGGCGCCCAGGAACGGCTGGCCCGCTGGCTCTCGGCCGGCGGGGGCCCCACCGTGGCCTCCGCGCTGCTCATGGCGCACGGGGTGGTGCCCTTCATGGAGACGGTGACCGGCTTCGGGGTCTCCGTGATCATCGGCCTGCCGCTGCTGCTCTCCCTGGGGTTCACGCCGCTGCGCGCGGCCTCACTGTCCCTCGTGGCCCTCATGGTGGGGCCGTGGGGCTCCATGGGTCCCGGGACGCTGCTGGGCTCCCAGCAGGCGGGGGTCGGCCTCGCGGAGCTGGGCGTGGCCTCCGGGGTGCTCAACGTCTTGGCCTTCCTCGGCTCCGGGGCGGTGGCGGCCGTGATCGCCGGGCGGGGCACCGCGCCCCCCGCCGGCCGGTCCGGTCACCCGGCCGGTGCGTACGCCGCCTGGATCGGCACCGGGATCCTCTCCGGGGTGGTGCTGTCCGTGCTCGTGGTGGGCGCGAACCTCGTCGTCGGCACCCCGCCCGCCGGGGCCACGGCCACCCTGGCCATGTCCGCGGCGTGGGCCCTGCTCATCGGCCGGGGCCGGATGGGACCGGTCCCGGTGCGCGAGCTCGTCCCCTACCTCGTGCTGCTCGGCGGCACGATCGTGGGCCAGGCGCTGGAACGCGGACTGCCCCTGGGGGCCGTCGGGCCGGTGCTGGGCTCGCCCGCCCTGTGGTCCGTCACCGGCGCCCTGGTGGGGACCGCGGTGCTGTCCCTGGCCCGGCAGCAGCGCTGGCGGCTGCCCCGCGAGACCTGGCGGATGTGGCTGGGCGTGGCCGTGCCCACCGGGCTCTACCTCCTGCTCGGCACCGCCGTGGCCGGCGGCGGGCTGGCGGACCAGCTCGCCGCGGCGCTGGCCTCGCTCGGGCACGCCTACCTCTTCCTCGTGCCCCTCGTGGGCGGCCTCGGCGGCTACATCACCGCCTCGGGCACGGGGGCCAACGCCATGTTCGGCGGCACGCAGGTCTCCGCGGCGCAGGCCCTGGGCGTGGACCGGCTGTGGATGATGGCCTCCCAGAACGTGGCCGCCGGACTGGCGTGCCTGGCCAGCCCGGCCCGCATCGAGCTGGCCTACCGGATCGCCGGCCCGCGGCAGGGCCCGGACACCCCGGGGCCCGTCCTGACCCGCGGGGCGCTCATCGCCCGCACGCTGCCCTTCGTCCTGGCCTGCCTCGTGCTGTGGGGCGCCGGGAACGTGCTCTGGATGCCGGCGGCCGGGTAGCCGGCCCGGCGGCCGGGCCGCCTTGTGGCCGGGAGGCCGCGAGGCCCCGAGCGTGACCCGCGCGCCGGCGAGGCCCGGAGCGTGACCCCCGCGCCGGCGCCGCCGCGCTCAGCGCGCGAGGGAGGCGACGCCCTCCAGGACGGCCCGGTGCACGCGCGCATCGCCCAGCGGCAGGAAGTGTCCCCGCGTGTCCAGCCGGACGTTCCGGGCGCCCTCCAGCCGGCTGCCCCCGGGGATGTGCGGGTCGAAGAGCCCGTACACGGAGACGATCCGCCCGTTCACGTCCGCGCTCGAGGCCAGCGCGGCGAGCACGGGGGAGTGCGGCAGGAAGACCCGGACGGCGGGCAGCGGCAGCAGCCAGGCCAGGACGGACCCGGCGAAGGGCGTGTTGACGGCCACCAGCCCGCGGATCGCCGTGGCGGCGTTGTGGTGCGCCAGCAGGTATTTCCCGATCAGCCCGCCCTTGCTGTGGGCCACGAGCACGCAGTCCTGCAGTCCGGCCGAGCGGATGTAGCGGTCCACCACCCCCGCCATGTCCTCGATCGTCCCGGAGTTGCGCCCCATGTCCTCGAGGGGATGGACGTCGTAGCCGTCCCGCCAGAGCACCTGGGCCAGCGGGCGCATGAACGTCCACTCCTCGTAGATGCCCGGCAGCAGCAGCACGGCGGGCCTTCCGGCGCCCGGGCGCCGGAAGGCCCGTGGATCGCCACGGTCCAGGATCCCGGCGGCCTGGTGGCGCAGGGCGTAGGCGTAGTCCCGGACCCATGCGCCGAGGTCCAGGGCCAGGCCGGCCACGCGGCCCCTCACGCGGCCGGCCCGGTGGACAGGGCCTCGAGGAACGGGGTGATCACCGCGGCCAGCTCGCGCGGCCGCACGTGCTGGACGGCGTGCGGGGCACCCGGGACCTCGGCCGAGCGGGCGCGCGGGGCCGCGGCGGCCAGTTGCCGCACCCAGGCCCGCGGCGCGATGGGGTCGCGGCCGCCCCGCACCACGAGTCCCGGCACGTCGCACCGCGCGATGTCCGCCTCGATGCGGTCGGCGAGCATGGAACGGGAGGTGCGCAGGTAGCGCACCAGGCCCATCCGGGCGTAGTCGCGGAAGATCACGGCGTTCGTGCGCGGCGGTTCGCGCAGCGTGTCCCGCGCCAGCCGCCAGGCCTGCGCCGGCAGGCTCCGCGCCCGCGGGTCCACCGTGGGCCCGAGCAGGACGTACCCCGCGGCCAGTCCCGGGTGGCCGGCGATCGCGTCCACCACCACCTGGCACCCCATGGAGTGCCCGAGGAGGACGGGGGCCTGCAGTCCCAGCGCGGCGACCGTCCCGGCGAGCACCTCGGCGAGCTCGCCGACCCCCAGCGGGCGGGGTGGGCGCGGCGTGCCGCCGTAGCCGGGCAGGTCCACCACGTGGACCTCGTGCCCGGCGGCGAGCACCTCGGCGAGGGGCAGGAAGTAGTCCCCGGAGACGCCGATCCCGTGCACCAGCACGAGGGGCCGGGCGCCGGGGGCCCCGGGGCCGGTCCCGGACGGGCCCCGCACGTCCACGGCATGGGGACCGACGGCGAGCCGGCGCCGTTCGAGGACGTCTGCGGTGGGCATGGGGTGGATCATACGGCGCGCTGCGTCGCGGCCCGCACGGCGGCGACGACGTCCTGCACCTCCTGGCGGGCGGCGAAGGCCTCGCGCTGGAGCCGGGCGCCGGTCCCGCGGCGCAGGATGTCCGCGACCCCGGCCTCGACGTCCTGCTCCTCGCCGGGCTGTTCGGCGAGCACCGGCCGCACCGCGTCCAGCAGGCGGGAGAGCACGTCCCCCGCGGGCGCGGGCGTCCCGGTGGCCGGGTCGATGAGCCGGTCGTCCACCCCGGACCGGCTCGCGAGCCAGCACCACGTCCGCAGGACCGAGGCCGGGACCGGGGCCGGGATCCCGGACGCGCCGCCGTCGGGCGGGCCGCCGGCGCCCCGCCGGCGGGCGGTGGTCTCCACGAGCGCGCGCACGAGGACCGCCAGCACCGCGGCGTCCCGCGGGTCCAGGCACACGTCCGCCACGCGGACCTCCACCGCCGGGCCGTCCTCGCGGACGAGCGCGTCCTGGTGGAGCATGGGCGGGTCCATCGGCAGGCCGGTGGCCCGGAGCAGCTCCCCGTGCCGGCGGTGCGCCTCCGGGGAACCGAAGTGCTCGGGTGGGCCGGAGGCGGGCAGCCGCGAGGCGGCCTGGTACCGGTAGGACGCGTAACCGGTGTCCTGTCCCTGCCAGAAGGGGGAGTTGGCGCTCAGCGCGAGCAGGGCCGGCAGCCAGGGGCGCAGGCCGTCCAGCACGGACACCGCCTCCGCCAGGGAGGCCACGGCCACCCGCACCCGGAAGCCGTTCACCAGCCGCTCGGCGCCGGTGGGCCCGAGGTGCCCGCCGAGCCCGCGGTGGTGGGCGCCCGGCGCCGGGTGGGGGATGAGCCGCCCCGGGGCGGTGGCCAGTGCCACCGCCCCTGCACCGGCACGGGAGGCCGCCCGTTCTACGGCCTCCCGCCCGGCACGGATGGTGTGGAGCAGGCCGGCCAGCGAGGACTGCGGGGGTCCGCTGACCTCGACCTGATCCTGGTGCCGTCCCGCCGTGAGGCGGTGGCCCGTGGTCCCGTCCCCGCCCTCGTCCTCGGGCTGGACGGCCCGGTCCCCGGCGGAGACGGGCGTGAGGTCCACGGGATCCACGAGCAGCAGCGACTCCGCCACGGCGACGGACCGGGCACCGTCCCCGCCGCTCACGGGAGCACCCCGTCCCAGGGGTCCAGGGGATCCACCGGCTCGGCGGTGGCGGCCCCGAAGGCCCGCCGGGTGCGGCGTCCCGAGGGCTCGATGACGTGCACCGTGCCCGGGGGCAGGTCGGGGAGATCGGCGGTCGGGTGCAGGCCCCCGACGGCGCGCAGCGGCTCCCGCTCGGAGGCGAAGCGCAGGAACCCCGGGCCCCGGACGAGGTGCAGGGGGATGGTGCCGTCCGCGTCCCGGGCCAGCAGCACCCGCTCCCGGAAGGCGTCCACCAGGGCCAGGGCGAAGGCCCCCTCGAGCCGTTCGGCGAAGTGCTCGCCCCATCGGTGGTAGGCGGCCAGGGCGACCTCCGGGTCGGCGTGGCTGCGGAAGGCGTGGTGCCCGGCCAGCTCCTCGCGGAGGTCGTGGTGGTTGACCACCGTGCCCGTGAGCACGATCCCGAGGCCGAGGCGGTCGTCCACCACCGGCTGGGCCGTGGTCCGGGCGCCCCGCACCACGCGCCGGCGCCGGTGGCCCAGGGCCACCCAGCCCCAGGTGCACGTGCCGTAGCCGTACGGGGTGCGGGTCATGGCCTCGGACATCCTGCTCACCGTGGACAGGTCCGCGGACCGCCCGTGCAGCGCGACCTCCCCGACGATCCCGCCCATCCTTAGGCCTCCGTCCCGCCCGGCGCGAGGGCGCGCGGGCCTGGCGGGGCAGCACCGGGGCGCTGCGGCAGGGACCGGGGAGGGGGGAGCATGACGGGATCCTCAGGGCTCGACGACGTTGTCGCGGCCTGGGCTCAACCGTCCTGCCAGTGTAGGCAGACCGGCGGGTGTCCCGCCATGGCGGGGTGTCACACGGTGACACCCGCGGGGCCCCCGGCCCGCGTCAGTCCACGAAGTGCGTGTTCGGCGCGCCCTGGCCGACCGAGCGCACGAGCTCGCCGGCCAGGTCCCGCAGCTTGACGTTGCGGTGGCTGGAGGCGGCGCGGAGCATCTCCACGGCCTGGTCCTGCGAGCACTGGTGCCGGCCCATGAGGATGCCGGCGGCCAGGTTGATCTCGGTGCGGGAGGCAAGCGCGGCGCGCAGGTTCGTCTCGGTCTCCCGGTGGTGGGCCAGCCGCACGGCCAGGCGCAGCGCGGTGGACAGCTCCAGGGTGTGGCGGTGGATGACCTCGAGGGTGGACGCGTCGAAGGCGTGGGGCCGGTCCGAGTACACGTCCAGGGCGGCGGCGGCGTCCCCGCCGAGGTCCAGCGGGACCCCGAGGGCGGAGCGCACCCCGGCCTCCGTGGCCGCGGCGCGGTAGTCGGGCCAGCGGGTCTCCTCGAGCGTGTCCTCGAGGTACACCAACCGGTCCTCGCGCGCGGCCGTGAGGCAGGGCCCGTCGTCGAAGTTGTACTGCACCTCGTCCAGGGCCTCGGCCTCCGGGGCCGACGAGGCCACGGTGATGGGCCGCTTCGGGCGCACGAGGAGCACGGCGCACCACACCCGGCCGGCGTGGCCGGAGATGGAGCGGGCCGTGGCCGTCACGAGCTCGTCGAGGAACTCGCTGATGTCCGTGGAGTCCAGGATGAGGTCGTACAGCTGCAGGGCGGCCTGCGTGCCCGTGGAGGGACTGTCCATGGCCGGGTCTCCTTCGTGGGGGTCGATGCGTGCTCCCGTGTCCACCATTCTCCTACCAATACCACGCCGTCGGCCGGGGCGCCCGGGCGCCCGTCCCGGCCGCCGACCGTCCCCGCCGCCGACCCGGGCGGCGTCCCGGCCCGGCGGGGTGCGCCGCCGGCGACCCACCCGTCCCTACGGCTGCACCAGCCCCACCCGGTAGGCGGTGACGACGGCCTGGACGCGGTCACGGGCCCCCAGCTTGGCGAGCACCCGGCCCACGTGGGTCTTGACCGTGGCCTCGGAGAGGAACAGGCCTGCGGCGATCTCCTGGTTCGACTCGCCCCGGGCCATCAGCCCCAGGACCTCCCGCTCGCGCGGCGTCAGGGACGCCACGGCCGCCGACTCCTCCCGGCGCCGTTGCTCCGCCGCCTGGCCGCGGCGCAGCGTGGGGGCGAGGTGGTCCAGCAACCGGCGCGTGGTGGAGGGCGCGATCACCGCGTCCCCCCGGTGCACGGTGCGGATGGCCGCCAGCAGCTCCTCCGGCGGGGCGTCCTTGAGCAGGAATCCGGAGGCCCCCGCCTCGATCGCCTCGAGGGCGTACTCGTCGAGGTCGAAGGTCGTCAGCACCACGACGCGCGGGCCGCACCGCTCCGGGTCCCCGAGGCCAGACGGCGCGGTGCCGGACCCGGGTCCCGGCGCCGCGGTCCGGGCGCCACCGGGGCCGGCCCCGCGGTCCCCGACCCCCGGCTCGCCGGACCCGGACGCGGTGGCCGGGGCGCCGGCGTCGGGCCGCTCGCCGAGGAGCGCGCGGGTGGCCGCGATCCCGTCCATCTGCGGCATGCGCACGTCCATGAGGATGACGTCGGCGCCGCGCACGGCCGGGGAGGCGACGGCCTCGCGCCCCGTGGAGGCCTCCGCGACCACCCGCAGGTCCGGCTGGGAGTCCACGAGCATGCCCAGTCCGGACCGGACGAGCTGCTGGTCGTCCACGAGGGCGACGCGGATGGGGGCGGGAGCGGTCGGTGCGGTCACCCCTCCATGATCGGGCATCCCGTCCGCCCGCCCTCGCGCCCTGCCGGTGGTCCCGTCATGACGCCCCCGTCCGGGTCCAAAAGACCCGTCCGGTGCGGTCCCACCCCGGACGGGTCTCCGGGGTCCGGACGGGAGCGCCGCCGGCGCGCAGGGCTGCCGGCCGGGCGGTCGGGGGGTGGACACGCACCCCGGGCCTCGGTGCCGCTCAGACCTCCTGGTACGGCACGGTCGCGTGCACGCCGAAGCCGCCGCCGGGGCGGGGGCCGGCGGTCGCGGTGCCGCCGAACAGCGCGATCCGCTCCCGCAGCCCGAGCAGCCCCTGCCCGGCGCCGCGGGTCTCGGGGGAGGCGGCGGCGCCGCGGCCGTCGTCCTCCACGCCGATCTCCAGGCCCCGGCCGGTCCAGCACAGGCGCACCGCCGCCCGGGCCTCCGGACCGCCGTGGCGCACGGTGTTGGTGAGCGCCTCCTGGACGGCACGGTAGGCCGCGAGCTCCCCGCCGGCCGGCAGCTCGCGGCGCGGGGTCCCCTCGGTGGTGAAGTCCACCTCGAGCCCGGTGAGCCGGATGGTCTCCACGAGCTCGTCCAGGTCCGCCAGGCCCGGCTGAGGGTGGAACCCGAGGGACTCGGGGCCGCGCAGCACCCCCAGCAGCCGCCGCATCTCCCCGAGGGCGCGCCGGCCCGTGTCCGAGACGGTCTGCAGCGTCCCGACGGCGACCGCCGGGTCCCGCGCCCCCGCGTACCGGCCGCCGTCGGCCTGCGTGATGATGACCTGCAGGGAGTGCGCCACGATGTCGTGCATCTCCCGGGCGATGTGGTTGCGCTCGTCCGCGGCGGCGAGCGCCCGCTCCCGGGCGGCCTCGACCTCCAGCCGCCGCGCCCGGTCCCGGAGCTGTTCGAGGGCCAGCCGCCGCGTCCGGGCCAGGTCCCCGAAGGCCCACGCGGCCAGCACGATCGCGGCGGCGGCCACGGCCGCCCCCGCCCCGGCGGCCAGCCGCTCGGTGGTGCCGCCGGCCGCCAGGGCGGCCCCTCGGCCCAGGGCCGAGCCGTCGTCGGCGAACCCCGGGGCCCCGACGTAGGCGATCTTGAGCCCGTTGAGCACCGCCCCGGCCAGGGCGGTGCCGATCCCGGCGAGCGAGGCCCAGCGGGGGCCGTTCACGGCGAGGTTGTGCACGGTCATCGGGACGGCGATGAGGGAGGGCAGCAGCTCCGGGCCCAGCACGAGCTGCAGCAGGCAGGCGGACACGACGATCCCGGCGGACAGGACCGGCCGCCAGCGGCGGATCGCCCACGGTGCCAGCTGGCCCACCGCGCACGCCAGCGCGAGCAGCCCCCACAGGAAGTGCCCGACCGTGGTGCTCTCGAACGGCACCACCGCACCCACGGACAGCAGGGCGAGGAAAGCCAGGAGCCCCGCCGCCACGAGCGAGTCGACGAGGACGGGGTGGCGGCGCGACCACGTGTCGAGCCGGTGCAGGGGGTTCACGGTGCTCCACCCTAGGCGGCGCCGGGGTCCCGGGAGTCATCCCGTGGTCTGGTCTTCCCGTCCCGACGGGGCCCACGGTCCCGGGTCGTGGACGCAGGGTCCTCGCGCCCGGCACCCGGGGTTCGCGACCCGGGAGCGGGGAGGGTGGGGCGCTGGTCAGGGCAGCAGGGCGCGCAGGATCTCCGCGGCGGGAGCGGCGGCGGTCCGGGCGGCCCCGACGCCGGCCCACAGGCTCGAGGCCTCCGGGTCCCCGGCGGCCCCGGCGGCCGCGCGCAGCGGCCCGGTGAGGGCGTTGACCTCCGGGTAGGCCGCGGGGGCGTCGGTGTGCTCGCGCAGGAAGCGGTTCTCCAGCCCGCGGGCCCAGCGGCCCGAGTACGCCCGCGTCAGGGCGGTGCGGGCGGCGCCGTCCACGCTGACGAAGCCGGTCCCGGCCGCGGCGGCCTCCAGCGCGGCCCGCTGCAGCCCGGAGGTCCCGGCCTCCTCGGCGCGCAGGAACGCGGTGCCGCACTGCGCCGCCGCGGCCCCCGCGGCCAGAACGGCCCGCACGCCGGCGGCGTCCATGATCCCGCCGGCGGCCAGCAGCGGCACGCCGGGCCCGACGGCGTCCCGCACCCGGGCGAGCAGCTCCGGCAGGGGCTCGGTGCCGGGGTCGGCGGCCGGGTCGTGCACGGAGCGGTGTCCGCCGGACTCCGGGCCCTGGACGCTGAGCACGTCCGCGCCGTGGTCCACGGAGCGCACCGCCTCCCCGGCGCTCGTCACGGTCACCCCGAGCACGCAGCCGGCGGCGTGCAGCCGGTCGAACACCTCCCGGGCGGGCAGCCCGAACGTGAACGTCACGAGCGGCCACGCCCCGGCCTCGGCGGCGGCGAGCTTCTCCGCCCAGCCGTCCGTCGCGTCCGGGTCCAGGGCCTCGGCCGCGGGCAGCTCCACGCCGCGGCGCTGCGCCTCGGCGAGCAGTGCGGCACGGTACCGGAGCACGGCCTCCGCGCGCCGGCGCCGGGACGCCGAGCCGGGCGCGGTCCGCTCCGGGGGGATGGCGGTGTTCGCCGGCTCGGGGACGAAGAGGTTGACGCCGAACGGCGCGCCGGCGCCGTCCAGGGCGGCGCGGACCGCCGCCACGTCCGCCGCGAGCGCGTCCACCGCGCGCATGCCGCCCGCGAGGAACCCGAGCCCGCCGGCGGCCGAGACCGCCGCCGCGAGCGCCGGGGTGGAGGGGCCGCCGGCCATCGGGGCGGCGACGACGACCCGGCCGCGGAGCAGGGCCGCGGCCCGCGGGGACGGGCCGGCCGTCACAGGATGCCCAGCCGGTTGGCGTCCGGGGAGACGCACGCCATGGGGTCCACGGAGGAGGTCAGCGACGGGTGCCGGTTCAGCAGCGGCACGGTCCACTTCTCGCCGGGGTGCATGGTCTTGTCCCGGCCCTCCACGTTGAGGTGGATGGGGTGCGCCGAGCCCTCCAGCAGCTCCAGGGTGATGCAGTACTGGGTGATCCGCACGCTCAGCGGCTGCTGGCGGAAGCGGAGGGTGAACTGCACGCCCGGGGCCTCCACCGGCAGCTGCGGGTGCAGCCACAGGGTGTCCGACCGGGTCTCCACCCCGGCGTAGCAGCGGATGACCATGTCCACCGTGCCGGCCATCGCGCCCAGGTGGATGCCCTCGCGCGTGGTCCCGCCCTGGGTGTCTGACAGGTCCGCCTCGAGGGCCTCCTCGAACAGCCGCCACGAGCCGGAGCGGTCGGTGCGGGCGGCCACCCAGCCGTGCACGAGCCGGGACAGGGTGGAGCCGTGCGAGGTGCGCTGCAGGTAGTACTCCACCGTGGCGGCGAAGTCCTCCGAGGTGAAGCTGTAGCCCATCCGCTGCAGGATGCCCTGGAGCTCCTCGGAGGAGAACAGGTAGGCGAGCATGAGCACGTCCGCCTGCTTGGAGAGCTTGTACCGGTTGGTGGAGTCGCCCTCGGCCTGCAGGATCAGGTCGAGCCGGCCGATGTTGCCGTACGTGCGGCGGTAGTGCTCCCAGTCGAACTCGAGCAGGTCCTCGTAGCCGTCGAACTGGCTCATCACCCCGCCGTCCTGGAAGGGCACCCGCAGCTTCAGGCTGATCCGCTCCCACAACTCCAGCTCGTCCTCGAAGACGTCCAGCCACTCCGTCAGCGGGTCGTCCAGGCCGTTGAGCCAGCGCACCAGGCGGACCGTCTCGGAGAGCACCCAGGACAGCAGCACGTTGGTGTACGCGTTGTTGCGCAGCCCGGAGCCGGGGGCGTCCGGGTAGCCGTCGTGGTACTCGTCCGGGCCCATCACCCCGTGCAGCTCGTACCGGTCGCGCCCGCGGTCGTGGTGGGTCATCGAGACGAAGAAGCGGCAGACCTCCACCAGCATCTCGGCGCCGTAGTCGGAGAGGAACATCTGGTCCCGCGTGGCCTCGATGTAGCGCAGCACCGAGTAGGCCACGGCCAGGGACACGTGCCGCTGGTTGTGGGAGTTGTCCGGCATCCACTGCCCGGAGCGGGGGTTCCACAGCTCGCGCGGGGTCTCCTCGCGCCCGTCGGAGCCCGACTGCCACGGGAACATGGCCCCCCGGTAGCCCTCGGCGCGCGCGTTGGCCCGCGCCTCGCCCAGGCGCCGGTACCGGTACATCAGCAGCCCGCGGGTCAGCTCGGGCCGGCGCAGGGTGAGCATGGGGTAGATGAACAGCTCGTCCCAGAAGACGTGGCCGCGGTAGCCCTCCCCGTGCAGCCCGCGGGCGCCCAGGCCGGCGTCGAGGTCCCGGCGGGAGCCGAAGGAGGTCTGCAGCACGTGGAAGGTGTGCAGGTTCAGGGCCAGCTGGTGGCGCTGGGTGGCGCCGGCGAAGGCGTACAGCCCGTCGAAGGCCTCCGGCATCAGCTCGGGGCCCTCGCGGATGGTGTCCAGCTTCACCGCGAAGCGGCCCCAGCTGATGCCCCACATCTCCTCGTGGAAGGTCAGCAGCTGCCGGAAGGACCCGGTCCGCTCGATCCGCTTGGCCGCGTTGTGCCACACCGAGGAGACGGCGTGGTCGTGCGTGTTGGCCGCCGCCACGATCTTGTCCAGCATCACGGGCACGCCCGCCTCCAGCCGGATCTCGATGTCGTGCCCGGCCACGAGCTCGCCCAGCTCCACGGGCGTGCGCACCGGCTCCTCGGCGTCCGCGGGGGACTGGAACCGGGTGCGGGCGGCCATCGCCACGTGCACGTCCGACTGGCTGGTCACGGTCTCCAGCAGCACGGTCTCGGGGTCCAGCTCGCGGGAGGTGACCGGCTGCCAGTGGGCCGAGGCCAGCTCCCGGTCGTCGGCCACGTTGCGGTTGGCCACCCGGCCGTCGATCAGCGAGCGCACGGTCGCGGCGCCGGACCAGTCCTCGGCCTCCACGGTGAGCTCCATGGCGGCCAGGTGGTGCCCGGCGAAGGACTGGAACTGGCGCGTGCTGACCCGGGTGGTGCGCCCCTGGCGGTCGCGGAACCGGCAGGTGCGGCTCAGCAGGCCCCGGCGCAGGTCCAGCTCCTGGCGGTAGGAGATGAGGTCCGGGTTGCCCGGCAGCAGCTCGTCCCCGCCGGGCAGCGTCACCTTCAGGTACGTCCAGTCGGGGGCGTTGACCATGTGCTCGGTCTCCACCGTCCGGCCCTGGACGGTGGACTCGAGCCGGTTGAACACGCCGGCCAGGTAGGTGCCGGGATAGTGGACCTCGCCGGCGTCCCCGGCGCTGGTGCCGGGCACGGAGCCGCGGGTGCCCCAGTAGCCGTTGGCCAGGGTGCACAGGGCCTCGCGCGTCCCCTCGTCCTCGGGGTCGAAGTGGTCGTAGGCGAGCACCCAGGCCGGGTCGAAGGGCCGGGTGGTGCGGTGCTCCAGGTGCAGCTCCGTGAAGTCCTCCACCACCACGTCCGCCCCGGCCTGCTTGAGCCGGTCCGGGTCCCGCGCCCGGTCCACGCCGACCACCAGCCCGAAGCCGCCGTCGCGCGCGGCCTGGACGCCGGAGGCGGCGTCCTCGAGGACGATGGCGTCCGCGGGCTCGACGCCGAGCTCCTGCGCGGCGACGAGGAACATGGCCGGGTCCGGCTTGCCCGGCAGGGCCCGCTCGATCGCGGTGTTGCCGTCCACCACCACGTCGAACATCCGCTGCACGTGGCCGGCGCCCAGCACGGCCGCGGAGTTGCGGGAGGAGGTCACGAGCGCGGTGGGCACCGCCTCGTGGCGCAGCCGGGTGAGCAGGTCGAGCGCCTCGGGGAACACCGTGACGCCGTCCCGGGCGAGCACGGCCTCGAAGTAGCCCTGCTTGCGCTCGGCGAGGGACTGCACGGTCAGCTCCTCGGCCGGGGCCAGCGCGACCGAGGACAGGGCCCCGGGCCCCGACGTCTCCGGTGCACCCGGTGCCGGGTCCCCGGCAGGCCGGGACGCCTCCGCCGTGCGGGCCGCCGTCGCGGCCTCCGCCCGGGCCACCTCCTCGCTGGGGGGCGGCCCGGTGGTGCCGGGCTCCCCGGCGGCCTCGGGGACGGCCAGGCCGCGGGAGGCGAAGAAGGCGCGCACCCCGTCCTCGCGGGGGCGGCCGTCCACGTAGGTGAGGTAGTCGGTGGCCTCGTCGAAGGGGCGCAGGCACTGGGGCCGGGCGGCCACGACGGCCGCGTTCTGCGGCAGGGCCCCGACCGCGGGCAGCGAGGCGTCGAACAGCTCCTTCCACGCCCGCGCGTGCACCCCGGCGGTGTCCGTGACCACCCCGTCCATGTCGAAGATCACGGCCCGGAAGTGGCGGAGCGCGTGCCGCCGGGCGGGCCCGACGAGGGCGATGGGACGGGTCAGGGGGTGCATGCGGTCTTCCTGTTCCTCGGAGGGTCCGTGGACGGATGGACGGGCGGGCGGGCGGGGGAGGGCCGGGGGGTCCGGCGGTGGGGACCCGGCGGGCGGTCGGTGGTCGATGGGCCATGCTAGCCCCGGAGCCTTGGCGTCACCTCGGGGCCGGGGCGCGGCGCGCTGCTCGGCGGGCGGTCAGGGGCGGCGCCCGAGCTGGACGAGCACCTCGTAGTGCCCGGTCTGGGGGAACATGTCCAGCAGCCGGGCGCGCACCGGCGCGTAGCCGGGCATCCGCGCCAGGTCCTTCGCCAGCGTGGTGGCGTTGCAGCTGGAGTAGAGCACGTGGGGCACGCCCGAGCCCTCCAGCCAGTCGGCGAGCCCGGGCCCCAGCCCCCGCCGCGGCGGGTTGACCACCACGGCGTCCGGCAGCCCCTCCGGGCGGTGCGCCGGGTCCGTGGCGTCCCCGACGGCGAAGCGCACCCGGTCCTCCACCCCCAGTTCCCGGGCGGTCGCGCGGGCGGCGGCGACGGCGTCGGCCGCCGTCTCCAGGCCCCACACGGTGCGCGGGGCGCCGGCGGGCCGCGGGCCGGAGCCGTGGCGCACCTCGGCGAGCTGGAAGCCGAAGCCGCCCACGCCGCAGTACAGGTCCCACGCGCTCTCGGCGTCCGTGGTGTCCAGCCACGCCGAGGCCTCGGCGTAGAGGGCGGAGGCGACGGCGGTGTTGGTCTGGAAGAACCCCTGCGGGCGCAGGTGCAGCGGGATCCCGTTGAGGCGCATGGCCAGGGTCTGCTCCCCGGCCAGGTGGATCTCCTCCTCGCCCTCGAGCAGCGCCTGGTGCTCCGGCAGGACGTTGGCGGTCACCACCTCGGCGCGCGGCAGGGCCTCCAGCAGCCCGGGCAGCGCCCGGCGCAGGGCCGGCAGCTGCTCCGTGGAGCGCAGTACGAACCGAACCATCAGCCCGCCCTCCGGGGAGACGGTGACGATGACGTGCTTGAGCTCCCCCGTGCGGGAGCCGACGTCGTAGGGGGTCAGCCCCGCAGCCGTGATCGCCTCCGCCAGGGGCGGGAACGCGGCGGCCAGGGCCGGCTCGTAGAGCCCGCAGTCGCGCAGGTCCACCCCCGTGCCGTCGTGGTGCCGGGGGTGCTGGCGCGGGTCGAGGATCCCCAGCCGGGGGTGCGCCGCCGTGCCCGTGACCACCATCTTGGCCTTGTTGCGGAACGCGGACTCCGCGGAGGCCACCGGCTCCAGCCACAGGTCCGTGCCGTCCGGGGCGCGGGTGCCCAGGACGGGGTCCAGCAGGGCGCGCACGCCGGCCTGCTTGTCCGCCAGCTGCCGGGGATAGGGCACCCCCATCAGGGGGCAGGACCGGCACTCGCCGGCATCGAAGTGGGGGCATTGCATGATGCCCCAAGGGTACCGAGGGGTGGCACCCGGCCTCCACGGTCCCCGGCGCCGCGCGGGGCCCGGTCGTCGGCCGGGCCGTCGGTCCGCCAGTCGGCTCAGTAGTCGGTCCCGGGGCGCAGGTCCGGGCGGCCGAGCCGCTCGGCGATGCGCTCCAGGGCCTCCTCGGCGGCGGACGCCAGCACGGAGTCCGGGTCCATCACGAGCCCGTGCAGGACCCGGGCGGCGCTCTCCCGGCCGACCGTGCCCAGGGCGTGGGCCGCGGCGCTGCGCACGCGCGGGTCCGGGTCGGCCAGCAGGCCCTCGAGCGCCCGCTCGGCCTCCGTGACGCCCTGGCCGCCGGCCACGCGGCAGGCGGCCTCGCGCACCTGCCAGTCCTCGCTCTCCAGCCCGGCGAGCACGGCCGCGGGCGGCACGGGGCCGGCGTCGGGCCGGGGGCGGTGGGGCTCCGGCAGGTGCACGTCCCAGTCGTGGCGGTCCATCAGGATCCCTCCTCCTCGGCGGGGCCGCCGGCCGTCCCGGCGACCCCGGACGGCTCGGCCAGCAGGTGGTTGGGCAGGCGGTTGCCCGGGGCGCGGCCGCGGATCATCAGCAGGTCGCGGGCGTGCTGCCACAGCCGCCGGTCCTCCTCCGTGACCGGCACCCAGGGCTCCACGGGCACCGAGGTGCCCTCGTCGTCGCGGGCCACCATGACGGTGATGCAGTTGGTGGTCAGCCGCAGCTCCGAGCCCTTGGGATCCCCCGAGCGGACCTCCACGGCGATGTGCATGCCCTTGTGCCCGGTGTAGATCAGCCGGGCCTCGACCTCCACGAGGTCCCCGATGTGCAGGGGCTGCAGGAACCGGATGCCGCCGGAGAACACGGCCACCGTGTCCCGGCCGCAGTAGCGCGAGGAGCACAGGTAGGCGGCCTGGTCGATCCACTCCATGACGATCCCGCCGTGGACCTTGCCGCCCCAGTTGACGTCCGTGGGGGCGGCCAGGAAGCGCAGCACCACGCGCTCGGCGGTGCCGGCGTCCGTGTACCGCTGCTTCTTCAGCTCCGCCGCGATCTCGTCCCGCACGGGGATGCGGGAGAGGGCGTACTCCCGGGCCAGTTGCTGCTCCAGGGTGCGCGGGACGAACTCGGGCACCGGCTGGGCGCGGCCGTCCCGGTCCACGGCCACGAAGACCACCAGGCAGCGGGCCCGCTCCTCGAGGGCGCCGGTCTTCGGGTCCCCCGAGCTGACCATGGTGCTGATGTGCAGGGAGGTCCGCCCGGTGTAGAGGACGGTCGCGGTGACCTCCACCATCTCCCCCACCTGGACGGGATCGCGGAAGTGGATGTTGCCCACGTACGCGGTCACGCAGTAGGAGCCGGACCACGCGGTGGCCGCGGCGAAGGCGGCCTTGTCGATCCACTCGAGGACCCGGCCGGCGTCCACCGTCCCGGCGTGCCCGCGGTCCGTGGGGGCGGCCAGGAAGCGCAGGGTCACCTCGTGGCGGCGCTCGCCGGCGGGCGCGGGCGGCGGGGGTGCAGTCTCCATGGCCCCATTGTGCCGGGAGTTCCCACTGGGCGAGAACGGCCCGGACGTGGCGTGCGTCACGGGTGCTAGGTTCGAGTCATGCCCCGCAGTTCCATCGCCCTCCAGTTCCGTGCCGAGGCCTACGACCACCCGGACGGCTCGGTGGACGCCGGCACCGTCATGACGTGGATCGACAAGACCGCCTACGCCGCCGCGGCCAGCTGGTCCGGGGCGGACGTGGTGGCCTCCTACGTGGGGAACATGCACTTCTCCCACCCGGTCCCGGTGGAGACGCGGGTGATCGTGCAGGCGCGCGTGGTGCACACGGGGCGCACCTCCGTGCACGTGCAGACGCGCGTGGTGCTGCCGGAGAGCAAGGACGCGGACGGCAGGTCCCTCGTCTCCACGGAGTGCGTCATGGTCTACGTGGCCGTGGACGCCGGCGGCACGCCGGTGCCCGTGCGCCGCTGGGAGCCCAGCACCGAGGAGGATCGCGAGCACGAGCGGATGGCCATGGCGCGCCAGTCGATCCGCCGCGAGATGGAGGAGGCGCTCGTGGAGGCGCCCTTCCTGGGGGAGATGACCGCCGAGACCGTGGTGCTGCGCTTCATCGCCAGCACGCGCGAGGTCTACCCGGGCGAGAAGGTCCAGGGCGGCGTGGTGATGCGGTGGATCGACGAGGCCGCGGACGTGTGCGCCTCCCGGTGGTCCGGACTGCCCGTGGTGGCGGTGTTCGCCGGCGGCGTCCGGTTCTACCAGCCCGTGCGCGTGGGGGACCTGGTGGAGCTCGAGGCCCAGCTGGTGCACACCTCGGCGCGCTCCATGCACGTCTCCGTCCGTGCCCGGGCGGGGGACCGGCGCGAGCGCGAGCCGCGGCTCATCGCCCACGGGCTCAGCGTGATGGTCTCCACCGGCCCGGACGGCCGCGCGGTGCCGGTCCGGCAGTGGCGGGCGGCCACCGAGCAGGACCGGGTGCTCGAGCGCCGCGCCCTGGAGCTGGTGGGACTGCGCAACAAGGCCGCCCACGAGTGGGCGGGCCGCACCCAGGCGTGACCCCGGCATGACCTCGGCATGAACTCGGCGTGGCCTAGGCGTAGAAGCCCTCCCGCAGGACGACGCCGTACTCCAGCCAGGCCTTCAGGGCCGCGATCATCCCGGTCCAGCCCATGCAGTTGCCGAAGGCGTTCTGCGCCCCCTCCACGGTGGGCCGCCACGAGGACTCGGTGATGCTCACGAGCGTGCGCTCGTCGCCGTCCAGGGGCGCGAACTCGATCGTCGCGGTCGTGGTGTCCGACTCGTCCACGGTGGCCTCGCCGTCCCAGCGCAGCACGATCCGCCGGGGCGCGCTCGCCTCGACCACGTCCACCGGGAACGCCCCCGGGTGGTCGGCGAAGTCCCACGTGACCTGGGCGCCGGTCTCCAGTCGGCCGATCGCGCCGCCCGTGGTGAAGTAGCGGGCGAGCTGCTCCGGGTCCGCCACCGCCTCGTACACCTCCGCCACGGGCCGGGCGATCCGCCCGGCCACGGTGAAGGTGAGCTCGGTGAGGGGCGCCTCCGGGTCCGGGGCCTGTCCTGCGGTCATGACCGGAACCTACACTGCCGGGACCATGGACACCCAGACCCCGGGCACCGGGTCCCCCACCAGCCGGGCCGCCGCCGGTCCCGTCCCGCCGGACCCCGGGCGGGACGCCGCCGTCCTGTGCGCCACGTGCGGGGTGGAGCACGATCCCGCCGCCCTCCCGGCGGTGTGCGCCGTCTGCGCGGACGACCGCCAGTGGGTGCCCGCGGACGGGCAGCGCTGGACCACCCTCGGCGAGCTGCGCGCCGGGGGCGCCGCGATCCGGCCGGCCGAGCTGGAACCGGGCCTGTGGGCGCTGCCGGTGCGCGGCGGCGTCGGGATCGGCCAGCACGCCAAGGTGCTGGTGACCCCGGCCGGGAACCTCATGGTGGACGTCCCCGCCTACGTGGACGAGGCCGCGGTGGCGGCGGTGGCCGGGCTGGGGGGCCTCGCCGGGATCATCGCCTCGCACCCGCACATGTACGGGGTGCAGTCCGAGTGGTCGGCGGCGTTCGGGAACGCGCCGGTGTACGTCTCCGAGCCCGACGCCGGCTGGCCGGCCCGGCGCCCGCCGAACCCCGTGCGGTGGTCCGGGACGCTCGAGCCGCTGCCCGGGGTCACGGCCTCCCAGCCGGGCGGGCACTTCCCCGGCAGCGTGGTGGTGCACTTCACCGCGCGGGACGGCCGGGGCGTGCTGCTGGCCGGGGACACGGTGGGCGTGGCCCGGGACCGGGCCTGGACCACGTTCATGCGCTCCTTCCCCAACTACCTGCCGCTGTCCGGGCGGGTGGCGCTGCGGATCGCCGAGCACCTGGACCGGTACGACTACGACCGGCTCTACGACAACTTCACCGGCTGCATCGCCACGGACGCCCGCGCGGTGGTGCACCGCTCGGCGCGCCGGCATGCGGACTGGGCCGAGGGGCGCTGCGACCACCTGACCTGAGCCCCCGTGCGCCCTGGTCCCCCGAGCACTCCGGCCCCTGTGCGCAACTGGCGCTGTTCGCAACTGGCGGTCGAAAGCGCCCCGGAACGAGCCCCGATCCGGGCTGGAACGGTGCACTTTCGACCTGCAGATGAGGGGGAGGGCCGGGTGACCCGCCGGTGCCGGGGGTGGTGCATGATGGTCGTGGACACTCCCAGCCCCGTCCTCGCCGCGCCCCCGCCGCCCCGGGCACCACGCACCGGGCGCCCGCCTCGCGGGCACCGCGCACCGGGCGCCCGCGGGCCCGCACGGGCCGTCCGGCGGACCGGCCCGGGGACGTCCACCCCGCGCCCCCACCCGGGACGGGACCGAACGATCCGGAAGCGACACCCATGCTGTGGACACTCCTTCGGCGGTACGGCCGGCCCCACCGCCGCCTCGTCCTGGCCGTGCTGGTGCTCCAGCTGGCCGCCACCCTGGCCACGCTGTACCTGCCCAGCCTCAACGCGGACATCATCGACCACGGCGTGGCCGTGGGGGACACCGGCCACATCTGGCGCACGGGCGCGGTGATGCTCGCCGTGGCCCTGGCCCAGGTGGTCGCGGCCATCGGCGCCGTCTGGTGCGGGGCCCGGGTGGCCATGGGGATCGGCCGTGACCTGCGCCGGGCCGTCTACCGGCACGTGGACGGGTTCTCCGCGGAGGAGATCGGCCGCTTCGGGGCGCCGACCCTGATCACGCGCGGGACGAACGACGTCCAGCAGGTGCAGATGGTCACCCTGATGGCCCTGAACTTCATGGTGGCGGTGCCGATCATGTCCATCGGCGGGATCATCATGGCCGTCCGCCAGGACGCCGGGCTGTCCTGGCTCGTCTGGGTCTCCGTGCCGCTGCTGCTGGTCCTGGTGGGCCTGCTGGTGCGCCGGCTGATGCCGCTGTTCGAGCGCATGCAGGGCAACATCGACGGCGTCAACGCCGTGATGCGCGAGCAGGTCATGGGCATCCGCGTGGTCCGGGCGTTCGTACGCGAGGAGCACGAGCAGCGCCGGTTCACGGACGCCAACGCCGCGCTCACGGACACCTCGGTGCGGATCGGCCGGCTGTTCGTGCTGATGGGCCCGGTCATCACCATGGTCCTGCACCTGGCCACCGCGGCCGTGCTGTGGTTCGGCGGGCTGCGGGTGGACGCCGGGGTGGTGGAGGTCGGCTCCCTGACCGCCTTCATGCAGTACCTGCTGCAGATCCTCATGGCGGTGATGATGGGCACCTTCATGGTGATGATGCTCCCGCGGGCGATCGTCTGCGCCCGGCGCATCGACGAGGTGCTCTCCACCAGCGGTTCGGTGGAGGAGCCCGCCCACCCGGTCACCCCGGCGCTCCCCGAGGGGACCGTGGAGTTCCGGGACGTCACCTTCGCCTACCCGGGGGCGGCCGCCCCCGTGCTGGACGGGATCTCCTTCACGGCCCCGGCCGGGCGGACCACGGCGATCATCGGCTCCACCGGCTCCGGCAAGACCACGCTCGTCAACCTCGTCCCGCGGCTCCACGACGCCACCGGCGGCACCGTCCTGGTGGACGGCGTCCCCGTCACCGAGCTGTCCCGGGCCACGCTCACCCGCGCCGTGGGCCTCGTGCCGCAACGGCCCTACCTGTTCTCCGGGACCGTGGCGGAGAACCTGCGGTTCGGGGACCCGGACGCGCCCGAGGACCGGCTGTGGGCGGCCCTGGACACGGCGCAGGCCACGGAGTTCGTGGCCGGGCGCACTACCGGCGAGGGGGACGCGGCGCGCACGGGGCTGGATTCGGCGATCTCCCAGGGCGGCACCAACGTCTCGGGGGGCCAGCGCCAGCGGCTGTGCATCGCCCGGGCGCTCGTGGCCCGGCCGCGGGTCTACCTCTTCGACGACTCGTTCTCCGCCCTGGACGTCACCACGGACGCCCGCCTGCGCGCGGCCCTGGCCGAGTACACGCAGGGCGCGACCACGATCATCGTGGCCCAGCGCGTGTCCACCATCACCGAGGCGGACCAGATCCTGGTGCTCGACGCCGGCCGGATCGTCGGGCGCGGCACGCACCGGGAGCTGCTGGAGACCTCGGAGACCTACCGGGAGATCGTGGACTCCCAGCTCAGCGCGGAGGAGGTGGCATGAGCGCGGACCAGGGGACCACGGCCCCCGGGCGCGCCGGGCGGCACGACGGCCGCGGCGGCGCGGGCCGGGACGCCGCCCGCCGGCGGGGCCCACGGGGCCGGCGGGGTGCCGGGCGGGACGCGGGCGCGGCCGGCGTCGTGCTCTCGGACGAGGAGATCACCGAACTGCAGGACAGCGTGGGCTCCACCGGCCACCACGGCCAGGGGGCGCCCCGGCGGGCGAAGGCGTTCTGGCCCTCCGCCCGGCGCCTGCTGGCGGCCTTCGGCCCGGAGCGGCTGGGCCTGGCCGCCGTGCTGGCCCTCGTGGTGGTGGCCGTGGTGTTCAACGTCTGGGCCCCCGCCGTGCTCGGCCGGGCCATGGACGTCATCTTCCGCGGGGTCGTCTCCTCCCGGATGCCCGCCGGGGCCAGCGAGGAGGAGGTCATCCGGGGCCTGCGGGCCGTGGGGCAGGGCCAGGTGGCGGACATGCTCTCCGGCATGGAGTTCGTCCCCGGCCAGGGCATCGACTTCGGCGAGCTGGCCCGGCTACTGCTGGTCGTGCTCGGCATGTACGTGGTGGCGCAGACGTTCATGTGGCTGCAGGGCCGGGTGCTCAACGACGTGGTGATGCGGGTGGTGTTCCGGCTGCGCCAGGACATCGAGGCCAAGGTGAACCGGCTGCCGCTGTCCTACTTCGACACCCGCCAGCGCGGGGACCTGCTCTCCCGGACCACGAACGACGTGGACAACGTGCAGCAGGCCCTGCAGCACGCCCTCGCCACGCTCGTGTACTCCGTGCTGACGATCCTGGGCATCATCGTCATGATGTTCTGGCTGTCCTGGCAGCTGGCCCTGATCGCGCTCGTCGCGCTGCCGCTGTCCGCCGTGGTGGTCGGGCTGGTCGGCAGCCGCTCGCAGCGGCTGTTCGCGGCGCAGTGGCGCAACACCGGCCGGCTCAACGGGCACATCGAGGAGTCCTTCACGGGCCACGAGCTGGTCACCGTGTTCGGCCGCCAGCAGGACATGGGCGCCCGGTTCGACGAGCGCAACGAGGAGCTGTTCGAGGCCTCCTTCCGGGCCCAGTTCTACTCCGGGATGATCATGCCGATCATGCAGTGGGTGAACTACCTCGGCTACGTGGGCATCGCGGTGGTGGGCGGGCTGCGCGTGGCCACGGGCCAGATGACCCTGGGCGCGGTGACAGCGTTCATCCAGTACTCCCGGGAGTTCAACCAGCCGCTGGGCCAGGTGGCGGGGATGTCCAACATGCTGCTGTCCGGGGTGGCCTCCGCCGAGCGCATCTTCGAGCTGCTCGACGCCGAGGAGCAGGAGCCGGACCTGTCCGACCGCGCCGCGGACGGGACCCCGGACCCCGCCGGACCCCGGCCCGGAACGCTCGCCCGGCCGGTGCGCGGGCGCATCGAGTTCGAGCACGTGGCGTTCTCCTACGCCCCGGGGCGCCCGCTCATCCGGGACCTGTCCCTGGTCGCCGAGCCGGGCCAGACCGTGGCGATCGTCGGGCCCACGGGCGCCGGCAAGACCACGCTGGTCAACCTCGTCATGCGCTTCTACGAGATCGACGCCGGCCGGATCCTGCTCGACGGCGTGGACACCCGCACCCTGGACCGGGCCGTGCTGCGCGGCCAGGTGGGCATGGTGCTGCAGGACGCGGTGCTGTTCGGCGGGACCATCCGGGAGAACATCCGCTACGGCCGGCTCGACGCCACGGACGACGAGGTGGTCGCCGCCGCCCGGGCCACCTTCGTGGACCGGTTCGTGCACACCCTGCCGGAGGGCTACGACACCGTGGTGGACGAGGAGGGCGCCACCGTCTCCGCGGGGGAGCGCCAGCTCATCACGATCGCCCGGGCCTTCCTGGCGGACCCCGCCCTGCTCATCCTGGACGAGGCCACCTCCTCCGTGGACACCCGCACCGAGGTGCTCGTCCAGCACGCGATGGCCGCCCTGCGCACGGACCGGACCTCCTTCGTGATCGCCCACCGACTCTCCACCATCCGGGACGCGGACGTGATCCTCGTGATGGAGCACGGGGACATCGTGGAGCAGGGCACCCACGAGGAGCTGCTCGCCGCGGGGGGCTCCTACGAGCGGCTCTACCGCTCGCAGTTCGCCGCGGGGGTGGACCCGGACGCCGAGCCGGCGGCCGTGGCGTCGGACGATGCCGGACCGGAGGGCGAGGACCGGTGACCGCACCCGCGACCGGGGCCGCGGTGGCCGACGTCGTCGTCCGGCTCGGCGTGCTCATCGGGCCGGACGTGGCCGGGGACGCCGGCCGTCCGGACGCCCCCGGCGGCCCCGGCGGTGCCGCGGGCCCCGCGGGACAGCCGGCCGGCGACCACGCCCTGGCCGTGTCCCTCGCGGCGGACCTCGCCGCCGCCTACCCGGGGCTGGCGTGGGACGTCCGGGCCGTCCGCGAGGACTGGGCGGACCCGGACGAGGACGAGGCGCTCGACCTGCTGGAGTCCGCCCGCGACCGCCTGCTCGACGAGGACTGGGACCTGGCCGTCGGGGTGCGCCGGGAGCCGCTGCGCCAGGGCAAGCACACCCTCACCGCCCAGGTCTCCCCGGTGCACGCCGCCGGCGTCGTGTCCCTGGACCTCGCCGGGGTGGACGTGGCCGAGGCGGTGCGCCGGACGGTCGCCGGCATCCTGGGCCTGGACCCCGACGACGGCGCGCCCGGCCCCGCGCAGGCGCGCGGCGCCGTGGACGCCGCCCGCCAGCTCGCCACGGACGTGGAGGACCGCGGCCCGGAGGGCGGCGGCCGGTTCGCCGGGCGCGTGCTGGCCGGCAACGCCCGGCTCCTGCTGGGCACCCTGCGCGCCAACCGGCCGTGGCTGCTCGCGGCGAGCCTGTCCCGCTCGCTCACCGCCGCGCTCGCCACGGGGGCGCTCACCCTCGTCACCACGGACCTGTGGCTGCTGTCCGCCGAGTACACCGGGGTGCAGATGGCGCTGCTCGGAGCGGTGGCGATCGCCGCCGTGACCGTCTCCCTCGTGGTGGGCGCCGACCTGTGGGAGCGGCCGCGGCGCCGGGGCGAGCGGGAGCAGGTGGCCCTGTTCAACATCGCCACGGTCGCCACGGTCCTGGTGGGGGTGGTGACCCTGCACGCCGGCCTGGCCGTGGCCGCCCTGGCCGGGGCGCTGCTGCTCGTGGACCCCGAGGTGTTCGGCGCCGTCACGGGCGTCCCGGCGCGCTTCCCCGAGTACCTGAAGCTGGCCTGGCTCGTCGGTGGGCTGGCCACCATCGGCTCCGCGCTCGGCGCCGGGCTCGAGGAGGACGACGACGTCCGCGCCGCGATCTTCACCCGCGCCCGGTCCTGAGCCCGGCGCCGTGCCGGTCCCCCGGGCCGCCGTCGGGGTGCGCCGTTAGCATGGGCCCATGACCCAGGACCCGCCGCAGGCTCCGCAGCCCCCGACCCCCGCCCCGCCGGGTCCGCCCCCGGAGCCGGCGGGACCGGCCGGCGCGGGAGGCGCCGGCGGCATCCCGCCGGGGTGGCCCCGCCGGCGCCGCGGGGACCGCGTGGTGCTGGACCCGGGCCCCTTCACGTGGATGGACCTGGCCACGGTGCTGGCCTACGTGCTGGTCTTCCTGCTGGGCGGGGCCGCGCTCGTGGCGCTCATCCCCGGCTTCCTGGACCGGTTCACCGAGGCCGACGGGAGCCTCAACCAGGGCTCGCTGACCTTCACCATCAACCTCATCGGCTACTCGGTGCTCACGGTGCTGGTGGTGATCGCGTGCTGGCGCCCCTTCGTGGCGTCCCTGCGCACCTTCCGGTACCGGGGCTGGCTCAAGGTGGGGCTGGTCCCGGCCGTCTGGCTGGGCTGCATCATGGTCAACGCCCTCGTGGTCATGGCCGCGGGGGAGCCGATCAAGAGCGCCAACCAGCTCGCGATCGAGGAGATGACCACCCAGGTGGACTTCCTGCCGATGGTCCTCGTCACCGTGCTCATGGCCCCGCTCGTGGAGGAGTACGTCTTCCGGCACCTGATGATCGGCAAGCTCTCCCGGCACGTGAACGTGTGGGTGTGCGTGGCGCTGTCCATGGTGCTGTTCGCCCTGATCCACTTCCTCAGCACGGGCCTGCGGTTCAACCCCGTGGAGGTGGTCCCGTACCTGACCCTGGCCGCGGCGATCTGCGTGGCCTACGTCTGGTCCGGGAAGTCGCTGGCGTACGTGACGATCCTGCACGTGTTCAACAACCTGATCTCCATCGTGGTGGCCTACACGCTGCTGCCGCTGCTCGGCTGATCCGCCGTGGGCTCCCCGGACACGCACCACCGCGCCGTGCCCAGCGACACCCGGCCGCTGTCCCGGCAGGTCCTCGCCCTGGCGGTGCCCGCGTTCGGGGCCCTGCTGGCCGAGCCGCTGTTCCTGCTGGCGGACACCGCGATCGTCGGGCACCTCGGCGTCGCCCAGCTGGCCGGCGTCGGGATCGGCACCACCGTGCTGCACACGGTGACCGGCCTGATGGTCTTCCTGGCGTACTCCACCACCCCCGCGGTCTCCCGGGCCATGGGCGCCGGGAACCTCCGGGCCGCCATGGACCGCGGGCGCGACGGCGTCTGGCTGGCCCTGCTGCTCGGCCTCCTCCTCGCGGTGGCCGGCTGGGCGGCCGCCCCGTGGCTGGCCGGGCTGGTCGGCGCGGAGGGCGCCGTCTCCCAGCACGCCGTGGCCTACCTGCGCTGGTCCATGCCCGGGCTGCCGGCCATGCTCGGGGTGCTCGCGGCCACCGGCATCCTGCGCGGCCTGCTGGACACGCGCACGCCCCTCGTGGTGGCGGGGGCGGGGTTCGCCCTGAACATCGCGCTGAACTGGGTCCTCGTCTACGGCCTGGGCCTCGGCGTCGCGGGCTCGGCCGCGGGCACCTCGATCGTCCAGTGGGGGATGCTCGCCGTCTACCTGGGCGTGCTGCTGCCGCGCTTCCGCGCCGCCGGGTCCGGCCTGGCCCCCTCGTGGCCCGGGATGCGGGCCACCGCCCAGCTGGGGTCCTGGCTGCTGCTGCGCACCGCGAGCCTGCGCGTGGCCGTCCTGGCCACCGTCATGGCGGCCACGGGGCTGGGCGTGGCCACGCTGGCCGCCCACCAGCTCGTCTTCACGGTCTTCTCCACCCTGGCCTTCGCGCTCGACGCGCTCGCGATCGCCGCGCAGGCCCTCATCGGCCGGGAGCTGGGCGCGGGCCGCCGGGACGCCGCCCGTGCCCTGACCGCCACCATGGTGCGCTGGAGCCTGTGGTTCGGGCTGGCCACCGGCGTGCTGCTGGCCGCGCTGGCGTGGGTGCTGCCGCCGCTGTTCACCCCGGACCCGGCCGTGCGGTCCGCGGCCACCGCGGGACTGCTCGTGCTGGCCGCCTCGCAACCGGTCAGCGGCTACGTCTTCGTCCTGGACGGCGTGCTGATCGGGGCCGGCGATGCCCGCTACCTGGCGCTGGCCGGCGTCGTGAACCTGGCCGTGTACCTGCCCGTGCTCGCCCTCCTGGCCTGGGTGGCCGGCGGGGGTGCCGGATGGACCGCCGACTGGTCGGACCCCGGCGGGGCGCCCGGCGCGGGCGTGCAGCTGGCCCTGCTGTGGACCGGGTTCGCCGGGGTCTACCTCGGCGCCCGCGCGGCCACGCTCGGCCTGCGGGCCCGCACCGACGCGTGGATGCGCACGGGCGGGGGCTGACCCGGCGGACCTGCGGGGCGGCCCGGACGGGCGGACCTAGAATGGTCGGGTGCCTGCCGCCAAAGCCCCCGCCGAGACCGCCGCCGTCATGTGGAAGCCGATCCTCGTCCGCGCCCTGATCGCGGCGATCTTCGGTCTGACCACCGTGTTCCTGCAGCAGCCCGGCCTGCCCGTGCTGAAGTACGGGCTCGCCGCCTACTTCGTCTTCTCCGGCTCCGGGCTGTGGGAGTACCTGCGCCGCGACCCCGTGCCGGAGCGCATGCGCGGCCCGCTGTCGATCGCCGCGGCCGTGTTCATGCTCGGGGCCGTCGTCCTGCTCTTCGCCGGGACGCCGTTCGTGGCCGGGCTCGTCGGCGCGATCGCGCTCCTCGGCGCGGGCACGGCCGAGCTCGTGGCCTGGGCCCGGCACCGCCGCGAGTTCGTCCCCGCGCGGGACCAGCTCTACACCGGCGGCGTGGGGATCCTCACCGGCATCGGCCTGCTCCTGTTCCTGCGCCTGGACCCGCACGGCATGCTGGGGATCGTGGGCGGCGGGGCGATCGTCATCGCCGTCCTGCTGGCCATCTCCGGCTTCGGCTTCCGGCACGACGCCGGCCCCGAGGCCCGCGCCGCCGTCGAGCCGCGCGCCCCGCGCCGGTAGGGCCGGTCCGGGCTCCCGTCGGAGGGCGCCGGATGCCGGTCGAGGCGTTTCTCTACGACGCGTAGAATGGTGGGGTGCGTCCCGCGCGAGGCGGAGTCCCGCCCGGGCGGATGCCCCAGCACTCGTAGACCAGGAGATCGTTCGTGAGCACGCCCAGCACCGGCCCGCAGCCACCCCGTCCCGGCGGGGCCCCGCAGGAGCGCCGTGAGGGCAAGCCGGGCTTCCTGTCCTCGATCAAGGGCCCGCTGCTGTTCTCCTTCGCCCTCGCCCTCATCGGCGGGGTCGTCGCCACGCTCACCGCCTCGGGCGGCACGGACAACCCGTGGCGCGTGGACATCGGCCTGATCGCCTTCGGCGCCTTCTTCATCGTGTCCCTCGTGGTCGTCGCCATGCTCCAGCTGGCCGCCAAGGACAACCCCGACCATCTCTCCCAGGGCTCCGGCGTGCACCGCTCCTCCGAGGAGCTGCACCGCCAGGCGGTCGCCCGGCGCAAGGCCGAGGCGCAGCGCCGCCGCGAGGAGGCGGCCCGCCGTCCCGACGAGGGCGAGCGCGGGGAGCGCTAGGCCGGCCACCCCCCGAGGACGAGGCCTAGGCGCCCTTCGTCGATCCCTTCTGGCCCTTCTTCCGCGCCTTCTTCTTCGCCTTCTTCTTCGCCTTCTGCTTCCCGCCCTTGTCGGCTTCCCTGCCCCGGGCCGTGCCCTTCCCGGAGCCCTCCTCCCGGTCCCCCGTCCCCGGACCGGCGGGCGCCGCCCCGGGCGTGCCGGTGCCGACGGACGCCTCCGCGGCCCCGGGCTCGGCGGCGCGGCGCGCCCGATAGGCCTTCACGTGGGCGCGGTTGGCGCAGTTGGCCTCGTCGCAGAACTGCTTGGAGCGGTTCCGGGTCAGGTCCACGAAGGCGTTGTCGCAGTCCTCGCCGGCGCAGGTGCGCAGCCGCGTCAGCTCCCCGGCCAGGGCGACCTCCGTGAGCGCCAGCGCCAGGGCCGCGGACAGCTCCCGCTCGGCGGGGTCCCCCTCGCGGCCCGCGGCGAGCACGGCCGGGGTCCGCGCCGCCGGCCCCGGCCCCGTCGCGTCCCCCGGACCCGTCGCGTCCCCCGGCCCCGCGCCCTCGGCGCCCTCCGGGCCGGGGCCGGACCCGCCGCCGTCGGGCGCGCCCGGCAGCGCCAGCCGGACCGGGCCGGCCGCGGCGAGCAGGTGGTTCAGGGACTCCAGCGCGGCGGGCACGTCCCGGGCGGCGGCGTCCTGCCAGGTGCCGGCGAGGGCGGCGCGGAGCTTCCGGACCGCCCGCAGGGTGGCCTCCGGGGCGGGGCCGCCGGGGTCCCCGCCGGGCAGCAGGGCGGCCAGTCGCCCCGGTTCCTCGAGGCGGTCGGGCAGGACCCGGCCGCCGTGGCGACCGGCGGAGGTGTTGACCAGCGCTGCCGCCAGGGCCAGCCGGCGGGTCGTGGTGGGGGAGAACATCTCAGCACTGTACTGCCGGTTGGGGCTGAAGCGCAGCCGGGCGTTTCCGCGTGCCAGAAACACGGCCCGCCCAGTGTTCGCGCGGGCTCCGCGCCCGGCGACACATCCCGCCACAGGACCGGAGGCCGCGGATCCGCTGGGGTATCTTTGCTCGGAGTCCGCCCTGCACCGCCCGAGGACCATCCCGGGTCGCGGTCGGCAGCGCCGCCACCGCACACAGTCCAAGGAGCTTCCATGAGCACAGCCCAGAACACGTCCGCGACCAAGTCCGCCGGCCACGTCATCGTGGACACGCTGAGGGCCCACGGCGTGAAGCGCGTCTACTCGGTCCCGGGCGAGAGCTACCTGGACGTGCTGGACGGGCTGCACAACTCCGACATCGAGAACGTGGTCTGTCGCCACGAGGGCGGCGCCGCCTACATGGCCGAGGCCGACGGCAAGATGAACGACGTCCCGGGCATCGCCATGGTGACCCGCGGCCCGGGCGCCGCCAACGCGCACGTGGGGCTGCACACCGCGTGGCAGGACTCCACCGCCATGGTGCTGTTCGTGGGCCTGATCCCCTTCGAGCACCGCGGCAAGGAGGCGTTCCAGGAGTTCGACCCGCAGATGTGGTTCGAGTCCGGCGCCAAGCGCGTGATGACCGTGGACCAGGCCGACCGCGCCTCGGAGATCGTGGCCGAGGCCATGTTCGCCGCCAGCTCCGGCCGCCCGGGTCCGGTCATCGTGGGCCTGCACGAGGACGTCATCAAGGAGCAGATCGACCCCACGCTGCACCCGTGCATCCCGGTGGCCCCCGGCGGCATGACCGTGGAGGACTGGAAGACCCTGAACCAGGCCCTGCAGGAGTCGGACAAGCCGCTCGTCATCACCGGCGGCAACGACTGGACCACCGAGGGCGCCGAGACGCTCACCCAGTGGCTCGAGGAGCACCACATCCCGGCCGCCGCCGAGTGGCGCACCGAGGGCACCGTGCCCTTCACCTCCCCGTCCTACGTGGGCCCGATCGGCTACGGCCGCCCGAAGCCCACCTACGACCTGCTCGAGGAGACGGACCTCATCATCTTCATCGGCACCGTGCCCGGTGACGTGGTCACGGACGGCTTCACCATCCGCCAGAACTGGGACAAGAAGAACTTCCTGGTCACCATCGACCCGTCCCTGCGCGGCCGCTCCGGCCCCGTCTCCCACCAGATCGTCTCCAAGCCGGACGTGTTCGTGCGCGACCTCGTGCGCATGGACCTGCCCGTCAAGGAGTCCTGGAAGGAGTGGACCGCCCGCATGCGCGGCGAGCAGGAGAAGTTCGCGGAGCTGCCGCCGGCCGAGCCCTCCGAGGGCCAGGCGAAGATGGCCACGCTGATGGCCAACCTGGTGCAGACCCTGCCCGAGGACGCCATGGTCACCCTGGGCGCCGGCGAGCACACCAACTGGGCGCACCGGTACTTCCCCACCAACTCCTACGCCGCCATGATCTCGGCCCGCAACGGCTCCATGGGCTACTCGGTGCCCTCGGCCGTGGCCGCCTCCCTGAACTACCCGGGCCGCCGCGTGGTGACCATCGCCGGTGACGGCGAGTTCCTGATGAACGGCCAGGAGCTGGCCACCGCCGCCCAGTATGGCGCCACCCCGCTGGTGATCGTCATGGACAACCAGGAGTACGGCACCATCCGCACCCACCAGGAGCGCGACTACCCGGGCCGCGTGTCCGGCACCCAGCTGAAGAACCCCGACTTCGCGGTCATGGCCCAGGCCTTCGGCGGCTTCGGCGTGCGCGTGGAGAAGGACTCCGAGATCCCGGCCGCCCTCGAGTCCGCCCTCAAGGCGATCGACGAGGAGAACCGCTTCGCCCTGATCCACCTGATCGTGGAGCAGCGCGTCAAGGCCTACTGACGGGCCCGGCCGGACCGCGAGCGGTCCGGTGCACGGCGATGGAGCGGTACGGTGATCCCGTCCGCTCCATCGGCCGTTGACGGCCCGTGCCCGGGAGGTCCCCCATGAAGCCGCTCTCCGTCGTCACCGAGGTCCGGGCGCCCGCCGCCACCGTGTGGGAGGTCCTGGCCGACCTGGAGGGCACGGCCCGGGTGCTCTCGGGGGTCACCTCCGTCGAGCGGCTGTCCGCGGACACCGGCTATGGGGTCGGCACCAGCTGGCGGGAGACCCGCGTGATGCTCGGCCGGGAGGCGAGCGAGGTCATGACCGTCACCGCGATGGAGCCGGGGCGCCGGACCGAGATCCGAGCCGAGTCCCACGGCATGCGCTACGAGACGGTCCTCGAGCTCCTGCCCGTGGCCGGGGGCGCCGGCGGGGAGCGGGCGCAGCTGGTGATGCGGTTCCGGGGAGAGCCCGTCCGTCCGTCGTTGCCCCTGCGGCTGCTCGCCGCGGTCACCGCCCCGCTCGGGGCGGCCGCATCGCGCCGGGCGATGCGCCAGGACCTGGCGGACATCGCCGCGGAGGCGGAGCGCCGGCGCCGGGCGTGACGCAGGTCACGCCGGGCGGTACCGTGGTGGCACCCCCCAGCCCAGGAGGCACGCCATGACGTCTGCATCCCCGCAGGCCCCGTCCGGCGCGGCCGGCGCCCCCGGTCCCGCCCACCCGACGTCCGACCCCCCGGCCCTCGAGGCCCGGCCCGAGGTCCCCGGGGAGCAGGCCTCCCGGGTGGCGATGACGCGCGAGGCCCTCGACCTGGTCCAGCGGCTCCAGCAGGTGCACGGACCGCTGATGTTCCACCAGTCCGGGGGCTGCTGCGACGGCTCCTCGCCCATGTGCTTCCCCGCGGGCGACTTCCGCACCGGGGACGCGGACATCCTGCTCGGCACCTTCGGCCTGCCGGACGGGACGGGGCTGCCGTTCTGGATGAGCCGGGAGCAGTTCGAGTACTGGAAGCACACGCACCTGACCCTGGACGTGGTGGACGGCCGGGGCTCCGGGTTCTCCGTGGAGGCCCCCGAGGGCAAGCGGTTCCTGATCCGCTCTCGCCTGATGGACCCCCGGTGATCCCCCGGCTCTCCGCGCCCGACTACCAGCGGCACGTGGAGCGGGCGCACCACGAACTGGCGGCCCTGGCCGCCGCGGCCGGCGCGGGGCTGCCCCTGCGAGGCCCGCTGCGGGAGGACGTGGCCCAGTCCTGGCGCCGGTCCCTCGCCGTGCGGGCCCGTCCCGACGCCTCGGCCGCCCCCGCGGTGCTCGCCGACGACGCCCTGCGCGAGGCCCGCGACGGGCACCCGCTGGCCGACGTGCTGTCCATCGTCCGCCGCCTGCTCGTGGAGCCGGCCGCGGATGCCGGGCTCATCGTGGCCCTCGGCAACGCCGCCGGGCAGCTGCTGTGGGTCGAGGGGGATCCGGCGGCGGCCCGCCGTGCCGAGGTCATGGGCTTCGTCCCCGGCGCCGACTGGTCCGAGGCCTCCGTGGGCACCTCCGCGCCCGGGGCCGCCCTGGCCACGGGCCGCGCCATGCAGGTCAGCCGCTTCGAGCACTTCCACCCGGTGGTCCACCCGTGGAGCTGCTCGGCCGTGCCGCTGCGGGACCCCGCCGACGGCACCCTCGTGGGCGTGCTCGACCTCACCGGTGGGGACGAGGCCGTCTCCCCGCTGGCGCTGCCCCTGCTGGGCGCCGCGGCCTCCGCCGTCGAGCTGACCTGGCAACGGACCGGGGTGCGCCGCGCCGGCCGCGCGGCCGTCGTCGTCCCCGGCCGTCCGGCGGCGGGGCAGGGGGCGGCGGTGGGAGCCTCCGCCGCCGGTGCCGGTGCGGGGCCCGCCCGTCCGGACGGGCCGCTGCTGCTGCATGTCACCGGGGTGCTGCCGGCGCGGCTGGGCCGGGACGGGACCGCGCTGCGCGAGGTCTCCCGCCGGCACGCGGAGATCCTGGCGTTGCTGGACTGGCACGCCCCGGGCCTGGACGGGGCCGCCCTCGAGGACCTGCTCTACGGCGGTGGCCAGGACGTCACCCTGCGGGCCGAGCTGCACCGGCTGCGCCGGGTGCTGGCGGGCTGCGCGGGTGCGGCCTCCGGCGAGGCGCCCGACGGCGGCCCCGCCGGGACGGGGCCCGGCACCGGTCCCGTGGGGCTCGGCTCCCGCCCGTACCGGATCACCGGCCCGCTGCGCACCGACGCCGTGCTCGCCCGGGACGCCCTGCGCCGCGGTGACGTGGGCGCGGCCCTGCGCCTCGCCGTCGGGCCGGTGCTGCCGCGCTCGGAGGCGCCCGGGATCGTGGCGATCCGCGGGGAGCTGCGGGCGGCCCTGCGGGAGGCGGTGCTGCAGGACGCGGGGATCGACGAGCTGTGGGCGTACCTGGCCCGGCCGGAGGCGGCGGAGGACCTCGAGGCGTGGACGGCGGCGCTGCGCCTGCTGCCCGCCGAGTCCCCGCGGCGGGCCCTCGCCGTGAGCACGATCGAGCGGATCGCGGCCACCGGCTGAGCGGGCGGCCGAGGTGCCGCGGTGCAACGTGGATGCAACGGGGGTGTGACTACCGTCACGTTCGCGGCACCTCCCCGGCCGCGACCACCTCGTCAAGGAGCCGACATGACCGTCTACGCAGACCCTGAGACCGCCGTCTACGCCACCCCGGGCACCGAGGGGGCGAAGGTCAGCTTCCGTCCCCGGTACGAGCACTACATCGGCGGGGAGTGGGTGCCGCCGGTGCGGGGCCAGTACTTCCAGAACCCGACCCCCGTCACCGGCCAGGTCTTCACGGAGGTCGGCCGGGGCACCGCGGAGGACATCGAGGCCGCGCTCGACGCCGCGCACGCCGCCGCCCCCGCATGGGGCCAGACCTCCCCCGCGGAGCGGGCGCTGGTGCTCAACCGGATCGCCGACCGCATGGAGGCCAACCTCGAGATGCTCGCGGTGGCCGAGACGTGGGACAACGGCAAGGCCATCCGGGAGACCCTCAACGCGGACCTGCCCCTGGCGATCGACCACTTCCGCTACTTCGCCAGCGCCATCCGCACCCAGGAGGGCTCCCTGTCCCAGCTGGACGAGAACACCACGGCGTACCACTACCACGAGCCGCTGGGCGTGGTGGGACAGGTCATCCCGTGGAACTTCCCGATCCTCATGGCCGTGTGGAAGCTCGCCCCCGCGCTGGCCGCCGGCAACGCCGTGGTGCTCAAGCCGGCCGAGCAGACGCCGGCCTCCATCCTCGTGCTCGCCGAGCTGATCGGGGACCTGCTGCCGGCCGGCGTGCTCAACATCGTCAACGGCTTCGGCCTCGAGGCGGGCAAGCCCCTGGCCACGAGCAGGCGGATCCGCAAGATCGCGTTCACCGGGGAGACCACCACGGGCCGGCTGATCATGCAGTACGCCTCGGAGAACCTCATCCCCGTGACCCTGGAGCTGGGCGGGAAGTCCCCGAACGTCTTCTTCGAGGACGTCATGGCGGCGGACGACGCCTACTGGGACAAGGCGCAGGAGGGCTTCACCATGTTCGCCCTCAACCAGGGCGAGGTCTGCACGTGCCCGTCCCGCGCGCTGGTGCAGGAGTCGATCGTGGACCGGTTCCTGGACGCCGTGGTGGAGCGCACCCGGCGCATCACGCAGGGCAACCCGCTGGACCCGGAGACGATGATGGGGGCGCAGGCCTCCAACGACCAGCTCGAGAAGATCCTGTCCTACCTGGACATCGGCCGCCAGGAGGGCGCGGAGGTGCTCACCGGCGGGGGGCGCGCCGAGCTCGACGGCGACCTGGCCGGCGGCTACTACGTGCAGCCGACGATCTTCCGCGGGACCAACGACATGCGCATCTTCCAGGAGGAGATCTTCGGCCCCGTGGTCTCGCTGACCACCTTCCGGGACTTCGACGACGCCATGTCCATCGCCAACGACACCCTCTACGGTCTCGGCGCCGGGGTCTGGTCCCGCAACGGCAACACCGCCTACCGGGCCGGGCGGGCCATCCAGGCCGGCCGCGTGTGGGTGAACCACTACCACAACTACCCCGCGCACTCGGCGTTCGGCGGGTACAAGTCCTCCGGCATCGGCCGCGAGAACCACCTCATGATGCTGGACCACTACCAGCAGACGAAGAACCTGCTCGTGTCCTACTCCGAGGACGCCCAGGGCTTCTTCTAGGCCTGCGCGCCCCACGCTGTCCCCACCGCTTCCCCCCGCCCCTCACGCTTTTCCCCGCTTTGCCCAGCACCCAGGAGGATGCCATGAGCACCATGAAGGCTGCCGTCGTCGAGTCGTTCGGCCAGGACCTCGCCGTCAAGGACCTGCCCATTCCCGAGCCGGGGCCCGGCCAGGCCCTCGTGCGGCTGATCGCCAGCGGCGTGTGCCACACGGACCTGCACGCCGCCCACGGCGACTGGCCCGTCCAGCCCACACCGCCCTTCGTCCCGGGGCACGAGGGGGTGGGGATCGTGGAGAGGGTCGGCCCGGGCGTGACCGAGGTGTCGGTGGGCCAGATGGTCGGCAATGCGTGGCTCTCGAGCGCCTGCGGCAGTTGCGAGTACTGCCGCACCGGCTGGGAGACGCTGTGCGAAAGCCAGGTCAACGGCGGCTACTCCGTGGACGGCTCCTTCGGCCAGTACATGCTGGTGGACGCCCGGTTCGCCGCCGTCATCCCGGAGGGGGCGGACCCCCACGAGGTGGCCCCCGTGCTGTGCGCCGGCGTCACCGTGTACAAGGGGCTCAAGCAGACCGAGGTCCGCCCCGGCCAGTGGGTGGTGATCTCCGGCATCGGCGGCCTCGGTCACATCGCCGTGCAGTACGCCGTGGCCATGGGCATGCGCGTGGTGGCCGTGGACGTGGCCGACGACAAGCTCGAGCTCGCCCGGGAGCACGGGGCCGAGGTGCTCGTCAACGCCAACGTGGCGGAGCCGGCCGAGGAGATCCTCAAGAAGACCGGCGGGGCCCACGGCGTGCTGGTCACCGCCGTCCATCCGCGGGCCTTCGGCCAGGCGATCGACATGACCCGCCGCGGCGGGACGATCGTGTTCAACGGCCTGCCGCCGGGGGACTTCCCCGCGCCCATCTTCGACATCGTGCTCAAGGGGCTGACCATCCGCGGGTCGATCGTGGGCACGCGCCAGGACATGGTCGAGGCGCTGGACTTCTACGCCCGGGGCCTCATCCACCCGACCTACACCACGCGGCCGCTCTCGGACGTCAACGCCGTCCTGGACGAGATGCAGCACGGCAAGATCTCCGGGCGCGTGGTCATCGACTACGAGGACGCCGGCCGGGCCTGACCCGGCGAACGCCCGCCCGTGACCCGGCAGGACCGGGGTGCCGCCTCCCGGCGGGGCCCCGGGACCTGCCGGGTCGCGCCGTGTCCGGGGTACACCGCGACGGGGCGCCCCGGGCCGGTCCGCGAAGGCGGAATGCCGTCCGTCCGGGGCCGCGGTCAGAGGTAGCGGCCCGCCAGCCGCGTCAGGGAGGAGCGGATGCCGTTCGCGTTGTCCGCCGGGCGGCGGGTGAGCTCGTAGGCGCGGGCCACGGCGGGACGCGTCCACGAGTAGTCGAAGGTCTCGGTGACGAGGCTGCTGCCGTCCCCGGCGTCCTCGAACCGCCACCGCCAGCGGTGTCCGCCCGGGTGCTGCCACTCCAGCAGCCGCCCCTCGTCGGAGGCCGTGGTCACCAGGCGCATCGTGTACGGCACGCCGAACTTCCGCATGGCCACGGTGAACTCGTCGCCCACGGCCAGCCGGTGGGGGCCGGTCCGGGTGTGCTGGACGGTCCCGGAGCCGTCCACCTCGTGGTGCCGGTGGGGATCGGCCAGCAGGGCCCACAGCTCGGCCGCCGGCGCCTGTACGCGGATGCGGTAGCTCACCTGGCGCGGACCGGTGTCCACCCGCTCCGGCCACGCGGCCTGCGGCGCGGACACGGGCAGGCCGGTGTCCGGGTTGGTCCGTCCGGCGGGGTCGGTCGTCCCGGCGGTCGGTCCCGTGGTCGACTCGGCGGCCGACTCGGCGGCCGATGCGGGGGTGGGCTGGGCGTCCTGCGGCGTCTCGCTCATGGGGCCAGTCTAGGGAGCCTCGCGGCCCCGCCCCGGGATCCCCGGGACGCCTTCCGTGACGTCCTCCGGGGACGGGGGTGGTGCCACCCGCCCCGGATCGTATACGATTGCTCCGACAGCGACGCAGATCACATCGACACCGCGGAGGCGCAGGACATGACAGGCACGGGCACGGCAGGCGGCACGGGCGGGACGGCACCCCAGGGCCCCGTCGAGGTGGACTTCACGGCGCGGCGGGACCGGCCCGGCAAGGTCATCGCCCTGCACCTCAACTACCCCTCGCGGATCGCCCAGCGCGGGCGCTCCCCGCAGTTCCCGGGATACTTCCTCAAGGCCGGCACCTCCATCGCCCGCACGGGGGACGCCATCGAGCGCCCCGCCGGAACCGAGCTGCTCGCCTACGAGGGCGAGATCGCGCTCGTCATCGGCGAGGACTGCCGGCGGGTCACCCCGGAGGAGGGCTGGTCCAAGGTCTCCGGCGTCACCGCCGCCAACGACTGGGGCCTGTACGACCTCCGCCACGCGGACAAGGGCTCCAACGTCAAGAACAAGTCCGGCGACGGCTACACCCCGCTCGGCCCCCACGTCATCCCGGCCGGGCAGGTGGACCCCGCCGCGCTGCGCGTGCGCACCTGGGTCAACGGCGAGCTCGTCCAGGAGGACACCACCGAGGGCCTCGTCTTCCCCTTCGGCCAGCTCGTCGCCGACCTGTCCCAGCTGATGACCCTGGAGGCGGGGGACGTCATCCTGACCGGCACCCCGGCCGGATCCTCCGTCGCCCGGCCGGGCGACGTCGTCGAGGTGGAGGTGGACGCGCCCACCGCTCCCGGCGCCCCGTCCAGCGGCCGCCTCGTCACCCGCGTGGTGGCCGGCGAGCACCCGATGGCCCCCTACGGCCACGGCCCGAGGGTGGACGACACCCAGCGCGAGGAGGCCTGGGGCTCCCGCGAGGCCGCCGGGCTGCCCCCGGAGGCCGGCGACGGCGGCGCCGCGGCCGGCGCGGAGCCGGCACCGGCGCAGGGGGCCGGGTACCACTACGTGCCCTCGGCGCCCACCGCCGACCGCTCGTTGCTCACCGATGGGCTCAAGGCCATGATCAACGCCACCGCGGTGGCCACCATCACCGCGCAGCTGCGCAAGCGCGGGATCGACAACGCCACGATCGACGGCGTCCGCCCCATGCACCCGGGGCAGCGGATCCTCGGCTACGCCAAGACCCTGCGCTACGTGCCCAACCGCGAGGACCTCTTCAAGGCCTTCGGCGGCGGCTTCAACGCCCAGAAGCGCGCCATGGACTCCGTGGAGCCGGACGACGTGGTGGTCATGGAGGCGCGCGGCGAGACCGGCACGGGGACCCTCGGGGACGTGCTCGCCCTGCGCGCCAAGGTGCGCGGCGCCAACGCCGTGATCACCGACGGCGGGGTGCGGGACAGCGCGGCCGTCGCCGAGGTGGGGCTGCCGGTGTACTCCAACGGCGCCCACCCGGCCGTGCTCGGCCGCCGCCACGTGCCGTGGGAGGTGGGCGGCACCATCGCGTGCGGCGGCACCACCGTGCAGTCCGGGGACATCGTGATCGGCGACGACGACGGCGTGGTCGTGGTCCCGCCGGCCCTGCTGCACGAGGTCATCGAGGACGCCTACGCGCAGGAGCTGCAGGACGCCTGGGTGTTCGACCGCGTGGCCGAGGGACACCCCGTGGACGGGCTGTTCCCGCCCAACGCCGAGTGGAGGCAGCGCTACGCCGAGTACCGTGCCGCCCAGGACGCCGCGGGTGCCCGGGACGCCGCGGGCGAGGCCCCCGACGGGGGCCGGTCCTGATGGCCCCCGCCGCGACGGACCCCGCGGTCCGCGCCCCCGCCGGGCGCGCGGCGGGCGGTCCCGGCATCGCGCCGGCCCCGGGGGAGGACTCGAAGGCGGACCGCGCCTACCGGGCCATCCTGGAGGGCATCCAGCAGGGCCGGTTCGCCCCGGGCAGCCGCCTCGTGCTGGCCCAGCTGGCCGCCGAGCTGGACATGTCCGTGGTCCCGGTGCGCGAGGCCATCCGCCGGCTCCAGCACGACGACCTGGTGTCCTACGAGCGCAACGTGGGCGCCACCGTGGTGGGCGTGAACCCGCAGGAGTACCAGTACACGATGGAGACCTTGGCCCTCGTGGAGGGGTTCTCCACCGCCCAGTGCGCCCCGCTCGTCACGGCCGAGGAGCTGGACCGGGCCCGGGCCATCAACGCCCGGATGCGCGCCCTGCTGGCCGCGGGCTTCGACCCCGTGGAGTTCACGGCCCTGAACAAGGAGTTCCACTCCACGCTCTTCGAGCACCACCAGAACCCCCACATCCTGGACCTGGTGCACCGCGGCTGGAACCGGCTCACCGCGCTACGCTCCTCCACCTTCGCCCACGTCCCCGCCCGGGCCCGGGACTCGGTGGACGAGCACGACGCGCTGCTGGACCTGATCGCCGCGGGCGCCCCGTTCGCCGAGATCGAGGCCGCCGCCCGGCGGCACCGGACCAACACCCTGGACGCGTACATGGCCACGATGGCCGCCCCCTCCGCCTCCTGAACCGACCCCCCCGACCCTCCACCCGTCCCACACCGAGAGGACCCACGATGAGCACCCCCACCGATGACTTCGTCCCCGCCCACCTGCCGGAGAGGATCCAGCACTACATCAACGGCGAGCACGTCGACTCGATCGACGGCGACACCTTCGACGTGCTGAACCCGGTCACCAACGAGCCCTACCTCAAGGCCGCCTCGGGCAAGGTCGCGGACGTGGACGCCGCCGTCGCCGCCGCCAAGGAGGCCTTCCGGAACGGGCCGTGGCCCACCATGCTGCCGCGCGAGCGCTCCCGCATCCTGCACAAGGTCGCGGACATCGTGGAGTCCCGCGGCCAGGACCTCGCCGAGATGGAGTGCTACGACACCGGGCTGCCGATCAAGCAGGCCCTCGGCCAGGCCCGCCGCGCCGCCGAGAACTTCCGGTTCTTCGCGGACCTGATCGTCGCCCAGCACGACGACGCCTTCAAGGTCCCCGGACGCCAGGCGAACTACGTCAACCGCAAGCCGATCGGCGTGGCCGGGCTCATCACCCCGTGGAACACCCCGTTCATGCTCGAGTCCTGGAAGCTCGGCCCCGCCCTGGCCACCGGCAACACCGTGGTGCTCAAGCCGGCCGAGTTCACCCCGCTGTCCGCCTCCCTGTGGCCGGGCATCTTCGAGGAGGCCGGGCTGCCGGCGGGCGTGTTCAACATCGTCCACGGCTACGGCGAGGAGGGCTACGCGGGCGACTCGCTCGTCAAGCACCCGGACGTGCCGCTGATCTCCTTCACCGGCGAGTCCCGCACCGGCCAGATCATCTTCGGCAACGCCGCCCCGCACCTGAAGGCGCTGTCCATGGAGCTCGGCGGCAAGTCCCCGGCCGTGGTCTTCGCGGACGCCGACCTGGACGCCGCGATCGACGCCACCATCTTCGGCGTCTTCTCCCTCAACGGCGAGCGCTGCACCGCCGGCTCGCGCATCCTGGTCCAGCGGGACGTCTACGACGAGTTCGTGGAGCGCTACTCGGCCCAGGCCAAGCGCGTGAAGGTGGGCCTGCCGCACGACGAGACCACCGAGGTGGGCGCGCTGGTGCACCCGGAGCACTTCGAGAAGGTCATGTCCTACGTGGAGATCGGCAAGACCGAGGCCCGGCTGACCGCCGGCGGCGGCCGCCCGGAGGCGTTCCCGGAGGGCAACTTCATCCAGCCCACCGTGTTCGCGGACGTGGCCCCGGACGCCCGGATCTTCCAGGAGGAGATCTTCGGCCCGGTCGTGGCCATCACCCCGTTCGACACGGACGAGGAGGCGCTGGAGCTGGCCAACAACACCAAGTACGGCCTGGCCGCCTACATCTGGACCAACGACCTCAAGCGGGCCCACAACTTCGCCCAGGACGTGGAGGCCGGCATGGTGTGGCTGAACTCCAACAACGTGCGCGACCTGCGCACCCCGTTCGGCGGCGTGAAGGCCTCCGGCCTCGGCCACGAGGGCGGCTACCGGTCCATCGACTTCTACACGGACCAGCAGGCCGTGCACATCAACCTCGGCGAGGTGCACAACCCCGTCTTCGGCCGCCAGGAGGAGGCCGCGGAGCAGCTCCAGGCCTGAGCCCCCGCGGGCGGCGGGCCCACCGGCCCGCCGTCCACCTCCTGCACTTCCCCTTCCCTTCCCGGGATCCCCCGCATCCCCCGCACGAGAAACTAGGACAGCCATGACCCACCTCGATGACCGGACGCTGACGTCCTCGGGCTTCTACGTCTCCCAGGAGGCCCCGATCCACTCCGACAACCCGATCCCCACCCCGAAGGCCCCCGCTCCGGACATCCTGCGCTGCGCGTACATGGAGCTGGTCGTCACCGACCTGGCCAAGTCCCGCGAGTTCTACGTGGACGTGCTGGGCCTGACGGTCACCGAGGAGGACGAGGAGGCCATCTACCTGCGGTCCCTCGAGGAGTTCATCCACCACAACCTGGTGCTGCGCAAGGGCCCGGTGGCCGCCGTCGCCGCCTTCTCCTACCGCGTGCGCAGCCCCGAGGAACTGGACAAGGCCGTGGCCTTCTACGAGGAGCTCGGCTGCCGCGTGGAGCGGCGCAAGGACGGCTTCACCAAGGGCATCGGCGACTCGGTGCGCGTGGAGGACCCGCTGGGCTTCCCCTACGAGTTCTTCTACGACGTGGAGCACGTGGAGCGCCTGGCCTGGCGCTACGACCTCTACACCCCGGGCGCCCTGGTCCGCCTGGACCACTTCAACCAGGTCACCCCGGACGTGCCGCGCGCCACGAAGTTCATGCAGGACCTGGGCTTCCGCGTCACCGAGGACATCCAGGACGAGGCCGGCACCGTGTACGCGGCCTGGATGCGCCGCAAGCCGACCGTCCACGACACCGCCATGACCGGCGGCGACGGCCCGCGCATGCACCACGTGGCCTTCTCCACCCACGAGAAGCACAACATCCTGGCCATCTGCGACAAGATGGGCGCCCTGCGCATCTCGGACCGGATCGAGCGCGGTCCCGGCCGCCACGGCGTCTCCAACGCGTTCTACCTCTACATCCTGGACCCGGACGGCCACCGCATCGAGATCTACACCCAGGACTACTACACCGGTGACCCGGACAACCCGGTGGTCACCTGGGACGTCCACGACAACCAGCGCCGCGACTTCTGGGGCAATCCGGTCGTGCCGTCCTGGTACACCAACGCCTCCCTGGTCCTGGACCTGGACGGCAACCCGAAGGAGGTCGTGGCCCGCACCGACGACTCCGAGATGGACGTGACGATCGGCGCCGACGGGTTCTCCTACACCCGCGAGGGTGACGAGTCCGGCTCCTGGAAGGGCGAGGCGGCCAAGGGCTTCAAGCTCGGCAACCAGCTCTGATCCGCCCGGGTCCGGGATTCCCGGGGTCCGGGACCTCCCGGACCCCGCCCGACGCCGGCCGGCACCTCCAGCGCGGGGTGCCGGCCGCCGTCGTTCCCCGGCCCGGCCACCCGCCGCCCCCGCCGGAGGGCGTGGGGCGGGTCCCGGTCCGCCGGTCGCCCTACCTCCTTCGGGACGTGGTGGGCCCGCGGGCGCCCCTCCTACTGTGGCGTGCATCACATTCCCCGTGGAGCACTGAGGAGAGGCCATGACCATCCGGAGACATGACCGCCAGCGGCCGGTCGCCGAGGGCGCGCCGCCCGCCAAGAAGCCGCCGATGGGCCGGGTCGCCGTCGCGACGACCGTGGGCACCACCATCGAGTACTACGACTTCTTCATCTACGGGACCGCCGCCGCCCTGGTGTTCCCCACCGTCTTCTTCGCCGCGCTGGGCGAGTCGGCCGCCCTCGTGGCCTCGTTCGCCACCTTCGCCGTCGCCTTCTTCGCCCGCCCCGTCGGCGCGGTGGTCTTCGGGCACTTCGGGGACCGGATCGGCCGCAAGAAGGCGCTCGTGGCCACCCTGCTCATCATGGGCTCGGCCACCGTGCTGATCGGCCTGCTGCCCACCCCCGAATCCCTGGGCGCCTTCGGGGTCGTGGCCCCGATCCTGCTCGTGACCCTGCGGTTCCTGCAGGGCTTCGCGGTGGGCGGGGAGTGGGCCGGCGCCGCGCTGATGGCCGCCGAGTACGCGCCGCCCAAGCTGCGCGGGTACTTCGCCGCGCTGCCGATGCTCGGCCCCGCGATCGCCTTCGGCCTGGCCAGCGGCACCTTCCTCGTCACCAACATCACCCTGGGCGACTCCTCCACGGCCTTCGTCGAGGTCGGCTGGCGCGTGCCGTTCATCCTCAGCGCGGCCCTCGTGGTCGTCGGGCTGTGGATCCGCCTGAGCATCGAGGAGACCCCCGTGTTCCTCGAGGCCAAGGCTGCGGCCGAGGCGCGTGCCGAGGCCGAGCGCGCGGTCGCCGCGGCCGCCGGGACCGCCCTGGCGGAGCCCGGGCGCCGGACCCTGCCGATCTGGGAGGCCGTCCGGCGGCAGTGGAGGGAGATGGTCCTGGGCGGGCTGGCCTTCAGCTCCCTGTTCGCCTTCTTCTACCTCGGCACCTCGTTCCTCACCAGCTACGGGTCGAAGGTGCTCCAGCTCGAGCGCAACGAGATCCTCACCGCCGGCCTCGTCACCTCGGTGTTCTTCGCCCTGGCCACCGTGGGCTCGGGAATGCTCTCCGACCGGATCGGCCGCCGCGGCACCCTGCTCGTGGCGGGCGTGGCCGGGCTGGGCTGGTCGTTCGTGATGTTCCCCGTGCTGGACATGGGCCTCACGGAGGACGGCGGCAGCGTCGTGTCCTTCACCCTGGGCGTCAGCGGCACGCTCGTGGTGGCCGGGCTCAGCTTCGGCGCGGCCGGGTCCTTCCTGCCCGAGCTGTTCGAGACGCGGTACCGCTACACCGGAGCCGGGCTGGCCTACAGCCTGGCCGGCATCCTCGGCGGCGCCCTGCCGCCGCTCGCCGCGGCGGGCCTGCTGGCCGCCTTCGGCGGGGGCGCCGTCGGCCTGATGCTCACGGGCATCGCCCTGGTGAGCGTGCTGGTCCTGGCCCTGCTGCGCGAGACCCGCGGGGCGGACCTGGCCGACGCCGGCCCGGCGGCCGCTGCTCCGGGCGCCGCTCCCGCCCCGGCGCCGGCCGCGATCCGCGACGCCGTCGAGGCCCCCTGACGTCCCGCGATCCCCTGGGTGTGCGGTCGCCACGGTTCCCGGGCCGTGGCGACCGCGCGTCCCGTAGACTGTGACGAACATCACGAGAGGGGCTGCCCGTGGGTCCGAGTGCCGAGCTCCACCGCCCGGATGACCTCGAGCTCATCCGGGCGTGGCTGCGCCGGATGCGCACGGCGTCCATCACGGACGTGTCCTTCGGCGGCATCGTCCGGGGCGACCGGCTGGAGATCTCCGAGACGTCCGGAACGCGGACGCGGTCGCTGGTGGGCCAGCGGGTCCCGGTCGGGCAGGGCCTCGGCGGGGCGGCGATGCACCGGGACCGGCCCCTCACCGTGGACGACTACGTCACCTCGGACGCCATCACCCACCACTTCGACGCAGTCGTCAGCGCCGAGGGGCTGTCCTCTATGGCGGCCATCCCCGTGGTGGTCCGCCAGCGTCCCCGCGCGGTGCTCTACGCGGCCACGCGGCAGTGCGGCAGCGTGGGCGACCGGGTGATCGGCGACCTCGTCACCGCCGCGCAGGCGATCGCGCAGGAGCTGCGCACCCGGGACGAGGTCGACCGCCGCGTCGCGCTGCTCGGGCTGGCCCAGGGGCCCGTGGACGCCGACCTGCGCGACCTCGAGGAGGTGCTGCGCACCACGCACTCGGAGCTGATCGCCCTGGCGCACGCGAGCGGGGACGAGGCGCTGGCCGCCTCCGTCCGGGCCGTGGCGGCGCGGCTGGAGGACTGGACCGCCGGCGGCGCCGAGGCGGCGGTGCGGCTGACCCGGCGCGAGATGGACGTGCTGTCCCAGGTGGCGCTGGGCTGCGGCTACGCCGAGGTGGGGGAGCGGCTCTCGCTCAGCCCCGTCACCGTGAAGAGCTACATGCGCTCGGTGATGGCCAAGCTGGACTGCGGCAACCGCCACGAGGCCGTGGCCACGGCCCGGAGGCTGCGCCTGCTGCCGTGAGGGAGCGACGGCGGGCGCGGGGCCCGCGGCGGCCGGGATGTGACGAAGATCGCCCTGCATCGTATACGATCAGGGGAACACCGTCCCGCGGTCCCGTCCCCGGAGCACCTGGAGGAGCCCCATGCTCGACCACGACACCCACGTACAGATCGCCGACGAGCTGCACCGCGCCGGCATCGACCGCCAGCCCGTCCCGCGGCTGACGGCCCGCTACCCCGAGATGCAGATCGAGGACTCCTACGCGGTCCAGCGGATCTGGGCCGAGCGCCAGGTCGAGGCCGGCCGGCGCAAGGTCGGCCACAAGATCGGCCTGACCTCCAAGGCCATGCAGGACGCCACCGGGATCGACGAGCCCGACTACGGGGTGATCTTCGACGACCAGGTCGTCGAGTCCGGCCACGTCTACGAGTGGGCCCGGTACACCCACCCGCGCGTGGAGATGGAGCTGGCCTTCGTGCTCAAGGACGAGCTGCGCGGGCCGGGACTGAACATCCTGGACGTGCTGCGCGCCACCGAGTACGTGGTGCCGGCCCTGGAGGTGCTGGACTCCCGCATCGAGATGGAGGGCCGCACCATCACGGACACCATCTCGGACAACGCCGCCCTGGGCTCCATGGTCCTCGGCGGCCGGCCGGTCGGCGTCGGGGACGTGGACCTGCGCTGGGTCGCCGGCCTGCTCTCGCGCAACGAGGAGATCATCGAGACCGGCGTGGCCGCCGGCGTGCTCAACCACCCCGCCAACGGCGTGCACTGGCTGGCCAACCGCATCGCCGGGCACGGGGACGCCCTCGAGGCCGGGGAGATCATCCTCGCCGGCTCCTTCACGCGGCCCATGTGGGTCTACGCGGGGGACACCGTCTTCGCCGACTACGGACCGCTGGGGACGGTGACATGCCGATTCGCGTGACCGCCGAGCCGCCGCTGAAGGACCTGTTCACGCCCGGGGCCGCGGCCGCGCGCGGCGGCCGGCCCGTGGCGGGGATGTTCCTGTCCTCGGGCGATCCCACCGCCGCGGAGATCTGCGCCGGGGCGGGCCTGGACTACCTGCTCATCGACGGCGAGCACGCCCCGCTGTCCCTGGAGTCCATCCAGGCGCAGCTGCGGGCGATCGCCGGGACGGGAACCCTCGCCCTGGTCCGGGTGCCCGCGCTGGACGAGGTCGTCATCAAGCAGGTGCTGGACCTCGGGGCGCAGAACGTGCTGGTGCCCATGGTGCACACCGCCGAGGACGCCGAGGCCGCCGTGCGGGCCATGCACTACCCGCCCCGCGGGGTGCGCGGCGTCGGCTCCGCCCTGGCCCGTTCCGGCCGCTGGAACCGCACCGCGGGGTACCTCGCGGCCGCGGGGGAGCAGGTGACGCTGCTCGTGCAGGTCGAGTCCGTCGAGGCCGTGGCCCATGCCGCGGACATCGCCGCCGTGGACGGGGTGGACGGGGTCTTCATCGGCCCCTCGGACCTGTCCGCCACGATGGGCCTGCTCGGCCAGCAGGGGCACCCGGACGTCGTCGCCGCCGTCAAGCAGGTCATCGCGGACGTCAAGGCCGCCGGGAAGGTCGTGGGGGTCAACGCGTTCGTGGAGGCCCAGGCCCGCGAGTACGTGGCGGCCGGGGCCGACTTCGTCAACGTGGGCGCGGACGTCGCCCTGCTGGCCCGCGGCTCCGAGGCGCTCGCGGACACGTGGTGCCCGGCCCCGGGGGAGCCCGACGCCGGCCCGCGCGGGTCCTACTGACGGTCGCGGGGGCCGGGGGCCGGCGTCGGGCGCAACCGGACGGCGGCCCGGCCGCCGGGGCCTACCGCGCCGCCGGCCGCTGGCCCAGGCGCGCGGCGACCTGCTCGGCGCTGCGCGCCAGCCGGCGGCCCAGCTCCTCGACGTCGAGCTGGCGGGTGGCGTAGACGACCGCCACCGCCGCCGGCAGGTGGCCGGGGACCCGCAGCGGGACGGCCACCGAGGAGACGCCGTCCAGCACCTCGTCGTTGCTCACCGCGTAGCCGCGCCGCCGGGTCTGCTCCACCTCCGGGCGGGGCGGGACGCCGTCGGTCAGCTCGGCGAGCTCCTCCGGCGGCATGCCCGCCTGCACGGCGAGCCCCGGCGCGCCCCGGTCGAGCGGGTGCCGGGTGCCCGGGCGCTGCGTGACGGCGTGGCCGCGGGAGGGCTCCACCGTCACCAGGGTGATGCACTCGCCCTGGCCCCACACGGCGACGAACGCGCTCATCTGCAGCTCGTTGGCCAGCGTGGTCAGCTCGGGCAGGGCCGCGGACTGGAGGTCCTGCTGCACGCCCCGGGCCAGTACCGCCAGTCCCGGCGCGCCGATGAGCCGGCCGGAGGAGTCGCGCGTGAGCAGGCCGTGGTCCTCGAGGGTGCGCAGGATCCGGTAGGCGATCGAGCGGTGCACGCCCAGCTGTGCCGCGACGTCCGCGATCGTGGGCGGCTCCGGCGCCGAGACCACCAGCTCCAGCATCTGCAGCCCGCGCGAGAGCGTCTGGGAGTGCGGGGCGGTCGTCGCGGAGGAGCGGGGTCCCGGGGCGTTCACGGTGGTCTCTTCTCTGTGGGGGGACGGGGGGGCCGGGGGTCCGGGCCGGACGGGGGCCGGTCGGGGTGCTGCCGTGGGGGCCGCCGGGGTGGACCGCGTCACGGGACCTTGTGAGTCCAGTCACCAACCGTATATGATCCTGCCCAGATGTTCGATAGCTGAACCCCTCGTTCGATTATAGAACAGGGCAGGCGCACCCGTCCTTCCACCCCAGGAGACCTCCATGCTGTTCCACCACCACGGCTACGTGTCCACGGATCCGCGCGTCCAGCCCGCCGCCGGCGTGGGCCTCGACCGTTCCCCCGAGCTGCCCGAGACCATGGACGTGCTCGTGGTCGGCTCCGGCCCGGCGGGCATGACCGCCACGGCCCAGCTGGCCAGCTTCCCGGACGTCATGACCTGCCTGATCGACCGCCGTCCGCAGCGCCTGGAGATCGGGCAGGCCGACGGCATCCAGGCCCGCAGCGTGGAGACCTTCCAGGCGTTCGGCTTCGCGGACGAGATCGTCGCCGAGGCCTACCACCTGACCGAGATGAACTTCTGGAAGCCGGACCCGGCCAACCCGGACCACATCGTCCGCACGGCCCGCGAGCTGGACGACCCGGCCGGCGTCAGCGAGTTCCCGCACCTGATCGTGAACCAGGCCCGCGTGCTGGACTACTTCGCCCGCTTCGCCCGGCACGCCCCCTCCCGCACCGAGCCCTACTTCGGCTGGGAGTTCGTCCGGCTCGAGGTCGGCGAGGGCGAGTACCCCGTGACCGCGACGCTGAAGCGCACCGGCGAGACCGCCGAGGCCGGGGTGGCCCCGGGCGAGGAGCGCACCGTGCGCGCCAAGTACGTCCTCGGGGCCGACGGCGCCCACTCCCGGGTCCGCCGGGACATCGGCGCCCAGCACGTGGGCGCGGTGTCCTACCACGCGTGGGGCGTCATGGACGTGCTGGCCGAGACCGACTTCCCGGACATCCGCACCAAGTGCGCCATCCAGTCCCGGCACGGCTCGATCCTGCACATCCCGCGCGAGGGCGGCTTCCTGTTCCGCATGTACGTGGACCTGGGCGAGGTGGACCCCGACGACGCCGGGGCGGTGCGCAAGACCCCGCTGGACGAGATCATCCGCCGCGCCAACGAGATCGTCTCGCCCTACACGGTGGACGTGAAGGACGTCGCCTGGTGGAGCGTCTACGAGGTCGGCCACCGCGTGACCGACCGCTTCGACGACGTGCCGGTCGAGGAGGCCGGGACGCGCACCCCGCGCGTGTTCATCGCCGGCGACGCCTGCCACACCCACTCGGCCAAGGCCGGCCAGGGGATGAACGTCTCCATCCAGGACGCCTTCAACCTGGGCTGGAAGCTCGGCCAGGTCCTCTCCGGGATCGCGCCGGAGAAGCTGCTGACCACCTACACGGCGGAGCGCCAGCAGATCGCCCAGAACCTCATCGACTTCGACCGCGAGTGGTCCTCGATGATGGCCGCCAAGCCGGAGGAGCTGGAGAACCCCCATGCGCTGGAGGAGTTCTACCAGAAGACCTTCGAGTTCCCGGCCGGGTTCATGACGGAGTACCCGCAGGGCCTGGTCGTCGGCCCCGCCACCCACCAGGACCTGGCCACCGGCTACACGCTGGGCAAGCGCTTCAAGGCCCACCCGGTCACGCGCGTGTGCGACACCAACCCGAAGTTCCTGGGCCACCAGCACGTGGCGGACGGGCGCTGGCGGATCTACGCCTTCGCCGACGCCGCGGTGTCCTCCGCGCAGGACTCGAGGCTGCGCGCGTGGGCCGAGTGGATGGACTCCGAGCAGTCCCCGGTGCGCCGGTTCACCCCGCAGGGCCGGGACCTGGACGCCCTGTTCGACGTCTACGCGATCTACCAGCAGCCGCACCAGGACGTGGAGCTCATGCGCGCCCCGGCGATCTTCCGCCCGAAGGTCGGCGAGTTCCAGGTCTCCAACCTGAACAAGGTGTTCGGCGCGGACCCGGAGGACGACATCTTCGAGGCCCGCGGGCTCAGCCGCGAGGGCGTCGTCGTCGTGGTCCGCCCCGACCAGTACGTCGCCCACGTCCTGCCGCTGGACGCGACCGACGAGCTGGCCGCCTTCTTCGAGGGCGTCTACGGCGCCTGAGCCATCCCCTCGGCCACCCCCCTGACGCACTTTGAGGGCAGGAACGACCGGTCGTTCCTGCCCTCAAAGTGTCAGCACGGAGTTCTCGGGCGCGCCCACGGCGGGGAGGGAGCGGACGACGCCCCGTCAGCGGACGGCGGGCCGCCCGGCCGGGGGCCTACCGCCCGAAGCGGGTCAGCCGCAGGGAGTTCGCCACCACCAGCACCGAGCTGGCCGCCATCGCGGCGCCGGCGATCATCGGGTTGAGCAGGCCCACGGCCGCCACCGGGATGCCGAGCGTGTTGTAGGCGAAGGCCCAGAACAGGTTCGAGCGGATGATGCCGAGCGTCCGGCGGCTGAGCTGCACGGACTGTACCACCTGGCGCAGGGAGGAGCCCATCACGGTGATGTCCGCGGCCTCGCGGGCCACGTCCGTCCCGGAGCCCATGGCGATCCCCAGGTCGGCCTGGGCCAGCGCCGGGGCGTCGTTGACGCCGTCGCCGACCATGGCGACCACGCGCCCGGCCGCCTGCAGCTCCGCCACCTTGGCCACCTTGTCCCCGGGCCGCACCCCGGCGAAGACGTCCCCGGCGGCGATCCCGACGGCGGCCGCCACCCGGGCGGCCACCTGTGCGTTGTCCCCCGTGAGCAGGATGGGGCGCAGCCCCAGCGCCCGCAGGTCCGCGATCGCGGCGGGGGAGGAGTCCTTGACGGTGTCCTGCAGGGAGATGATCCCGGCGGGCACCCCGTCCACGGCGACCCAGACGGCCGTCGCCCCGGCCGCCTCGGCCTCGGCGAACGCCCGGCGGTCCGGCTCCGCGAGCCCACCGGTGGCCAGCTGCGTGACGATGAAGTCGGAGCGGCCGGCCGCGACCGTGCGCGGGCGGGGGGCCGTTCCCCCCGCGGCGGGTGAGCCGGCGTCGGGCACGGTGCCGCGGACGCCGCCCCCGGCGGCCGAGGCGAAGCCGGTGACCTCCGGGACCGGGCCGGCCGCGCGGGCGGCGTCCACGATCGCCGTGGCGATCGGGTGCTCGGAGTGGGCCTCCACGGCACCGGCCAGCCGCAGCACCTCGTCGGCGCCGAAGCCGTCCAGGGCCGTGATCCCGGTGACCGCGAGGTTGCCCTCGGTGACGGTGCCGGTCTTGTCCAGCACGATCGTGTCCACGGTGCGGGTGTCCTCCAGGACCTCCGGTCCGCGGATGAGGATGCCGAGTTGCGAGGCGCGGCCCGTCCCGGCCAGCAGGCCGACCGGGGTGGCCAGCCCGAGGGCGCAGGGGCACGCGATCACCAGGACGGCGACGGCGGCGCGGAAGGAGGCGTGCAGGTCGCCCGAGAAGACCATCCACAGGACGAAGGCGAGGGCTGCGATGACGAGGACGATCGGCACGAACACCGCCGAGATGCGGTCGGCCAGGCGCGCGATGGGCGCCTTGCCGGTCTGGGCCTCGGCCACGAGCCGGCCCATCTGGGCCAGGGTCGTCTCGCGGCCCACGCGCGTGGCGCGCACCAGCAGCCGACCGGAGGCGTTGACGGTGGCGCCCGTGACGGTGTCGTCCGGACCGACCTCCACCGGGACGGACTCGCCCGTGAGGAGCGAGGTGTCCACGGCGGAGTGGCCGCTGACCACGTAGCCGTCCGTGGCGATCTTCTCGCCCGGGCGCACCACGAACTCGTCGCCCGGGACGAGGTCCGCGGCGGGGACGGTGGTCTCCACGCCGTCGCGCAGCACGGTGGCGGTCTTCGCGCCGAGGTCCAGCAGGGACCGCAGGGCGGCGCCGGCCCGGCGCTTGGCCCGGGCCTCGAGCCAACGGCCGAGCAACAGGAACGTGGTCACCACCCCGGCCGTCTCGAAGTACAGCTGGTGCTCGGCCATCGGGCCCATGCCGGCCATCCCGGCGTGCTCGGTGCCCGCCAGGGCGGTCATGCCCGGGGCCAGCACGAGCTCCACCGTGGAGAAGGCCCACGCGGCCAGGACGCCGAGCGAGACCAGGGTGTCCATGGTGGAGGAGCCGTGCCGGGCCGCCCGGAAGGCGGCCGCGTGGAACGGCCAGGCGGCCCAGGAGGTGACCGGGGTGGCCAGCGCGAGCGCCACCCACCCCCAGTGCGGGAACTGCAGCGCCGGCACCATGGAGATCAGGACCAGCGGCAGCGTCAGCACCGCGGCGCCGATGAGCCGCGGGCGCAGGACGTCCACGGAGGGCCCGTGGTCCAGGTGGTCCTCGCCCTCGCCCTCGCCGTGCCCGACCGGGTGCTCCGCCGGTCCGCCGGCCGGACCCGCGGCCGCGTGGCCGGCGTGCCGGTCCTCGGGGGACGGGTCCCCTGCGGCCGCGGCCGGTCCCGCGTCGGCGGGGGCCGGCGTCGGCGCCTCGGCGGCCCGGCGCACGGTGGCCGAGTAGCCGGCCCGGTCGACGGCGGCCACGAGGTCCTCGTCGCTCACCGAGGCCGGGGCCATGACGGCGGCCGACTCGAGCGGCAGGTTCACGGAGGCGCTGACGCCCTCGAGCTTGCCCAGCTTGCGCTCGATGCGCAGCACGCACGAGGCGCAGGACATGCCGGTGATGTCGAGGTCCACGCGGCGCGTGGCACCGGCCTCGGCGTGGACCTCGGGCGCGGCCTCCCCGGGGGCCGCGGCACCGGTGGCGGGGTCCGTCCCGGCCCCCGGGCCGGCGTCCGCCGGGAGGCGGGTGTGGTCGGTGTGGCTCATGGGCTCCCCGGCGTCCTCAGGCCAGGTCGAGGCCGGGGGTGGCCACCACGTAGCCGGCCTCCTCGACGGCGGCCTGCAGGTCCTCCGGCGCCGGGGCGGGCCCCTCGGAGGTCACGGTGGCCACGGACGTCCCCCCGGCCACGAGCCTCACCTCCACGCCGGTCACGCCCGGCACCTCGGAGAGCTCCTCGGTGACGCTCGCGACGCAGTGGTTGCAGGTCATGCCGTTGATCTTGATGTCGGTGGTGGTCATGGCGTCCTCCTGGTGCTCGGTGGTCTTCGGTGATCGTCGGTCGTCGGTCGTCGGCCGCCGCTCGCCCGCGGGCGGCTGGGCGGTCAGCGGACGAGGCGGGCGATCGCCGCCGTTGCCTCGGCGACCTTGGCGCGCACGAGGGCGTCGTCCCCCGTCTCCCCGGACTCGCGCGCCGCCTCGGCGACGCAGTGCCCGAGGTGGTCCTCGAGCAGGCCCAGGCTCACGGCGTGCAGCGCCTTGGTGGCCGCGGCCACCTGGGTCAGCACGTCGATGCAGTACTGGTCCTCGTCCACCATCCGGCTGATGCCGCGGACCTGGCCCTCCACGCGGCGCAGCCGCTTGAGGTACTCGTCCTTGCGCGGGCCGTAGCCGTGTCCGGACGGGTGGTCCTGCCCGGCGGGCAGGACCGGCTCGGGGGCCCCGGAGGGCTCGTGCACGTCGGTCGTCATGGGGCGACCATATACCCCTGGGGGGTACGGACGCAAGTACCCCCAGGGGGTATCTTGCCACCCCTCCTCAGGAGTGCACGTGGCCCTCGCCGTCCCGGTGTCCCGGCGGCTCGAGCTGGAAGGTGCTGTGCTCCACGGACAGCGGGAAGTGCCCCGCCACGCAGTCCTGCAGGTCGCGCAGCACCCGGCTCGCGTGGCCCTCGTCGAAGCACTCCGCCCCCACCACCACGTGGGCGGTGATCACGGGGGTCCCGGTGTCGATGCGGCTGACGTGCAGGTCGTGGACGTCCAGCACGTGGTCGGTGTCCAGCAGGTGGCGGCGGATGTCCGCCAGGTCCAGCTCGGCGGGCACGGACTCCAGCAGCAGGCTGCCGGCCTCGCGCAGGATCACCGCGGCCCGGGGCAGGATCAGCAGGCCGATGAGCATCCCGGCCACCGCGTCCGCCTGCAGCCAGCCGGTGGTGGCGACCACCACGGCGGCGACGATGACGGCCACGGACCCGAGGGCGTCGTTGACCACCTCGAGGAACGCCGCCCGCAGGTTCAGCGAGTGCCCCCGGCCGCCGGCGAGCACGGTCAGCGCGGCCACGTTGCCCGCCAGGCCCAGCACGCCGAAGGCCAGCAGTCCCTCCGCGTGCACCTCGGGCGGGCGGCCCAGGCGCAGCACGCCGTCCACCAGGGCGTAGATCCCCACCCCCAGCAGGATGGCCGCCTGCGCCCCGGCGGCGAGGACCTCGAGGCGCAGCAGGCCCCACGTGCGCCGCTGCGAGGGCGGCCGGAGCATCAGGTGGGCGGCCACGAGGGCCAGGAGCAGTCCGCCGGCGTCCGTGACCATGTGGCCGGCGTCCACGAGCAGGGCGAGGCTGCCGGTCAGCGCCGCCCCGATGACCTCGGCGACCAGGAGGGCGGCGGTGATGGCGAAGGCGATCGCCAGCCGGGCGCGGGAGGCCCCCGCCCCGTGATGGTGCCCGGGGGCATGGTGTCCCGAGGCCCGCGCCGCATCCGTCATGCCGCGATCATAGGACCGGGCCGGCGGGGGCGGCCGTCCGGGGGCCGTCCCCGCTCAGGCGGCCCGCGGCACCGAGGACGACGACGGCGCTGACCCGTCCGGGCGCCCGGTGTCCGGACCCAGCTCGCGGACGAGCTCGCGCACCCGCGCGTCGATCTCCTCGCGGGCCCGGCGGATGTCCTCCAGCGGGCGGCCGACGAGGTTGGGGATGGCCCAGTCGCGGTAGTCCTTGCCGTCGAGCCGGGGCACCCGGTCCGCGCAGTCGAAGGTGATGACCACCTGCGCGGCCGCGTGGACGTCCGGGGTCAGGGGCTTGGGGAAGGCGTGGTGGAGCGGGACCCCCACCTCCTCCATGGCGGCGAGGGCGTCCTCGTGGACGTGGCCGGCCGGTTCGAGCCCGGCGGAGCGGGCGGTGACCAGGCCCCCCGAGTGCCTCAGGACCAGTGCGGCGGCCATCTGGGACCGTCCTGCGTTGAGGTCGTCCACGAAGAGCACGCGCGGCAGGGGCGACTCGACGGCGCCCCGGGCGATGGCCAGCGCCCGGACCCGGCTCTCGGCGAAGCGCGCGGCGCTCGTGGCGAGGAAGGTCTTGACGGTGGCCGTCCGGTCCAGCTCCTCGTAGCACTCGGCCACGACGCGCTCCACCGTGGGCCGGTCCACGGCTTCGGCGTAGCGCTCGTGCAGGTGGCTGGCGAGCCGGTCCAGGACGTGCAGGTCCCGCTCGCGGTGCTCGCCGGCCAGGACCGGCTCCGGCGCGGTCACCGGGCGGTGTGCGTTCTCGGTCATCATCCCTCCAGTGCTGGTGGCCCGGCGGGGTGCCGCCCCCGCCGGGACGATGGTGAGGTCAGGCGGCCAGGGCGGTGGTGGCCGCCGCCGGGACGGTCGCGGTGGTGGCCGCCCCGGTCGCCGGGGCCGCGGTGCGGGCCTCCCGGGCCAGCCGGCGCAGCCGGTCCTCCGCCACGCGGGCGGCGAGGACGGGCAGGAACGTGTGGAGCCGCGCGGTGGCCTCGAGCTCCCGGTAGGCCTGCTGGACGGTGCCGCGGACGAGGTCCTCGGCGAGGACGTCCCCGTACTGCACCAGCAGCCGGTCCGTGGCGCGGCCGAGCACGTGGGCGTGCACGATGTGGTTGGGGCCGGTGGGCAGGCCGCCGCGCATCCCCCGGCGCGGCGCGCCGGCGGCGCCCTCCTGGCGGCCAGCGGGCCGCGGGTCGGTCATGACGTGACTGGTCATGGCTCCTCCTCGAGTCATGGTGGCGACCCCGCGTCGCCACGGCCCCGGCCTCCAGAGGTGAACGGAAGGTGAACAGGGCATTAATCACTATAGGCAGGGCTGTGAGGAATGCAACAGTCTCCGCCTTTCCGGGCCATGTCACCGTCATGTGTCGTCATGTGGGCGTGCCGGGCGTTGCCCGCGGTCAACCCCGCCGTGCCACAATCGGCCAGCGTGAGGGACCTGAGCCACTTCCCAGCCCGGAGCCCCGCCACCGCCCTGTCCGGAGGCCCCCGCGACGGGCACGGCCCGGGGGCCGAGCGGGCCCCGTCCCGCCGTGCGGTCATCAACCCGGTGGTCCGGGAGTCCCGGGCCATCTGGACGGCGATCGCCTCCGGGGCGGCGGGCGCCGCCGTCGGGCTCGTGGTGTTCCAGGGCCGCCGGGCGCTGTCCGGGGACGAGTCCGTGGGCACGATCGCGGCGATCACGGCGGCCTCGTGCGCCGGGATCGCCTGCCTGGTCGGGCTGGCCCGCTCCACGCGCACCACCCACCGGTGGATGGCCCGCCGGCCCTGGGGATGGGTGGTGGCGGACGCGTTCGGCCTGCTGGTGGTGCACGCCGCGATCGCGGTCATGGCCTGCCTGGCCCTGTTCCGGCTCTTCCAGGAGGCCTTCACGGGCCTCACCGTGGACCGCGTGGCGGCCACGGTCATGCTGACGATCATCAGCTCGGTGGCCGGCTACCTGGGCTTCAACTCCGCGGCGCGGATCTCCACCCGGTCGCTGTCCTCGCTGCTGGCCGTGTTCATGGCCTCGGGGATGATCGTGTCCATGCTGCTGGCGGAGAACCCGTTCTGGTGGCACGCCTTCTTCTCGGAGCTGGGCACCGGGCAGGCCGGTGTCCTCTCCTTCTGGACGTTCAACACCACGCTGGCGGTCTCCGGGCTGGTGCTGACCACGCTCGCCTCCTTCATCACCCAGGACCTCTACACGTGGGCCCGGGCCCGGGAGTCCACGGGCGGGCGCCGGGCGCGCGTGGCGGTCCTGCGCTCGGGGCTGTTCGTGGTGGGGCTGTGCATGATGGGCGCCGGGGTGGTGCCGATCAACCTCTCCGACCCGGTGCACTCCACGTTCATCCGCATTCTGGGGGTCGTGTTCATCGCGCTGCTGGCCACCATCCAGCTCTGGCTGCCCGGGTTCCCGGCGGCCGTCTACGTGGCCAGCTACCTCATGGTGGCCCTCGCGCTCGTGGCCACCGCGCTGTGGTTCCCGCTGCGGTACTACAACCTCACCGGGTTCGAGCTGGCGATGGGCGGGATCGTCTACGGCTGGCTCGTGGTGTTCATCCGCACCCTGGACGCCGTCCTGACGGTGGCCGGGATCGGGGACACCGAGCGCGAGGAGGCGGCCGGGGCCGAGGCGCGGGCGCTCGCCGCCCGGGAGGGGGCCGGGGGCCCGACGCCGGCCGGTCCCGTCCCGCCGGGCGGGCGCCGGGGAACCGGCCGGGGGAGGGGGGGACGGGGCGAGACCGCGTCCGCCGTGCCGCCGACCGGCGCGCCCGCCGGGCCCCGGCCCGCCTACCGCGGCTGGCGGGTGGACCCGCGAGATCCCGGAGGCCGGGGATGACGGCCGGCCGGGACGCGCCGCTGACCACGGTGGACCTGGCCCGGGAGGCGATCGTGCTCGCCGGGGCGGGCGCGGCGATCCTGCTGCAGGTGGCCCACCGGCCGGTGGGCGCCGGGGTGGTCCGGCACTCCGGCTTCGTCGCGGACCCGGTGCGCCGGCTGCGGCACACGCTGCAGTACGTCTACGCCACCGTGCTGCCCGAGGCCGCGGGCGCCCGGGACGCGATGGCCGCGGCCGTGCGCTCGGCCCACCGGCCCGTCGAGGGCACGGACGCCGGCGGCCGCCCCTACGCGGCCGGGGACCCGCGGGCCCAGCTGTGGGTCGCGGCGACGCTGTACGCGGTGGCCGAGGAGGTCCGCTGGCGGGTGTGGGGCACGCTCGAGGCCGGCCCCGCGGAGGCGATCTACCGCGACTACGCGGTCCTGGGCACCCTGCTGGGCATGCCGGCCTCGGCCTGGCCCGCCGACCGGGCGGGCTTCCGGCGGTACTGGACGGACGCCGTCGGGGCCCTGGAGGTGACCGACGACGCCCGGGCCCTCTGCCGGGACCTGTTCGCCGGCGCCGCCGCGCCGTGGTGGCTGCGGCGGGTGCTGCCGCTGGCGCGGTTCACCGCCGCCGGCCTGCTGCCCCACCCGGTGCGCACGGCGCTCGGCCTGGACTGGGACGGGGCGGACTCGCGCCGCGAGGACCGGCTGTGGCGGGCCGTGCGCGCCGTCTACCCGCGCCTGCCGCGGGGACTGCGCCGGCTCCCGGCGCGCCTCGTGGTGCGCGGACTGCCCTCGTGAGGCTGGCATGATGCCCCTGTGAGCACCGCACCGCCAGCCCGCCCGTCCCCCGTGTCCTGGCTGTACCTGGCGGTGTGCGTGGTGCTCGTCTCGCTCAACCTGCGCACCCTGTTCTCCTCCTTCTCGGCGATCCTGCCGGAGATCGTGGCGGCGACCGGGCTGCCGGCGTGGGGCGCCACCGTGCTGACCACCGTCCCGGCCACGCTGCTGGGCGTCTTCGCCCCCGTGGCCCCCGTGCTGGCCCGCCGCCTCGGTTCCTGGCGGGTGCTCCTCGGCGCCCTGCTGCTGCTCACGGCCGGCCTCGTGGTGCGCTCCGTGCCCGTGCCCGACGGCGGGGCGATGGTCCCGCTGCTGGCCGGCACCGTGGTCTCCGGGGCGGCGATCGCCCTGGCCAACGTGGTGCTGCCGAGCATCGTCAAGCAGGACTTCCGCGCCCACCTGGGCCTGATGAGCGGGCTCTACACCACCGCGATCTGCGGCTCGGCGGCCCTCGGGGCGGGGCTCACCTTCCCGGCCCTCGGCGCCGTGGGGGACTGGCGGCTGGCCCTCGGGCTGTGGGCGGTGCCCGTGCTGGTGGCCGCCGCGCTGCTGGTGCCCGTGGTGCGCCGGCACCGCTCCAGCGCCCGGCCCGTCACCTCGACCACGGGGCGCAGCCCGCTGGCCTCGCCCGTGGCGTGGCACATCACCCTGATGATGGTCTTCCAGGCGATGACCTCCTTCACGTGCTTCGCGTGGCTGGCCCCCATCCTGCGCGAGCGCGGCCTCGAGGGTGGGCTGGCCGGGCTGGTCGTGGCGGTCTCGATCGTGCTGCAGATGGCCGGGTCCCTCGCCGCCCCCGTGTTGGCGGCGCGGATGCGCTCGCAGTCCGCGCTGAACGCGGCCGCCGCCGTGCTCACCGGCGGGGGCTTCATCCTCTCCGTGCACGGCCCGCTGGCCGGCGTCTGGGCGTGGACGGGGCTGCTGGGACTGGGCCAGGGAGCGCTGACGGCGCTCGCGCTGACCATGATCACGCTGCGCAGCGACTCCGCCCACATGGCCATCCGGGTCTCGGGGATGATGCAGGGCCTCGGCTACGGCCTGGGGTCCTCCGGGACGTTCATCACGGGCCAGGTGTTCGCCGCCACGGGCTCCTTCGGGCCGGCCGCGTGGCTGTTCGCCGCCTCCGGCCTCGGGGCCGCCGTCTTCGGCTGGCTGGCCGGGCGGGACCGGACCATCGAGGAGGAGCCGGCCGGGGCGGTGTAGCCCGGTCCGGGGCTGGACAGCCGTGGGAGAATGGGACCGATGGCCGAGAAGAACCGCTCCCGCACCCCGGACCCCACGCCCCGCACCGCCCCGGCGCCGGGGCGCCCCGGCCGTGCCGGCGCCCCCGCCGCCCCCATTCGCCCCGGTGGCCCCGCCCCCGACCCAGCGGACGCGCACCTGGAGCACGCCCGGGACGGCAAGCCCAAGCTGAACCGGCCGCGGCGCGGACTGATCGACGAGGCCGAGGCCCGCCACCTGGCCGAGGACCGCGAGCGCCTGCACCGCCAGGGCGTCGGCGGTCCCCTGGACGGGCGGATGCTGTCCAACCCGTCCGCGGCCGGCGCCGGGGACGACCGCCCCCAGGTCCGGCCCAGGGCGGAGGGCTGGACGCAGCAGACCACCGAGGACGGCCGGCCGCTGCTGCAGTTCAAGCAGCCCCGCGTGGCCCAGCCGAGGACGCACCTGGCCGACCTCACGCTGGCCGAGCGCCAGGAGCGGGTGAAGGAACTGGGCCTGCCCGCGTTCCGCGCCAAGCAGCTGTCCACCCACTACTTCGTGCACCACACCTCGGACCCGGAGCGGATGACGGACCTGCCGGCCGCCCAGCGGGGGACGCTCGTGGCCGAGATGTTCCCGCCGCTGCTCACCGAGGTCCGCCGGCTGACCACGGACAACGGGGACACCATCAAGTTCCTGTGGCGGCTGTTCGACGGCGCCCTCGTGGAGTCGGTGCTGATGCGCTATCCCGGGCGGGTGACCCTGTGCGTGTCCAGCCAGGCCGGCTGCGGCATGAACTGCCCGTTCTGCGCCACCGGCCAGAACGGGCTGACCCGCAACATGTCCACCGCGGAGATCGTGGAGCAGGTGGTCCGCGCCAACCAGGTCATCGCCGAGGGCGCGCTGGGCGGCCGGCGCCGGGACGGCGGCCACGACGCCGACCGCGTGACGAACATCGTGTTCATGGGCATGGGCGAGCCGCTGGCCAACTACAAGCGCGTGATCGCCGCCGTGCGGCGCATGGTGGACCCGGCCCCCGAGGGGCTGGGCATGTCCGCGCGCCACATCACCGTGTCCACGGTGGGCCTGGTCCCGGCCATCAACCGGCTCGCGGACGAGGGCATCCCGGTCACCTTCGCGCTGTCCCTGCACGCCCCGGACGACGAGCTGCGCGACGAGCTGATCCCCGTCAACTCCCGGTGGAAGGCGGACGAGGCGATCGACGCCGCGTACGGCTACTTCGCCAAGACGGGACGGCGCGTGTCCATCGAGTACGCGCTGATCAAGGACATGAACGACCACGCCTGGCGGGCCGACCTGCTGGCCGAGAAGCTCAACGCCCGCGGCCGGGGCTGGGTGCACGTGAACCCGATCCCGCTCAACCCGACGCCCGGGTCGATCTGGACCTCCTCCGAGCCGGACGTCACCCGGGAGTTCGTGGACCGGCTGAACGCGGCCGGGATCCCCACCACCCTCCGGGACACCCGCGGCAAGGAGATCGACGGGGCGTGCGGGCAGCTCGCCGCCGAGGGGGACGAGGAGCAGGACGCGTCCGTCACCGCGCCCGACGGCGGCCGGACCGGTCCCGCGGACACCATCGACCTGCGCGGCTGAGCCGGGGGCGCCGGCCGGCGAGGCCGGAGGCGCTCCCGGCCCCGGGGGTCCGGGAGGACCTCAGGCGTCCACGGGCTGGGGCACCGGCGCCGGGCTCTCCTCGGCGGCGGGCGCGGAGCGGACCAGGAACGATCCCGCCACGGCCAGCAGCGAGATGACCGCGCCCCAGACCAGGGCGCCGTGGATGCCGTCCATCAGGGCGACCACCGGGTCGGTGTGGGCGGACGCCCCGGCGATCGTCGCCATCGTCATGACGGTGATGAACAGGGCGGTGCCGGCGGCGCCGGCCACCTGCTGCAGCGTGGACATGATCGCGCTGCCGTGCGAGTAGAGGCGGCGCGGCAGGGCCCCCAGGGCGGCGGTCATCAGCGGGCTGAACATGAGGGACAGTCCGGCGTTGAGCAGCACGTGCCACACGATGAGCAGGGCCACCGGCGAGGCGGCGGTGAGGGTGGTCATCCCCCACAGGGCGGCCGCGACGACCACGGTGCCCGGGACCACGAGCGGGCGCGCGCCGAGGCGGTCGAACAGGCGGCCCACCACCAGGCCCATCACCCCCATCACGAGCCCGCCCGGCAGCAGGGCCAGGCCGGTGTCCCGCGTCGAGGCGCCGACGACCTCCTGCAGGTAGATCGGCAGCACGATCAGGGTGCCGAACAGGGCCATCATGCCGATGACCATCATGCCCAGGGCCACCGAGAAGGCGGGCACGCGGAACGCGCGCACGTCCAGCAGGGCGTGGTCGCGCAGGCCCGCCTGGCGCCACGTGAAGGCGGCGAGGGCGGCCACGCCCACGGCCAGGGCGATCCACGGCGGCAGCAGGGCGTCGCCCTCGGCGGCGGCGCCGATGCTGCTCAGCCCGAACACGAGGCCGGCGAAGCCGAGGGCGGAGAGCACGACGGACAGCACGTCCAGCGGCACCCGCTGGGTCTCGGTGACGTTGCGGATCATCGCCACCCCGAGGGCCAGGGACAGGGCGGCGATCGGCAGCATGAGCCAGAACATCCACCGCCAGTCGAGGGCGTCCAGGATGATCCCGCCGATCGTGGGGCCGGTGGCCGGGGCCACCGCGATGACGATCGAGATGACGCCCATCGTGCGGCCGCGGCGGTGCGCCGGGACCACGGTGAGCACCGTGGTGAACAGCAGCGGCATCATGATGGCGGTGCCGACGGCCTGCACCACGCGACCGGCGACCAGCACGAGGAACGTGGGGGCCACGGCGGCCAGCAGCGTGCCGAGCAGGAAGCTGACCATCGCCACGGTGAACACGGTGCGCAACGGCAGGCGGGTGAGCAGGTAGCCCGTGACCGGGATGACCACGGCCATGGTGAGCATGAACGCCGTGGTCATCCACTGCGCGGTGGCCGCGCCGATGGTGAACTCGTGCATCAGCCGCGGCAGGGCCACGCTCATGACGGTCTCGTTGAGGATCACCACGAAGGCGGCGGCCACGAGCAGCGCGATGACGCGGGAGGCGCCGGCGGGGACCGCGGTCCCGGCCCGCGGCGACTCGGTGGTGTCCCCCTGGGGGTCCTCGGCGGGGGCAGTCGGCACGGGCGTCCTCTCATCGGATGGGCGGAGCCGGTGGGCTCCGGTGGTCCAACGGGGGATCCTACCGGGGTATTCCCCGGCGTCCGCCGGGCGGAAGACGGCGCGCAGGCCCCCGGGGGACCGGCCGGAGGGATACCCGGAAAAAAACCTCCCGGTGCCTGCAACCCTCCGCGGCCGCTCCCGGTAGTAGGGGATGTGAGCACACCAGTGCTTCGCCGGACGGCCCGGCCACGGGCCCCTCGAAAGGACGACATCATGCGCAAGGCACTCCCCCTGGCGGTCACCGCGACGTGTGGCCTGGCCCTTCTCGGTACCGCGCTGCCCGCCGCCGCGGACGAGCACGGCGGCGACGCCGCGATGCTCTCGGTCCTGCACGGCGTCCCGGACACCACCGTGGACGTCTACGTCAACGGCGAGCGGACCCTGGACGACTTCGAGCCCGGCGACCTGGCCGGTCCCCTCGAGCTGCCGGCGGGCGACTACGAGATCGCCATCACGGCGGCCGATGCCGAGGACGACTCCGAGCCCGTCATCGGCCCCGTGGACGTCACCCTGGAGGGCGGCATGGACTACACCGCCGCGGCCCACCTCGACGCCGAGGGCCAGCCGACCGCGACGGCGTTCGTCAACGACACCTCCTCCCTCGAGGCCGGCACCGGTCGCCTCGTGGTGCGCCACGTGGCCGCGGCCCCGGCCGTGGACATCTGGGCCGACGGCGAGGTGGCCGTCCCCGGCCTGGAGAACCCGGACGAGAAGTCCCTGGACCTGCCGGCCGGCACCATCGAGGCCGCGGTGTCCCTGGCCGGGGAGAGCGACCCGGTGCTCGGCCCGGCCGACGTGCAGGTCACGGAGGGCGCCGCGACGATCGTCTACGCGTGGGGCTCCGCCGAGGACGGCTCGCTGGCCCTGGCGACCCAGACCGTCGAGGGGATGCACTCCGCGCCCGGCGGCGTGCCCACGGGCAACACGCAGGTTCCCGCCGAGGACCAGGGCCTGTGGTGGGCCGTGGGCGGCGGTGCCCTGCTCCTCGCCGCGGCCGGGATGGCGGCGGCGGTGCGCCGCCGGTCCGTCCGTGCCTGAGACGACCCGCCGGGGCCTTCCCTCGCCCCGGGGGTCCAGGGCGGCGGGGGGAGTCCTCGCCGCCCTGGCGGCCGCAGTCGCCCTGACGGGCACCGGTTGCGCACCTGCCGGTGGAGCGTGGTTCCCCTCCTCCAGCCCGGCTGCGGCCGCACCCTCCACCTCTGCCTACCCGGCGCCGGCCCGCCCCGACGGGGCCTCCCCGGCGCCGGGGGACCGGCCCGGTGCCGGCCCCGGCACCCCACGCGCCGGGGCCGGCGTCGGTCCGGCGGCCGCGGCGGACCGGCCGGCGACTCCCGCCCCGGCGGATGACCGTGCCTCCGCCGTCCCGGCCGCCCGCGCCGCGGACGTGCCGGTGGCCTCCGCCGCGCTGCGGCCCGCCGAGCCGGTCCCGGCACCGGTCCGCCTGCGGTACGAGGCGATCGGGGCGGACGTGCCCGTGATGCCCACCGGCGTGGCCGGCGACGGCCAGATGGAGATCCCCGAGGACGCGGCCACGGCGGGCTGGTACCGGTTCGGGCCGGCGCCGGCGGACGGGGAGGGCCACACGGTCCTCGCCGCCCACGCCGGCTCGGTCGAGACGCCCCGCGGGCCGCTGTACGCCCTGCGGGACGCCGCGGCGGGGGACCTCGTGCGGCTGTGGGACCAGGACGGCACGGAGCACCGCTACCGCGTCACCACCGTGGAGCAGCTCGGCAAGGACGGCCTGGACTTCACGCCCTACTTCGACCGGACCGGCCCGGCCCGGCTGGTGCTCGTGACCTGTGGCGGCCAGTGGCGCCCGGAACGGGAGAGCTATGCGGACAACATCATCGTGGTGGCCGAACCGGTCCCCTGAGCCGTATCCTCGGCTCCAGACGATGCCGCCGGCCTGGTGCCACCCCGGCTGAAGGGCCGGCCCCGGCCCGGCCGGGACCGACCGAGGAGACACGCTGGACAGCGACGACCTGCCACGCCGCTTCGCGGCCGGAGCACCGGACGCCATGAGGGAGGCCTACTCCCTGCACGGGCGGCTGGTGTTCTCGCTGTGCATGGCCGCGCTGGGCCAGCGCCAGGACGCCGAGGACGCCGCCCAGCAGGTGTTCACCCGCGCCTGGCGCTCCCGCGAGAGCTACGACCCGTCCCGGCCCCTCGGCGGCTGGCTGACCGGGATCACCCGGCGCGTGGTGGCGGACGTCTTCGCCGCGCGCGAGCGCCAGCGCCGGGCCGTGGACGCCACGGCCGGCGAACAGCCACGGGAGGACCGCCAGCTCTCCGAGCAGGTGGTGGACCGGGTGCTCGTCCACGAGGCCCTGGACCGGCTCGGCCCGCCCCAGGATGAGATCCTGAGGATGGCCTTCGTGCAGGACCTCCCGCAGGCCCAGATCGCCGAGCGGCTCGGCATGCCGCTGGGGACGGTCAAGTCGCATGTCCACCGGGGACTGGCCCGGCTTCGAGTAGCACTGGAGGTGAACGATGGCTGAGACGACGGAACGGCACCTGACCGAGGACGACCTCGCCTCGATCGCCACCGGCGCGGCCCCCGGCGCGGCGGTGGCCGCCCACCTGCTCGCGTGCCCGCCCTGCCGCGAGGACCTCGCGCGCACGGAGCGCGCGGTCGCGGCCCTGGCCGCCCCCGTGGAGCTCCACGAGCCGCCAGCCGGCCTCTGGGAGGCCATCGAGCGGGACCTCGGCACCGCGTTCCCGGACCCCTCGCCCCTGCGGCCGCTACCGGGAGACGACCGGCCGGCGCCCCGACCCGGCGGGGCGGGCGCGGCGGGACCCGAGGAGGGCGGCTCCGTGTCCTTCCTGCCGCGGGCGAACCGCCGTCGCTGGCCGGTGATCGCCGCCGCCGCGGCCGCCGGGCTCGTCGTGGGCGCCGCGGGCGCCGCGCTCGTGACCGCGGCACTCACCGGCGACGACGGCGGGAACGGCACGCCGCAGGGGCCGGTCGCCGTCGGGGAGGCCGTCCTGGACCCGGTGACGGCGGCGGACGTGGCCGGCCGGGCCGAGATGGTCTCCGAGCCGGACGGCGGGCTGCGCCTGACCGTGGACGTCTCCAAGCTGCCCGAGAGCGGCTACTACGAGGTGTGGCTGCGGGACGAGGAGGCCAGCCGGCTGATCTCGCTGGGCACGGTGACCGCCACGACCACCACGCTGCCGGTGCCCTCCGGGGTGGACCTGGCGCGGTTCCCCGTGGTGGACGTGTCGCAGGAGGACTTCGACGGCAACCCCGCGCACAGCGGCGTGACCCTCGCCGCCGGCCCGATGACGCGGACCGGGGACGCCACCGCCGGCTGAGCCCGGCCCGGGGCGCGGGTCCCGCGCGTGTGTCCCGGCGTGACGCGCGCCACCCCGGGGGCCGCCACGTGCTGTTACGGTGGTCGGGTAACCATCCAGAGCGGCTGAGAGACCTGGCTCGACGACGCCGCAGCAACCCGGGGGGACCTCGTTCCCCACGACGGGTGCTAAGGCCAGGACCGATGGAGATCCCGGAACCGCCGTCGGTCTGTGCGTCGGCGCGTGCCGGCGTGCCGGCCGTTCCGAGGCATGGGTTGCCGGTAATCCTCGGTGCGACCGAGAGGACCGCCGAATGACGCAGGGCACGGCCGAGAGGGCCGCCACCAGCCAGACCACCACCAGCCAGGCCACTCCCCGCAACCTCGCCACCGGGCTCCCCGCCGACCACGCCGGGCTGCGCGAGCACTTCGCCCCGCTCCTGGCGGAGATCGCCGCCGGGTCCCTGGAGCGGGACCTGGAGCGCCGGCTGCCGTTCGCCGAGGTGCGCCGCCTGGACGAGGCCGGCTTCGGGACGCTGCGGGTGCCGCGCGAGCACGGCGGGCCGGGGGTGAGCGTGGAGGACTTCACCCGGCTGCTGGTGGACCTCGCCGAGGCCGACTCCAACATCGCGCACCTGTACCGCTCGCACGCCGGCTTCGTGGAGTCGCTGCGCTTCCTGCCGGCCCGGGTCCAGGACGCCTGGTACCCCCGGGTGCTGGCCGGGGCCACCGTGGGCAACGCCTCCACCGAGAAGGGCGGCAACGCGCTGGGCACCCTCAACACCGTGCTGCGCCGCACGGAGGCCGGCTGGGTGCTCACCGGCCGGAAGTACTACGCCACCGGCTCGGTCTTCTCCGACTACACGCGGGTGTCCGCCGCCCTGGACGGCCAGGACGGCCGCCGCTTCGCCGTGGTGGCCACGGACGCCCCGGGCGTCACGTTGGAGGACGACTGGGACGGCTTCGGGCAGAAGCTCACCGGCACCGGCACCGCGGTCTTCGAGGACGTCTCCGTCCCCGAGGACGCGGTGCTGGACCGCACCGCGGGCAGCGCCGAGGCGGTCCACGAGGCCGCGTTCTTCCAGCTCGTCCTGCTGGCCGTGCTGGCCGGGATCGCCCGGGCCGCCCGGCGCGACGCGGTGGCCACCATCGCCGGCCGCACCCGGACGTTCAACACCGGGCTGGGCCTGCCGTTCCGCGAGGACCCCCTGATCCAGGAGGCCACCGGCCGGATCTCCGCGAAGGCCTTCGCGGCCGAGGCCACGGTGCTGCACGCCGCCCGCGCCCTCGACGCCGGCCTGGCCGCCGCGACCGCCGCCGGCGCCGACCGCCCGGGGTTCCGGGGCACCCTGCCGGCGGCGCTGCACGCGTCCGAGATCGCCGTCGAGCACGCACAGGTGACCGTGCCGGAACTGGCCCTCGGCGCGGCCCAGGACCTGTTCCTCACCGTGGGCGCCTCCGCCACCTCCACCGCCAAGGGCCTGGACCGGCACTGGCGCAACGCCCAGACGGTGGCCACCCACAACCCCATCGCCTTCCGCGCCCGTGCCCTGGGCGACCACGCCATCAACGGCACCCTGCCCGAGGGGCTGAACGCCATCGGCGACGCCCGCACCACCACCGCGGGAGGCCGCGCATGAACACCACGACCACGCCGTCCACCGCCGCCGCGCCGCCCCGGGGCCGGGCCTCCGCCCTCGTGCACGGCAAGAAGCGCGTGCTCGCCTCGGCCTTCGCCGGCACCACGATCGAGTGGTACGACTTCTACCTCTACGGCACCGCCGCGGCCCTGGTCTTCAACGTCCAGTTCTTCCCCATGGCCACCGAGCTGGGCGGGATCGTCGCCTCCTTCGCCACCCTCGCCGTCGGGGTGGTGGCCCGGCCCCTCGGCGGGATCGTCGGCGGCCACCTCGGGGACCGGATCGGCCGCAAGGCCCTGCTCGTCGCCTCCCTGCTGGTCATGGGCATCGCCTCCACCCTCATCGGGCTGCTGCCGACCTTCGACGCGATCGGTTGGTGGGCCGTCGTCGGGCTGGTGGTCCTGCGCATCCTGCAGGGCCTGTCCACGGGTGCGGAGTGGGGCGGCTCGGCGCTGCTGAGCGTGGAGCACGCCCCGGCCCGCCACCGCGGGTTCTTCGGCTCGTTCACCCAGATCGGCTCCTCCGCGGGCATGCTGCTGGCCACCGGCGCCTTCTTCATCGTGCAGAACGTGCTGACCGAGGAGCAGTTCGCGGCCTTCGGCTGGCGCATCCCCTTCCTGCTCTCGGCGCTGCTCGTGGCCGTGGGCCTGTGGATCCGGCTCGGCGTGGCGGACGCCCCCGAGTTCCTCGAGCACCAGGCCTCGGGACGGGTGGAGACGTCGCCCCTGAGGGTGCTGCTGGCCCACCATCGCCGCCCGCTGCTGGTGACGATCGGCCTGCGCCTCGCCCAGAACGCCGTCTACTACCTGGTGACCGTGTACATGCTCACCTACCTGCGGGACGAGCGCGGTGACTCCGCCTCCGGGGTGACGGCGGTGATGGTCGCCTCCGCGATCGGCCTGGTCTCCACCCCGTTCTGGGGCTGGCTGTCCGACCGCGTGGGCCGCAAGGTCGTCTCCGTGACCGCCTACGCGGCGGTCGGGGTCTTCGGCTGGGTGCTCTTCGCGTTCCTGGACGCCGGCCCGCTGTCCCTGCTGCCGCTGGTGATCGTCCTGGGCATCAACGTGGTCCACGACGCGATCTACGGGCCGCAGGCCGCCTGGTTCGCCGAGCAGTTCCCCGTGCACGTGCGCTACTCCGGCGTGAGCATGGGCTACCAGGTGGGCACGGTGCTCGGCGGCGGGCTGATGCCGATGATCGCCGCCCTGCTGTTCGCCGCCGGCGCGAACACCCCGTGGCTCATCGCCGGCTACCTCAGCGTGCTGGCGGTGCTGTCCGTCGCGGCGGGCCTGCTCGCCCGCGACCCCGCCCGCAGCCACCACGGCACCGAGCTGACGGACCTGCACCCGGCACCCGCAGGACCCGCGGCCGGGAACGCCGGGACGCCGGGCGCCGCGACCGCCGCCGCCCCCACCCCCGAGAGGACCCGCGCATGAGCCGGCCGATGCTGCTGAACGCCTTCGACATGATGGTCCCGGTGCACCAGTCGCCGGGGCTGTGGCGCCACCCCGACTCCGGGGCGTCCCGCTTCGACACCCTGGGCTACTGGACCTCGCTGGCGCGCACCCTGGAGGAGGGCGGCTTCGCCTCGCTGTTCCTGGCGGACATCCCCGGGGTCTACGACGTCTACGGCGGCGGCACGGAGGCCACGGCGCGCGGCGGCGTCCAGTACCCGCTGCTCGACCCGCTCGTGCTGGTCCCGGCCATGGCCGCCGTGACCGAGCGCCTGGGCTTCGGCGTGACCGCCTCGGTCACCTACGAGGCGCCCTACCTGCTGGCCCGCACGCTCGCCACCCTGGACCACGTCACCGCCGGCCGCGTGGCCTGGAACGTGGTCACCTCCTACCAGGACTCCGCGGCGCGGAACCTGGGCCTGGAGCGCCAGTTGCCGCACGACGAGCGCTACGACCGGGCGGACGAGTACCTCGAGGTCATGTACAAGCTCCTCGAGGGCTCCTTCGAGCCCGGGGCGGTGCGCGCGGACGCGGAGGCCGGGGTCTTCGTGGACCCGGACCGGGTGCACCCCGTCGAGCACCGGGGCACCTACTTCTCCGTGCCCGGGCAGGCCCTGGCGCATCCGGGGCCGCAGGGCACCCCGTTCCTGTTCCAGGCGGGGGCCTCGAAGCGGGGCCAGCAGTTCGCCCTGGACCACGCCGAGGCGATCTTCTTCATCGGCAACACCCCGCGGCTCGTGCGGGGCTGGACGGACGGCGTGCGGGCCGGGCTGGCCGAGCGCGGCCGGGCCGAGGACGCCGTGAAGGTCTTCACCATGGCCACCGTGGTGGTCGCGGACACGGACGAGGCGGCGCGGGACCGGCTGGACGGCTACCGCCGGCACGTGGACATCGAGGGCGCCCTGGCCCTGTTCGGCGGCTGGACCGGGGTGGACCTGGCCGGCGCGGACCCGGAGGCGCCCCTGGAGTACGTGGCCACGGACGCCAACCAGTCCGCGCTGGCCTCGTTCACCTCCCTGTCTCCGGACCGGCGGTGGACGGTGCGGGACCTGGCCGAGTTCGTGGCCATCGGCGGCCGCGGCCCGGTGATCGCCGGCTCCCCGGCCACCGTGGCGGACGAGCTCGAGCGCTGGCAGGAGGAGGCCGGCGTGGACGGCTTCAACGTCTCCGCCGCCGTGCGGCCGGCCGACCTGGAGCGCTTCGGCGCCCTCGTGTCCCCGGAGCTGCGCCGCCGCGGGGTCCTCGCCGAGCCCGGCACGGGCACGCTGCGCGAGGCCCTGGGCGGCGGCGGTCCCCGGCTGGCGCCGGACCACCGCGGCGCCGCGTTCCGCCGTGCCGTCGGGGCGGGGGCGTCCGCCGCCTCCTGACGGGGCGCGGTCCCGACGTCGGCCCGTCGGCTCCCCGGCCGGCGTCGGGACCGCGCGGCCCGGGACCCCCGCAGGGCCGGGAACGCCGCGGCACCCCGTCGCCCTGGCCCGGCCCCGGAACGGGCCGGGCCCCGCAGCACCCGGGGGTGCTGCGGGGCCCGGTGGAGGGGCGGTGCGGCTCAGCGGCCGCCGTGGGCCTGGTCGGCCTGGCGGACGATGGCGGCGTCCTCCGGGTGCTCGGCCAGGTACTGCTCGTGGACCTCCTCCACGTGCAGGTCCGAGCCCTCGACGGAGCGCGGCACCATGGACACGGCGACGAAGGACACGATGGCCAGGGCCGCGATGTACACGCCGATGGTCCAGCCCTGTCCGGTCTCGTTCAGCAGCAGCTGGGCGATCATCGGGGCGAACGCGCCGCCGATGATGGAGCCCAGGGCGTAGCCGATGGAGACGCCGGAGTAGCGCACGTGGGCCGGGAACATCTCGGCGTAGAGCGCGGACTGCGGGCCGTAGGATGGGCCGAGGCCGACGGTCAGGATGACGATCGCCAGGGCGAACAGCGGCAGGGAGGCGGTGTCCATGAGGAACCACATGGGGATGGCCCACAGGATGATGATGCCGTAGCCGATCTGGAACGTGCGGATCTTGCCGATCTTGTCCCCGATGTACCCGCCGAACATCGTGAAGGCCAGCCAGCCGAGGCCGCCGATGAAGGTCGCGACCAGGGTGGACTCCCGGCTCATGCCCAGGACGTTGGCGCCGTAGGAGGCGAAGAACGCGATGACCAGGTAGCCCGCGGCGTTGTTGGCGCAGAAGATCAGGGCGGCCAGGATGACGTTCTTCTTGTGGGACTTCAGGAGCACGCCCAGGGGAGCGGCGGACTCCTTCTTGCGCAGCTGCATCTCCTTGAAGACCGGGGACTCGTCCACGGCCTTGCGGATGAGGTAGCCGACGACGATCAGCACCACGGAGGACAGGAACGGGATGCGCCAGCCCCAGGCCAGGAAGGCCTCCTGGCTCATCGAGCTGGTGAGGGCCCACATGAAGACCGTGGCCAGCAGCATGCCGATCGGCACGCCGATCTGCGGGTAGGAGCCGAAGGCGCTGCGCTTGTTGCGGGGGGCGTGCTCCACGGACATCAGCGCGGCACCGCCCCACTCGCCGCCGGCGGAGAAGCCCTGGACGATGCGCAGGAGCATCAGGATGATCGGGGCCCAGATGCCGATCACGGCGTACGTGGGCAGCAGGCCGATCAGCGCGGTGGCGCCGCCCATGCCCACGAGGGTCAGCACGAGGACGAGCTTGCGGCCGTGCTTGTCCCCCAGGTGGCCGGCCACGATGGCGCCCAGCGGGCGGAACAGGAAGCTGATGCCCAGGGTGGCCCACGTGATCACCTGGGCGAGCCCCGGGTTCTCCTGCGAGACGGGGGCGAAGAACAGCGGGGCCAGGACGAAGGCGGCGGCCTGCGCGTAGATGAAGAAGTCGTACCACTCGATGGTGGTGCCGACGAGGGTGCCCGCCAGGACCTTCTTCTCCTCGGGGGTACGCCCCCGGGGCGAGGCCACTGCGGCGTCGTGATGTGCCATGGTGTGCTCCAGGTGATCGGTGCGGTTGCGGCGTGGGGATGAAGTCTTTAGTGACCGACCGTTCGGTCACTTCAGAAGCATAGAGGACATGGTGAGCCGTGTCACATACTTTCTGGACTCGAACAGGTCTCGATTCCGCGCCGACCCGGAGCGGGACGGCCGCGGGCCGCCCGAGGGCGGTGGCGGGTCCCGGCCGGCCGCCGTCGCGATTATTGGGCCACGACCGCCTGACGTAATGTCGGAGGGGCAGGGAGAGGCCCTGCCGCACCGGCCGCCCGGCCGGTGGAGCGACGAAGGGGTTCCCGCATGCCGCAGCACGACCCGGAGGGACCGGCTCCCGCCGCCCGGCGCCCGCGCCAGCCCAAGCCCACCGTGGTCCTCGAGGTGGTGGCCGCGGAGCGGCTCGGTCCGCACCTGGTCCGCCTGACCCTGGGCGGCGAGGGCTTCGCCGTGTACCAGGACAAGGACGCCACGGACAAGTACGTCAAGCTCCTGTTCGCCGACCCGGCCCTGGGCCTGGAGATGCCGTACGACCTCGAGGCGCTGCGCCAGCGCCTCACCCCCGAGCAGATGCCGGTCCGGCGCACCTACACGGTGCGCTCGGTGGATCCCGACGCCGGCACGCTCACCATCGACTTCGTGGTCCACGGCGAGGACGGCCTGGCCGGCCCGTGGGCCGCCGCCGCCCGGCCGGGGGACCGGGTCTGCTTCACCGGCCCCGGCGGGATGTACCGCCCGGACCCGGCGGCCGACTGGCACCTGCTGGCCGGCGACGAGTCCGCCCTCCCGGCGATCGGCGCCGCCCTCGAGGCCATGCCGGCCGACGCCGTGGGGCAGGCGATCATCGAGGTGGCCGGCCCCGAGGACGAGATCGGGCTGTCCGTCCCCGCCGGCATCACGGTCACCTGGCTGCACCGGGGCGGGGAGTTCACCCCCGAGACCACCGGGCTGGCCGCCGCCGTGATCGACGCCGAGTGGCGCGAGGGCACCGTGCAGGTCTTCGCCCACGGCGAGCGGGAGATGGTCAAGGACCTGCGCCGCTACCTCGCCGACGTGCGCGGGGTGGACCGCCGGCAGATGTCCCTGTCCGCGTACTGGGCCCACGGCCGCGCCGAGGACGCGTTCCAGGCCGAGAAGCGCGAGCCGATCGGGCAGATCTTCCCGGAGGCCTGAGGGTGGGGTGCCGGATCCGCGGCGCAGGGTCCCGCGCCGGGGCCGGGGCCCGTGTGCTGCTGGGCCGCCCTAGCGGGGTCGGCACCACTCCACTAGCTTGAGGGGCGGGGGCGGGCAGACCGTCACCGTGACCAGACCCACCGACATCCGGGAGACACCATGGCTGCTGACGAGACCAACGCCAACGACCGCACCGGCGCCGACCAGGCCACCAGGATGGCCGAGGAGGCCGCGCGGCGCTTCGAGGAGAACGCCGAGCGCGTGCGCCAGATGGTGGAGCAGAACTCCGAGCGCGTGCGCGAGATGGTCGAGCAGAACTCCGAGCGCCTCGGCGAGATGGTCGCGCAGAACTCCGAGCGCGTCCGGGAGTTCAACTCGGCCATGCAGGAGGCCTCGAAGTCCACCAGCCGCTCCGTCGTCGACAATTCCACGAAGGCCGCGAAGAGCCTGTTCGAGCTGCAGCGCCAGATGGCGGGCAACGCCCGCACGCAGTGGGCGAAGGATGCCGCGAACACCCAGATCCAGTTCGCCGAGGACGTCACGGAGGCGTGGGCCAAGGCCGCCCGCGGCCTGCTGAAGTGACCCGGACGGCCCCCGGCGCCGCCGGGGGCCGTGCCCTCCCTGCCCCCGCCCAGGGGCCCTCCCGTCGCTCCCGACGGGGATGGGGCCCGGGCGGTCCGGGCCGACTGACTAGCCCCGGCGGCGGGCCATGACGTCGGCGATCTGCCCCACGCACGGCTCGTTCTGCAGGCTCGTGGTGTCCCCCAGGGCGGTGCCCTCGAAGAGCTGGGTGAGCAGGCGCCGCATGATCTTGCCCGAGCGGGTCTTGGGCACGTCCGGCACGAACACCACGTCGCGGGGCTTGGCCACGGGGCCGATCGCGCGGCCCACGTGGTGGCGCAGCTCCTCGGCGGCCCCTGCCACGTCCCCGCCTGCGGCGCCGTATCCCTCGCGGGCCACCACGAAGGCGACGGCGGCGTGCCCGGTCTTCGCGTCCGGCACCGGGCAGACCCCCGCCTCGACGACCTGCGGGTGGGAGACGAGCGCGGACTCGATCTCGATCGTGGACAGCCGGTGCCCGGAGATGTTGATGACGTCGTCGATCCGCCCGAGGATCCAGGTGTCCCCGTCCTCGTCGAGCTTGGCGCCGTCCCCGGCCAGGAACCAGCCCTGCTCGGCGTAGTCCTTCCAGTAGGAGCTGAAGTACCGGGCGGGATTGCCCCACACGGTGCGCGCCATGGCCGGGCCGGTGCGGGTGACCACCACCTTGCCCTGCACCCCCGCCGGGACGGCGGCTCCGTCGTCGTCCACCACGGCCGTGTCCACGCCCGGCAGCGGGCGGGACCCGCAGCCGGGCTTGAAGCGCTCGTCCGTCGGGCGCGGGGAGAGCACGGTGGCGCCGGTCTCGGACTGCCACCAGGTGTCCACCATGGGCACGCCCACCGAGCCGTCGCGCGGCACCCGGGCGCCGGCGTCGCCGGTCTCGGCCTGCAGGGCGGCGTCCAGCGCGGCGAGGCGGTCCCGGCCCACCTGGGTGCGGGCCCAGGTCCACGCCTCCGGGTTCACGGCCTCGCCCACGGTGCCGACGAGGCGGATGGAGGACAGGTCGTACTGCGCGGGGATGCCCTCGGGGAACCAGCCCATGAGCGAGCGGACGAGGGTGGGCGCGGTGTAGTAGCTGGTGACGCCGTAGCGCTCGATCACCTCGAAGTGCCGGCCGGGGTGCGGGGCGTTCGGCACGCCCTCGTAGATCACCTGCGTGACGCCGTTGGACAGCGGCCCGTAGATCTCGTAGGTGTGCGCGGTGACCCAGGCCAGGTCCGCGGTGCACCAGTGCACGTCCTTCTCCCGCTGCTCCGCGTCCGGGTTCGAGAACAGGTAGTCGTGGGACCAGGAGGCCTGCGTGAGGTAGCCGCCGGAGGTGTGCACCAGGCCCTTGGGCTGGCCCGTGGTGCCGGAGGTGTACATGATGAACAGCGGCGTCTCGGCGTCGAAGGCCTCCGGGACGTGGGTGTCCGGCTGGCGGTCCACGAGCTCGTGCCACCACACATCCCGGCCCTCGGTCCAGGAGATCTGCCCGGGCCCGTCCCCGGTCTCGGTGTGGCCGGTGCGGTCGAGCACCAGCACGTGCTCGATCGCGTTGTCCCCGGACACCGCCTCGTCCGCGTTGGCCTTGACCGGCACGGCCTGGCCCCGGCGGAACTGGCCGTCCGTGGTGACCAGCAGCTTCGCCCCGGTGTCCTCCACGCGGAAGCGCAGCGCCTCGGCGGAGAAGCCGCCGAACACGAGCGAGTGCACGGCGCCGATCCGGGCGCACGCCAGCGTGATGACGACCGTCTCCACGAGCACCGGCAGGTAGACGACCACGCGGTCGCCCTTCCCGATCCCGAGCTCCAGCAGGGCGTTGGCCGCCTTGCTGACCTCGCGCTGCAGCTGGGCGTAGGTCACGGCCCGGCGGTCGCCCGGCTCGCCCTCGAAGTACAGGGCCACCTTGTCCCCGCGCCCGGCGGCCACGTGGCGGTCCACGCAGTTCGCGGCGACGTTCAGGCGCCCGCCCTCGAACCAGCGGATCTCCGGGCCGCGCTCGGCCGCCGGGTCCGCGGGGGTCATCGAGTGCACGGTGTGCCACTCGGTGTCCCAGTCCAGCCGGCGGGCGGCGGCGTCCCAGAACGCGAGGCGGTCCTCCTCGCGGACGGGCGACCCGTCCCCGAGGCCGCCGTGCAGCAGTCCCGCGGGGCGGCCGGGGTGGACGGAGGGGTCGGCGGCGTCCACGACGGCGGCCGGCAGGGGAGCGGGCAGGGCGGCGGGAACGGTCGGTGCGGAGGCGTGGACAGGCACGGGAAACCTTCTTTCCATCGAATCTGGCGGTAGCACCTGGCGGGCCGGCGCACTGCCGGTCCCGCGGGTTGCTGCGGCGTCACGGAGCCAGATCTCTCGGCCGCTCGGGATGGTCGACTCCACTGTACGGCCGGTCCGGCCCCGGGCGCGAAACGGGTGACCGCGTGCTACGCGGCGGGCGGTGCCGAGGCGGCCGTCCCCGGGGAGGGCGCGGCGGAGGAGGGCTCCACCGCGCCTGCGTCCTCCCGGGCGCCCCCGGCGGCGCGGCGGGTCCCGGTGCCCTCGGTCAGGAGCACCGCAGCGGAGAACAGGCACAGGGCCACGGCGCCGAGCAGCAGGCCCGTCATCCCGTTCGCGGTGAGCCACGGCCAGACGACCGCGGCGAGCGCCACGAGGACCCCGGCGCCGGCCAGGGCCGTCACCCCGCGCTGGCGGCGGCGGCCCGGCGCGGCGAGGCGCCACTCGGACCGCGCGAGCGTCACCGCGGTCATGGCCAGCAGGTTCACGGCCATCCCGAGCCACACGGGATGCAGCCCGAGCAGGAACGCGGTGGGGTGGAAGCCGGAGGCCGCGTACCAGGCCAGCCCCGTGCCGAAGCCGGCCAGCATGGCGGCGAGGGCCGCGGACCGCGTGGCCAGGGGCCAGGCGAACGCGGCGAGGACGGGGGCCAGCGTGGCGCCGTTGCGCAGGGTCCACGCCATGACGTTCCACCACGCGGACTCCTCGGTGCGCAGCAGGGCGAAGGCGACCATGACCACCGTGAGCCCCACGAGCGCCACCCGGGTGTAGCGCACCAGCTGCGCCTCGGTGGCCCCGGGGTGCAGCGCGGAGCCGAGGTCGCGGCCCAGCGAGGTGGCCCCGGAGAACTGGCAGGGCCCGGCCCAGCCCAGGGCGCAGGCCCACAGGCCCACGAAGAACACGCCGGCCGCCCAGGGCGGCACCGTGCCGGTGACGTACTCGGCGATCGAGACCAGCGGCAGCGCGCCCCCCGGGGTGACGATCGCCGCGGCCACCCCCACGAGCACGCCGAGCACGAGCAGCGGGGCGCCCAGGACGGCGGCGCGCAGCAGGCCCCGCTGGCCGTCGGCCGGGGTGCGGGCGGACATCGACATCTGGAACGCGGCCTGGGCCAGCGGGACGTTGATGATGAAGGTGCCGAACCACGCCACGATCAGCGAGGTCCCGGCATTGACCGGGTCGAACATCTCCGGGCGCTCCGCCGCGAAGGCGGCCAGCCCGCCGGGGCCGGCCAGCCCCGGCTCGGCGAGCAGGGCCCACAGCCCCACGAGGAACATCAGCCCGATCATGACGACGTTCATGGTCTGGCTGAACCCGACCGAGCGCATCCCGCCGGAGGACAGGAAGCCCAGCAGCACCACGGCCGTGACGGCCACGGACAGCGGCAGGGACAGGTCCGTCACCACGGACAGCGCGGAGGCGAAGGCGATCGTGGTGGCCACGGAGTACATGGGGAAGGTGAGCCCGGTGATGACGGAGCCCACGGCCTTGGCGGCCCGGCCGAACCGGTCCCCGATGATGCCGGTCACCGTCACCACGAGCCGCTCCCGCAGGGGCTTGACCAGCAGCAGCGCGATGAGCAGCACCTGCACCGTCTCCGCGACGCCGTACCAGATCGCCGAGACGCCGGTCCGGTAGCTCAGCTCCACGATCGCGATGTAGGACGAGCCGGAGAACAGGCCGGTGATGCAGAACGCCACCGTCCAGGGCCCGAAGGAGCGGCCGCCCACGAAGAACCCGCCCCGGCCGGTCTCCCGGCGGCGCGTGACGATCCGCCCGCCGAGCACGAGCCAAGCGGTGTAGGCCAGGGCCAAGGCGATCGTCCACAGCCCCGCCGCGGTCATGCGCGCACCCTCGCGTCCGCCGCGCCCGCAGTGCCCGCGTCCGCCGCGCCCGCAGTGCCCGGGGCGCCGGCCCGCCCGGCCGGTGCGCCGCCGTCGGGCCCTCGGCGCACGTCCGCGTCCTCGCAGGTGAAGACAGGCTCCGGGGCGCCCACGGGCGCGTTCGGCACGGGATAGCCGAGGGCAAGGTTGCACGCGGCCTCGGCGTCGTGCGCCACGGTGCGCGCGGCGAAGGACCACGCCACGGTCAGGTCCACGTTCGCGTCCCGCAGCAGGTTCACGGCGGGGCAGGAATGCTCGACGGCGGCGGCGAAGTCCCGCAGGACCGCCGGGTCGGTCTCGGGGGTGCCGACGCAGACCTGCAGGCGGTAGGCGTGGAAGTAGGGCTGGACGTCCGCGGTGCCGGCCAGGCCGCGGCGGTCCTGGCGAGCCAGGGAGTAGGTGGAGATCCCGGTCAGCCCGAGGCCGCGCCGGGCGGCGGCCTGGTCGATCGTGACCGTGATGCAGGCGTCCACGGCGCCGGCGAGGTACTCCATGGGCGTGGGGGCCTCGTCGCGGCCCCCGATCGCCTCGGGCTCGTCCACGGTGAAGGCGAAGCCGCGGATCGCCACCCGCGTCTGCTGTCGTCCGGTCCAGGTCCCTGCGGCGCGCAGGGTCTTGGACTCGCTGTCCACGGGCGTCTCGGTGAATCGGGGCTGCACGCGGGTCATCCTAGGACCCGTCCGGGAACGGGAGGTGTCCGGGTGACGCCCCGCGTCCGGACGTGCGCCCACGCCCCGCGTCCGGGCGCCCGTCCTCGTCAGGGCCGGGACGGGCCTCCCGGCGGTGACTACCGGTCGGTGGGCAGCCCGGAGCCCTGCCAGGCCATCATGCCGCCGGCCATGGTGTCCGCGGTGTAGCCGGCCTGGTTGAGGGCCTCGGCCACGCGGGCGCTGCGGTTGCCGCTGCGGCACACGACGATCACGGGGCGGGACTGGTCCAGCTCGCCGAGCCGGGCGCCGAGCTGGCCCATGGGGATGTGCAGGGCGCCGGGGATCATCCCCTCGACGACCTCGAAGTCCTCGCGGACGTCGAGCACCTGGTCCTGGGCGCGGCGCTGGTTGGCATCGGTGATGGTGATCTCGGGCATGGGGCCTCCTGGGGCGGCGGGCCCCGCGGCGCGCCGCGGGGTCTCGGACGGGTTCGGTCGGAACCAGTATGCAAGATACCCCCAGGGGTATGCAAGTACCCTTAGGACGCGACTTTGCGGGCAGAATCCACCGGTGGCTTCTGCCCGCAAAGTCATGGGCGGGGAGGAGGGGAGGGGCGGCGGGGCCGGTCAGGTCCAGCGCCGGACCGCCCACCTCTCCACGAGGCCCAGGACGGCGTCGGTGGCCTTGCCGATCACGGCCAGCAGGATGATCGCCAGGACCAAGCGGTCGGTCCGCCCGTTGTTCTGCGAGTCCGTCAGCAGGAAGCCGAGTCCCATGGAGGAGGCGATCAGCTCGGCGGCCACGAGGAACAGCCACGCCTGGGCCAGGGCCAGCCGCAGGCCCGAGAACACGGACGGGGTCACCGCGGGCAGCTGCACCGTGCGCAGCAGCCGCAGGCCGTGGTAGCCGAACGCCCGCCCGGCCTCCACGAGGTGCGGGTCCACGTGGCGCAGCGCCGCGTGCACGGTGGTGAAGACCGGGAAGAACGCGCCGATCGCGATGAGCGTGATCTTGGAGTCCTCGCCGATCTTCATCCAGAGGATCAACAGCGGCACCCAGGCCAGGGACGGCACCGCCCGCACCGCCCCGACCAGGGGGGACAGGAGCGCATCGGCCCACGTGGACAGCCCCAGCACGGACCCGACCAGCAGGCCGAGCGCCCCGCCGATGGCGAAGCCCAGCAGCACGCGCTGCACCGAGATGGCGACGTGGTGCCCCAGCGAGCCGTCCGAGGCCAGCTGCACGCCGGCCTGCACCACGGAGGCCGGAGAGGGCAGTTGCACGGGGGAGAACACTCCCGCCGCGGTCGCCGCCCACCACGCGGTCACCAGCAGCACGGGGACCACGAGCCCGACGGCGGCCCGTCCGGCCGGCGTGCCGAGGATCCCGGGTGTGCCGGGGCCGGACCCCGTCCGGCCGCCGCGGCGGTGACCGGACGTCCTGCCGGACCGGGGCGCCGGACCGGCGGCGGCCGGCGTCGGGACGGACGTGCCCGCCGCCGCGGGCGAGGCGCCCACCGTGCCGGGCGGGACGGCGTGGTCGGGCGAGGCCGCGCGGCTCACCGGGTGGCCTCTTCGGCGTAGGCCGGCTCGAGCAGCTCGGCCAGGGCGGTGTCCACGTTGTCCTGGCTGGCGACGTCGCCGGTCTCCACGAGGATGGGCCCGACCCGCTCCAGCACGTCCAGCTGGTCCTGCCCGGGCACGGGGTCCACGTCCAGGTTCGAGCGCTCCTCGATGACCGTGGTGGCCACCTCCTCGTCCAGCCCGGCGACCTCGGCGAGGATCCGCGCCGTCTCCTCGGGGTTCTCCAGGGACCAGGCGCGCGCCTTCTCGTAGACGTCCACCACCGTCTGGGCCAGCTCGGGGGATTCCTCGAGGAAGGACTCCGTGGCGTTGAGGAAGCCGTAGGTGTTGAAGTCGACGTTGCGGTAGAACAGCTCCGCGCCCTCGGCCTCCGCTCCGGCCATGATCGGGTCGAGGCCGGCCCAGGCGTCCACGGAGCCGTTGTCCAGGGCGGTCTTGCCGTCGGCGTGCTGCAGGTTCTGCACGGTGACCTCGGACGGGTCCACCCCGGCCTCCTCGAGGGACTGGATGAGGAAGAAGTATGGGTCGGTCCCCTTCGTGGCCGCCACGTCCCGGCCGGCGAGGTCCGCGACCTCGGTGATGTCCGAGTCGGGGCCGGTGACCAGGGCGGACCACTCCGGCTGGGAGTACAGGGCGATGGTCTTGATCGGGGTGCCGTTGGCCCGGGCCAGCAGGGCCGCGGAGCCGGCGGTGGAGCCGACGTCGATGGCCTCGGCGCGCAGCGCCTCGTTGGCCTTGTTGGAGCCGGCGGACTGGACCCAGTTGACGGTGACGCCCTCGTCCGAGAGCTCCTCCTCCAGCCAGCCCTTCTCCTTGATCACGAGGGAGAGGGGGTTGTAGGTGGCGAAGTCGATGTCCAGGGTGCCGCCGCTGCCGCCACCGGCGGTGCCGGAGGCCCCGGCCTGGGCGGCGCCGCCGCCTGAGCCCTCGCCGGCCACGCAGCCGGTCAGGGCGAGGGCGGAGACGGCCAGGGCGGCGGTGGAGAGGGCAAGTCGTGAGCGCATGGGGATGCCTTTCGGGACGGTTGCGGTGATGCAGGGAAACGCGGAAGGAGGCGGCCGGGCGTGGAGCACGGCCGGGAGGGAGGTTGGGGGGCCGTCCGGGCGCGGACGGCCCGCCCGTGGAGGGGCCCGGACCGAGGAGCCGGTGCCGGACGGGGCGGGCCCGCCGCTCAGCGGCGGTGGGCGTCCACCCCGAGGCCGTCCAGCAGCTCGGAGCGCAGGGCGGCGAGCTCGGCCGAGCCGCGGTCCCGGGGGCGCTCGCCGGGCACCGTGAGGACGGTGCGGGCGGAGGCACCCGGGGCGGCGTCCGGCGCGTGGTCCCGGCCGAGGAGCAGGATGCGGTCGGCCAGCTGCAGGGCCTCGTCCACGTCGTGGGTGACGAGCAGGATGGTGGTGGCGGTGCGCGCGTGGATGTCCAGCAGGAGGTCCTGCATCCGCATCCGGGTCAGTGCGTCGAGGGCACCGAACGGCTCGTCCAGCAGCAGCACGCCGGGCCGGCGCGCCAGGGCCCGGGCGAGCGAGGTGCGCTGGGCCATGCCGCCCGAGACCTCGCGCGGGCGGTGCCCGGCGTGGGCGGCCAGCCCGACGAGCTCGAGGAGGTGGTCCACGCGCTCGCGGCCCTCGGCGCGGCCGGTTCCGTGCGGCAGGCCCAGGGACACGTTCTGGTGGATGGTGCGCCAGGGCATCAGGCGGGGTTCCTGGAACCCGACGGCGGTGCGTGCGTCATGCGGCGCGACCCGCCGGCCGCCGATGAGGATCTCGCCGGTGTTCCCGGTGTCCAGGCCGCCCGCGGCCCGCAACAGGGTCGACTTGCCGCAGCCGGAGGCGCCGAGGATGGCGAGCACCTCGCCCGGGGCGACCTCCAGGGTCAGGTCCCGCAGGACGGTGCGCTCTCCCTCGAGGCCGGGGAAGGAGCGGCCGACGCCACGGAACTCCACGGACAGGCTCGCGGCCGTGGCGTTGCCGGGTGACCCCACGCGGGCTCCCGTGCCGGCGGCCAGGCGCGGTTCGGCAAGGGCGGTCATGATCATCACTCTCCATCGCTTCTGGCATGAGCACCGTTTCCCGGTCGGGGACCGGGCGGTTGCTGCGGCGTCACGGAGCCAGATCTCTCGGCCGCTCTGGATGGTTGGTGGCAATAGTGAAGCAGGTGCGGGACGGCGCCGCCACCACCGATGCCGCTTTGGGCGGCGTGTCGTGGCGTCCCGGGAAGCGGGGACCGCTGCCTGCGTCACGTGACGTCACGGAGCGTCATGCTGGACCCTCATCGGGGCAGCCTGCAGCGTTCCTGGCGCGGGGTGATCGGTACGCGTCGGAGTGTGACGCCCGGTTGGCGCCCCGGCTCCGGACGGCCCCACAGTGGATCCGTAACCATCCAGAGCGGCCGAGAGATCTGGCTCGACGACGCCGCAGCAACCCGCCCGACAGGGGCCAGGGTGCTACCGCCAGGATCGATGGAAGGACGTGCATTCCCATGCACCCTCATGCCCCGAGACGGATCCGCTTCAACGCGTTCGACATGAACTGCGTGGGCCACCAGTCCCCCGGACTGTGGCGGCATCCGGACGACCGGTCGTCCGAGTACAACACCATTGCCTACTGGACACACCTGGCCCAGGTCATCGAGCGGGGCCGCTTCGATGGGCTGTTCATCGCAGACGTCCTGGGCACCTACGACGTCTATGGCTCCTCGAACCGGGCCACCTTGGCCGCGGGGACGCAGGTCCCGGTCAATGACCCGGTGCTCCTCGTCAGCGCGATGGCCGCGGTGACCGAGCACCTGGGCTTCGGGATCACCGCCGGAACGGCGTTCGAGCATCCCTACCCCTTCGCCCGCCGCCTGGCAACGCTGGACCACCTGACCGGTGGCCGGGTCGGCTGGAACGTCGTGACCGGCTACCTTCCCTCGGCCGCGCGCAACATGGGGCAGCGGGACCAGGCCGCCCACGACGACCGTTACGACCACGCAGACGAATACCTCGAGGTCGTCTACAAGCTGCTCGAGGGGTCGTGGGAGGACGGCGCCGTGGTGCGGGACCGCCGGTCCAGCGTCTTCACCGACCCGGATCGCGTGCACGAGATCGGGCACGCCGGTGCCCACTTCACCGTGCCCGGCATCGCGATCACGGAGCCGAGCCCCCAGCGCACGCCCGTCGTCTACCAGGCCGGGACCTCCCCGCGGGGGCTGCGCTTCGCCGGGGAGAACGCCGAGTGCGTCTTCGTCGCCGCCCCGACCCGGCAGAGGCTCGCGCAGGCCGTGACCGGGATCCGTGCTGCCGCCATCGAGGCCGGTCGGGAGCCGGGCGACGTCAAGGTCTACACCCTGCTCACGGTGATCACCGGGCCGGACGAGGCCGCCGCGCAGGCCAAGCACGAGGACTACGCCTCGTACATCGACCACCAGGGGGCCCTGGCCCTGCTCTCGGGGTGGATGGGCATCGACTTCTCGCAGTACGGCCTGGACGACGTCATCGGCCATGACGTCCAGACCAATGCCGTCCAGTCGGCGGTCGACACCTTCCGCGCCTCTGCGGGTGACGACGAGCCCTGGACCGTCCGCCGCCTCGCCGAGTGGGTCGGCATCGGCGGCTTCGGTCCGGTCGTCGTCGGATCGGGGGCCCAGGTGGCCGATGAGCTCCTCGACTGGGCCCGAGAGACCGACGTGGACGGCTTCAACCTGGCCTACGCGATCACCCCCGGCACCTTCGAGGACGTGGTCGAGTACGTGGTGCCCGAACTCCAGGCCCGGGGCGCCTATCCGACCGACTACGAGGAGGGCACCTTGCGCCACAAGCTGTTCGGACGTGGGGACCGGCTCCCCGCCAACCACCGCGGGTCCGGCTTCCGGATCGGCGCGCTCGCCATGAGCGGGGGCGCGGAGCGGTGATCGAGATCAGGAACCTGCACAAGTCCTATGCCGGACACGACGGGCCGGTCGAGGTCCTCAAGGGCATTGACCTGGTCGTGCCCGAGGGCACCATCACGGCCGTCGTCGGACCGTCCGGTGCGGGCAAGACCACCCTCTCGCACTGCATCTCCCTGCTGGAGAAACCCACCAGCGGAGAGATCCTCGTCGACGGAAGGGACCTCTCCCACCTGCGGGGACGGCAACTGCGCTCCGCCCGAAGGGCGATCGGCACCATCTTCCAGCACTCGGCCCTGCTGCGGCGGATCACGGTGGCGGAGAACGTCGCCCTGCCCCTGCGCAACCTGGGCGTGGTCCAGCACGAGATGGAGGACCGAGTCGCCGAGTTGCTTGACCGGGTCGGTCTGCTGCACAAGGCGAACGCCTATCCCGGCCAGCTCTCCGGTGGCCAGCGGCAGCGGGTGGGCATCGCCCGCGCGCTGGCCCTGCGGCCGCGCATCCTGCTCTCCGACGAGTCCACCTCCGGGCTGGACCCGGAGACGACCGCACAGATCCTGGACCTGCTCGCCTCGCTGCGCAGCGACCTGGGCCTGTCCATCATCCTGATCACCCACGAGATGGACGTCGTCCGCCATGTGGCCGACCAGGTGGCGGCGTTGTCCGACGGCCGGCTGTCCGAGTACGGGTCCCTGCCCTCGCTCGTGGCCGACCAGGACTCGGCGGTCGGCCACCAGCTCCTGCCGGTCTCCGCACTGCCGCTGCCGCCCCGGTTCGATCTCGCGCTCGAGCTCGCCTACCGGGACGGTGCCGTCGACCCGGAGTGGTTCACCCGGCTGGCCGTGGACCACGGGATCCGCCTCGCCCTGCTCGGCGGGACGGTGGAGGCCCGCGGGGACATCGCCCTGGGCCGTGCCGTCGTCGGGATCCACTCCGAGCAGTACCGTCCCGCGATCGAGGCGCTGGACCGCCTCGGCATCCAGGCCCGGCTGCGCGACGACGCGGCCCGGTCCACCACCCACGACGAGACCCCACTGGAGGTGGTCGCATGAGTGCGACGACGGAGTCCTCGCAGCCCCTCGTGACGGACACGCCGTGGGCGGACCTGCCGTCACTGCTGCTGCCCGCCTATGGCGAGACCTGGGCCATGGTGGGCATCGTGATGGTGATGGTCGTGCTCGTCGGTGGGGCCACCGGGGTATTGCTCTACAACACCTCCCCGCGGGGGCTGTTCCCCCGGGACCGGCTCCACGGCGCGCTCAGCTGGGTGGTGAACATGGGCCGATCCCTGCCGTTCCTCGTGCTGATGGCGGCCATCATCCCGTTCACCAAGTGGGTCACCGGCACCACCCTGGGCATCGCGGCCGCGATCGTGCCCATGACCATCGCCGGCATCCCGTTCTTCGCGCGCCTCGTGCAGAACGCGCTGAACGACCTACCCCGCGAGAACATGGCCGTGGGCCTCGTCACCGGCAGCTCCACCGGACAGATCATCCGGCAGACCCAGTTGCGCGAGGCGCTGCCGGGGCTGGCCTCGGCCGTCACCCTCAACACGATCTCGATGATCGAGTACTCGGCCATCGCGGGCACCATCGGCGCCGGCGGCATCGGGTACCTGGCGGTCACCTACGGCTACCAGCGCTTCGACATGACCGTCATGCTCGCCACGATCATCGCGCTGATCGTGACCGTCCAGGTCGTCCAGTTCATCGGCGACCGGGTGGCCCACGCCCTGGCCCGCCCCTGAAGGCCGTGCCGCCGGCGCCGCCGACTGGGCTGAGCGCCCTGCACCGGCCCGCACGGCCTCGTGCCACCACCGCCCTCCCGACGCCCGGCCCGCCATGCCGCGTCACCGTCGTCGCACTTCCCGAAGGAGCATCATGAGCACTCCGTCCGCCGAACACGCCCACGGCTTCACGCTGCGCCGGCAGCGTGCCGCCTTGCCCTGGAGCATCGCCGCCCTGGCCACCGTGATCGCCCTCGTCCTGGGCATCGTGGTCATCCAACAGTCCAACCGCCCGGCGGTGGCCGCCTCCGGTGCGGCCACCTCCGAGGTGACCGGCCCGCTGCGCGTGCATTACGAGCCCGCCATGGCCGGCGAGGAGAAGATCCTCGACTTCGTGGCCGAGGAGATCGCGCCCGACCACGGCGTGGAGATCGAGGCGGTGGGCATCGAGGACAGCGTCCAGTCCAACCGCGCCGTGGCCGAGGGGTCGATCCACGCCACGATCTTCGAGCACCAGTGGTACATGAAGCAGGTGGCCGATGCCAACGGCTTCGAGCTGACCCCCACCATCGAGCTCTACCAGTGGGCCTTCGGGCTGTACTCCACCCGGTACGACTCGGTGGAGGAACTCCCGGACGGTGCCACGCTGGCCGTGCCCACCGACCTGGCCAACCAGGGGCAGGCGCTGTGGCTGCTCGACCGCGAGGGACTCATCACCCTGGACCCGGACATCGAGCCGCGCACCGCCAAGCTGAAGGACGTGGTGGACAACCCCCGCGGCTTCGAGTTCACCGAGATCGACCTGCTGTCCATGGCACGCACGCTGGACTCCGTGGACGTCGCCATCGGCTACACCAACCTCTTCGACGCCGGCAAGGTCGGCCGGGACAAGGGCATCCTGTTCCCGGACCCGCCCAGGACCTTCGCCTCTCGGCTCATCGTCGGCACGCAGTTCGCGGACACCCCAGAGACGCAGAAGCTCATCGAGGTGTTCTCCGACCCCCGCCTGGAGGAATACCTGAAGACCACGGACGACCCGCTCGTCGCCGGCGTGCTGACACCCGTCTCCGCGGAATGACCGCCCGTCGGCCACGGTGCCCAGCACCGGGGCCGACGGCCGGCCGGCCACGGAACGGAGTTGGCGTTCCGCCCGGGCCGGTGGTCTCATGACAGGGAACACCATCCAGAGCGGCCGAGAGACCTGGCTCGACGACGCCGCAGCAACCCGCCCGACAGGGGCCCGGGTGCTACCGCCAGGACCGATGGAGGACAGCATGACCACTGCAGGCAACAGCACGACCACGGCCCCGGAGGCCCGGGAGGCGGACTCCGGCCCCACCCACCGGAACGGTCGCACCGGTTCCCACTATGCCTCCCTGTCCGCCCGGTTCGCCCCGGCCTTCGCCGAGGTGGCCCGCGGGGAGACCGCCCGCGAGGCGGGCCGCCACCTGCCGTTCGCCCCGCTGGAGCAGCTCCGTGCCGCCGGCCTGGGCGGTCTGACCGTGCCGGAGTCCGCCGGCGGGGCCGGTGCCGGCCAGGAGGACGCGCTGCGGCTGCTCATGGACCTGGCGGCGGTGGACGCGAACACGGCCCACCTGCTGCGCAGCCACCTGAGCTTCGTGGAGCACGTCCTCGTGCAGGCCGACGCCGCCCTGCGCTCGCGCTGGCTGGCGCGGGTGATGGCCGGCGAGCTGGCCGGCAGTGCCCTCTCCGAGTCCCCGGGCCCAGCCCTGGGCGAACTCGCCACCACCGTGTGGAAGGACGACGGGGGCTCGCTGCGCATCCGCGGCCGCAAGTACTACACGACCGGCAGCATCTTCGCCACGTGGACCCTGGCCACCGCCCGGCTGGAGGAGGGCGTCCCGCGCCCGGGCCGGCGTCGGGGGCAGCCTCGCACCGCCCGGCCGGAGGCCGGCCGGCCGGACGATCCCCGGCTGCCCGACCGGACGGACCTGGCGCTCGCCGTCGTGCGGGTGCGCCAGCCGCGCGCGGCCGTCAAGGACGACTGGGACGGCTTCGGCCAGCGGCTCACCGGCACCGGCACGGTCGAGTTCGACGGGGCCGGCGTCGAGGACCTGCTGGTGCTGCCCCCCGCGGACGGGCACGTGCCGCTGCACCACGAGGCCACGCTGATGGCCCTGCTGGCCGGGGTCGGCCGGGCCGCCCTGCGGGACGGGATCGGCCTCACCCGCGCGCGCCGCCGCTCGCCCAACACCGCGGGCGGGCTCACCCCGCGCGAGGACGACCAGCTGCTGGGGATCGTGGGCGAGCTGTCCGCGCAGCAGGCCACCGCCGAGGAACTGGTGCGCGCCGCCGGACGTGACCTCGACGAGGCCCTGGCCGTCGCCGCCCAGCCCGCCGCCGCGGCGACCGCCGAGTCCGCCACGGAGCCGGAGACGGGGACGCACCCCGAGCCTGGCGCCGAGCCCGCCGCCGAGACCGCGGCCGAGGCCATGCGGCGTGCGGCCCTGACGGTCCATCGCGCCCACGTGATGGTGCCGAGGCTCGTGCTGGACACCTGCACGCGGATCTTCGACACCCTGGGGGCCTCGGCCACCAGTACCGACCTGCAGCTGGACCGCCACTGGCGCAACGCCCGCACTCTCGCCAGCCACGATCCGGCCGTGTTCATGGCCCGGATGGTGGGGGACTGGGAGGTGAACGGCACCCGGCCCGTGCCGTACCTGACCACCGGGACCGTCTGACCGCGACCGCCTGACCACCAGGACCCCCTGACCACCAGGACCCGCTGCCGGCCGGTGCCGGCACCGCGGCCCCAGCCGGCGAAGATTTCCCCCGCCCCGACCCATCCGGCCGGGCACCTGCTCCGAACACCAGACGTCACCGCTGGATCGACCAAGGAGCAGTCATGACCACGAACACCGCCCGGAAGACCACCACCGTCCTCGGCGCCGTCGCCCTCGCCCTGTCCCTCGCGGCCTGTGGCGCCGGTGGCGGAGCCGGCGGGGAGTCCGGCCAGTCCTCCAGCCCGGCGGCGTCGGCCTCGCCCTCGATGTCGGAGTCGATGTCCGGGGCGATGTCCGCCTCGCCCTCGGCGTCCGCGGGCATGTCCGAGGACATGCCGGAGGCCTCATCCGCGGCCATGCCGATGCCGGCCTCCACCGGCGATCCGTTCGCCGACGCGCGGACCGCCGCGGCGCACATGCCCGAGACCGCCGAGACGCTGGCCGCCGGCCTCGTCGCCGCGGCCGACGTGGACGGGGACCCGGCCTCCGAGGCGGCCACCCTGCGCGCCACCCTCACGGCCCAGCTGCAGGAGCACGTCTACCTGGCCGGCATCACCGTGGCCACGGCCTATGCCACCGACCTCGAGAGCCCGGAGACCGAACTGGCCTCCGCCGCCCTGGACGAGAATTCCCAGGAGCTCGCCGCGACCATCGAGGCGGCCTCGGACGCCGAGACCGCCGAGGCGTTCCTCGCGCTGTGGCGCGAGCACATCGGCTACTTCGTCGACTACGCGGCGGCCGAGAAGTCCGGTGATGCGGCCGGCCAGGAGCAGGCCGTCGCCGACCTGGAGGGGTACACGCGGGAGGCCGGGGCCTTCTTCGAGGAGCTCACGGGCGGCGAGCTGCCGGCCGATGCCGTGACCGAGTCCCTGCACGGCCACGTGGACACCCTCACCGCCGCGATCGACGGCCTCGCCGCCGGCGATCCCGCGGCCTACGGCGACCTGCGGGCCGCGGCCCACCACGTGGGCGAGGCCGCCGGCACGATCACCGGCGGCGTGGTCGCGGCCACCGGGATGGAGGGCGATCCGATGGACGACGCGGCCGCCCTGCGCGCCCAGCTCACCTACGACCTGCAGGAGCACGTGTACCTCGCCGGGATCGCCGTCTTCACCGCCTACACCGCCGAGGGCGGCACCGATTCCGAGGCCTTCACGGCCGCGGCCGGGACCCTTGACGAGAACTCCCAGGCCCTGGCCGAGGCGATCGGCTCGTTGGCGGGCGAGGACCAGGGCGCGGCGTTCCTGGAGCTGTGGCGCGAGCACATCGGGTTCTTCGTCGACTACGCCGGGGCGAGGGCCGCGGGGGACACCGAGGCCGCCGAGCAGGCCCTGGCGGACCTGGACGGCTACCGCCCGCAGGCCGGCGAGTTCCTCGAGGGGATCAGCGGCGGCGAACTGCCGGCCGAGGAGGTCGCCGCGGGGCTGGGCATGCACGTGGAGACGCTGGCCGGCGCCATCGACTCGATGGCGGAGGCCCTCGTCAAGTGACGGGTGCACGGTGCCCCGGACACTCCCCGGCGAGCGTCCGGGGCTCCGCCCCGCCCGCCGTCGCCGGGCTCCGGGCGTCGCCTCGCCCGGAGCGGGCGCCGGGGATACGCTGACCGGATGACGCGCGACGCCGGCCCCGGGACCACGCCGCCCGGCCCGAGCCCCCGGGTCGGCGCGGGCGAGGAGGTCCTGGCGGACCTGGTGCGGCGCAGCGCCGAGGGCGACCAGCAGGCCTTCGCCGCCCTCTACGACGCGGTGGCCCCACGGGCCTACGGCCTGGCCCTGCGCGTGGTGCGCGATCCCGACCTGGCGGCCGACGTCACGCAGGAGGCCCTCCTGGACGCCTGGCGCGGCGCCGCGGGATTCCGTCCCGAGCGGGGATCGGTGACCGGCTGGGTCTGTTCGATCACCCACCGGCGGGCCGTCGACCTGGTGCGGTCCACGCAGTCCCGGCGCGACCGGGAGCTCCGGGCGGGCGCGGCCTCGTTCGGCCGGGAGCACGACGACGTCGCCGAGGCCGTGGCCGACGCCGAGGACCGGCGCCGGGTGGTCGACTGCCTGGGCACCCTCACGGCACTGGAGCAGGAGGCCGTCACGGCCGCCTACTACGGCGGGCTGACGTACCGTGAGGTCGCCGACCGGCTCGGGGCGAAGCTGGCCACCGTGAAGTCACGGATGCGCACCGGACTGCGACGACTACTGGACTGCCTGGGGGTGGAGTGATGTCCGACGACCGCGACCTGCTCGCCGCCTGGGCGCTGGACGCCGTGGACGAGGACGAGCGCGCCCGGATCGAGGAGCGGCTGCGCACGGACCCCGTGTTGCGCGCCGAGGCGGACGCCCTGCTGCGGGCGACGGACCGCCTGGGCGCCGGGGAGGCCGTGGCGCCGCCGGCCGGGCTGCGGGACCGCGTGCTGGACGCGATCGCCGCCGAGGCGCGGTCCTCCGGGGACGCCGGGGCCCACTCCGGCGCCCCGTCCGCCGGGCCGGGTCCCGCGGCGCCCGCCAGCCTGCAGGACCACCGGGAACGACGCCGGCCCGGCCGCCGTCGGGCCTGGGCCGCGGTGGCGGCCACGGCCGCGGCGGCGGCCGCCGCCGCGGCACTGCTCCTCGCCCACCCCTGGCAGCCGGCGGGCCTCACCGAACGGGACCAGGCCGTGGCCATCGAGCAGGTCCTGGAGCAGGACGGCGCCCGCCGGGGTACCGCCCCGGTGGCCGGGGGCGGCACGGTCGAGGTCGCCCGCGCGCCCTCCGGGGAGACCGTCCTGGCCGCCCGGGACCTCCCCGCCCCGCAGGGGGGCCGCGTGTACCAGCTGTGGACCCTCCGGGGGCAGGGAGACCCGGAGTCCGCCGGGCTGCTGGAGCTCGAGGACGGCCGGGCCCTCGTCCGGCTGGACGGGGTCCCGGAGACGGCCGCGCTCGCCGTCACCGTGGAACCGGCCGGTGGGTCCACCGCGCCCACGACCGATCCCGTGGTGGTGCTCACCGCCGGGTGAGGGACGTCACCGGGCGACGCGGAATTCGCCACCGGCTTTCCCGGTGTGCTCCAATTGCTGGGTAACCATCCAGAGCGGCCGAGAGACCTGGCTCCACGACGCCGCAGCAACCACCGTGCGCCCCGCGCACCGGAGCGGTGCTACCGCCAGGACCGATGGAAGGAGCATCGCCATGACCTCATCGTCCCCCGAGAACACCTCCGCCCTGCCCGCCGGGGTGCCCACCACCCCCGCCGGCAAGCGGGAGATCCTCTTCAACGCGTTCGACATGAACTGCGTGGCCCACCAGTCCCCGGGGCTGTGGCGCCACCCGGACGACCACGCCCGCGACTACAACACGCTGGGCTATTGGACCGGGCTGGCCCAGACCCTGGAGAAGGGGCTGTTCGACGGCATCTTCATCGCCGACGTCCTGGGCCCCTACGACGTCTACGGCAACTCGGACGAGGCCACCCTCAAGGCCGGCACCCAGGTGCCCACCAACGACCCGATCCTCGTCGTGCCGCCGATGGCCGCCGTCACCAAGCACCTCACCTTCGGCGTCACCGCGGGCACCGCCTACGAGCACCCCTACGCCTTCGCGCGCCGCCTGGCCACGCTGGACCACCTCACCGAGGGCCGCGTGGGATGGAACGTCGTGACCGGCTACCTGCCCTCGGCCGCCCGCAACTTCGGGCACGACGACCAGATGGAGCACGACGAGCGCTACAACCACGCCGACGAGTACCTCGACGTGGTCTACAAGCTGCTCGAGGGCTCGTGGGAGGACGACGCGGTCGTCTACGACAAGGAGTCGGGCGTCTTCATCGACCCGGCCAAGGTCCACCGCATCGAGCACGAGGGCACGTACTTCAAGACCCCGGGCATCGCCTTCACCGAGCCGTCCAGGCAGCGCACCCCGGTGATCTACCAGGCCGGCGCCTCCACGCGCGGCCGCGCCTTCGCCGGCAAGCACGCCGAGGCCGTGTTCATCAACTCGCCCACGGACGAGCTGATCGCCGGCACCGTCTCGAAGATCCGCCGGGCCGCCGTGGAGGCCGGCCGCGACCCGTACGACATCCGCATCATGTCCATGCAGACCATCGTCACCGGCGCCACCGACGAGGAGGCGCAGGCGAAGTACCAGGACCTGCTGCAGTACATCGACGTCGAGGGCGGCCTCGTGCTGATGAGCGGCTGGATGGGCATCGACCTGTCCCAGTTCGACCTCGACGAGCCGCTGGGCGACGTGGAGTCCAACGCCATCCAGTCCACCATCGAGACCTTCAAGAAGGCCTCCGGGGACGACGGCAACCCCTGGACCGTGCGGCGCATCGCCGAGTGGTGCGGCGTGGGCGGGTTCGGCCCGGTCATCATCGGCTCCGGCGAGACGGTGGCCAAGGAGCTGGCCCGGATCCAGGACGAGACGGACGTGGACGGGTTCAACCTCGCGTACCACATCACCCCGGGCACCTTCGAGGACATCGTGGAGTACGTGGTCCCGGCGCTGCAGGAGCTGGGCCGCTACAAGACCGAGTACACCGAGGGCACCATGCGCCACAAGCTCTTCGGCCGCGGTGACCACCTGCCGGAGAACCACTACGGCGCGTCCTTCTCCCTGCGCAACCGCGTGGGCAGCTGAGCGCACCCGAGGCCGGCCCCGGGGGCCGGCCCCAGGGCCGTGAGGCCCGACGACGGACCCCCGGTTCCCTGCGCAGGGAACCGGGGGTCCGTCGTCGTGCGGGGACGGCCGCCGCCGGGCGACCGCCCCGGCCGGTCAGTAGCGGTCCGGGCCGCCGCCCTCGGACTCGAGCGAGGAGGAGGGATCGGAGAGGGCGTCGCCGCCGGCGGTCTTGGCCGGGCCGGCGTCGTTGCGGTACTCGGTGTCGTAGGAGGTCCCGCCGGCGTGCTTGCCGCCCGCGGCGTCCGACGAGGAGGCCTTGTCCGCCAGGTCCTGCGTGGTGGCCGTGGCCTTGTCCGCAAGGGAGTGGGCGGCGGCGCTGGCCTTGTCCGCCACCCCGGGGGCCCGGTCACGGATCGAGTCGGCGGCCTTGTCCGCGAGCTGGGTGGCCTTGTCCGCCACGCCCGGCGCCTTGTCCTTCACCGCGGAGGTGGCCTTGTGGACCTGCTCCTGGGTCTTCGGGTCGTTCCACAGCTTCTGCGCGTTCTTCGCGAACTTGTCGAGGTTCTGACGCCCTTCGCGGCTCCCCAGCAGGTACCCGATCGCCGCGCCGACGCCCAAGGTGAACAGTCGCATCATCATCTCTCCTTCATGGCGGGGTCCGCCGGTTGGGTGATGACCTGAGTCTTTCGCGCGTGGACCCGAGGGTCAAACGGTTCCCAGCTGACGCACAGGAAACGCCATGGCCACGCCCAGGGCGAGACGGCCGGCGTCGGCCCCGGGATCCGGGGCCGACGCCGGCCGTGGCGGCGGGGCCACTGGCCCCGCGGTCCTGGTGACGGTGCGCGTGCGGCGTCCGTCGGGGTCGCGTCAGGCGCGCGGCGTGGCGACGGCGGCCACCGCCTCGGCGACGCGGGTGGAGACCTCGGGGTCGAAGACCGAGGGGATGATGAAGCCGGGGTTGAGCTCCTCGTCGGAGATGCAGGAGGCGATGGCCTCGGCGGCCACCACGAGCATCTCGTCGGTGATGTCCGAGGCACCGGCGTCCAGCAGGCCGCGGAAGAAGCCGGGGAAGGCCAGCACGTTGTTGATCTGGTTCGGGAAGTCCGAGCGGCCGGTGGCCACCACGGCGGCGTGCTTGGAGGCCGCCGCCGGGTCCACCTCGGGGTCCGGGTTGGACATGGCGAAGACCATGGCCCCGTCGTTCATCGCGGCGATGTCCGCCTCGTCCAGCAGGTTCGGGGCGGAGACGCCGATGAACACGTCGGCGCCGACCATGGCCTCCTTGACGGAGCCGGAGAAGGAGTCGGCGTTGGTGTTGTCGGCCAGCCACTGGCGGTTGGAGTCGGCGTGCTGGGAGCCGCGCTCGATCACGCCCGCGCGCCCGGCGGCCACGATGTGGCGGGCCCCGGAGGCCATCAGCAGGCGGATGATGGCGGTGCCGGCCGCGCCCACGCCGGAGACGACGATGCGCACGTCCTCGATCCTCTTGCCGGTGAGCTTCAGGGCGTTGGTCAGGGCGGCCTGGACCACGATGGCGGTGCCGTGCTGGTCGTCGTGGAAGACCGGGATGTCCAGCTCCTCGCGCAGGCGGGCCTCGATCTCGAAGCAGCGCGGGGCGGAGATGTCCTCGAGGTTGATCCCGCCGTAGGCCGGGGCGATGGCCTTGACGGTGCGGATGATCTCCTCGGTGTCCGTGGTGTCCAGGGCCACCGGCCAGGCGTCCACGCCGGCGAACTGCTTGAACAGGGCGGCCTTGCCCTCCATGACCGGCATGGCGGCCTCGGGGCCGATGTCCCCCAGGCCCAGCACGGCGGTGCCGTCGGTGACCACGGCGACGGTGTTCTTCTTGATGGTCAGGTGCCGGGCCTGGGACTTGTCCTGGGCGATCGCCTGGCACACGCGGGCCACGCCCGGGGTGTAGGCGCGGGACAGGTCGTCACGGGTGCGCAGCGGCACGCGCAGCGTGGTCTCGATCTTGCCGCCCTCGTGCAGCTGGAAGGTCTGGTCGGCCATCTCCTGGACCTCGGTGCCCTCCAGGGCGTCCAGGGCGGCCTTGACCCGCTCGGCGTGGCCGGCGTCGGTGGTGTTGCAGCTGACGGCGATGACCATGGAGGAGTGGTGGGACTCGACGACGTCGAGGGCGGTGACGGCGGCACCGGTGGCTGCCACGGCGGCGGCCAGGTCGGAGGTCGCGGTGAACGACGCGGGGGCCTGGACCTGCAGGGTGATCGAATAACCGGGGCTGGGTGCTGCCATGGCAGGAGCTCCTTCTGGTGGGGTTACTGACTGGACGCCGTGTCTGACCGTCCCGAACAGGGCGAGTTTAGCCGCGCGCGATCACTACCCCTCAGTACCATGACGGGCCACGGAAGCCCCGTGACAGTGCCGTTTCCGAGTGGACGGCGCCCGTTCCCCGCCCGTCCCCCCGCCGTTTCCCGGCCGGACGGACGGGCTGGCTGACCCGCCCACGGGCCGGGTCAGCGGCCCTTGAGGATGCTGTACCAGTACTCCCGGGGCAGGACCTCGAGGTCGAAGAACCACAGGGCGCGGCTGGGGCGCAGCAGCGGCAGCCCCGGGATGCTGGGGTCCAGCGCGTTGTCCCGGTCGTACTCCGGGAACAGGGCCCTGCCGCGGGCCACGGTGACGGGCGTGACCGTGTAGCCGTCGTACCGTCCCTCCAGGGTCCTGCCCTCGCGGGCGGCGAGCAGGTTGTCGGCGAGGATCCTCGTCTGGTGGCGCAGGCCCCCGCCGGACCGGCCGGTCCGCAGCTCGGCGGCGTCGCCGCACGCCCACACCGAGGGCACCGAGCGGTGGCGCAGCGTCTCCGGGTCCACGTCCACGTACCCGTCCTCCGTGCCCAGGCCCGCGGCGGCGATCCAGGAGGGGGCGCGGTGCACGGGGCCGTGGTGCAGCAGGTCGTAGCCGAACTCGCGCGGCGTGCCCTCCACCTCCGCGGCCAGCCGGCGGGCGCCGGCGTCGATGGACCGCACCCGCGCCCCGGTGACCACGCGGATCCCGTACCGGGACACCCAGGGCTCCAGCCGCCGGTCCACGTCCGGCTGGCCGAAGACCGTGGCGGTGGGCGTCAGCAGGGTCACCTCGATGTCCCGCAGCACGCCGCGGCGCTGCCAGTAGTCGCACGCGAGGTAGAGGATCTTCTGGCCGATCTGGGGAGTGGGCGCGGGTCCGTCCGGGATCGTGAACAGGGCGCGGCCGGCGCGCAGCCCGCGGATGAGCTCCCACGTCCGCGGCGCCAGGTCCACCGTGTAGTTGGTCGAGGCGAAGCCGCTGGCCATGGCCTCGGCGCTGCCGGGGACGGCGTCCCAGTCCGGGGTGGAGCCCGGGCAGACCACCACGTCGCGGTAGCCGATCCGGGTGCCGGAGGCCAGCACGGCCGTCCGCGCGGCGGTGTCCAGGGCCGCCACGGCGTCCCGGACCCACGTGACCCCGTCCGGCATGGCGCGGGCCTGGGGACGGGACAGGTCCCGCACCGTCTTCAGCCCGGCCCCCACGTAGGAGAGCATCGGCCGGTAGTGGTGCGTGTCCTTGGGCTCGACGACGGCCACGTCCCGCAGGCCCTGGCGGTGCAGCCGGGCGGCGAGGGAGATCCCGGCGTTGCCGCCGCCGATCACGAGGACGTCGACGGTGCGGGGGGCGGTGGGTGCTGCTGCGGGCAATCGGTCCTCCGGGGCTCGGTCCGGGCGCGGTCCCTGCCATTCGACCACGGACTGGCGGGCGGGGCCACGGCCGGTCATCCCGCCCGCCCGCGCCGGGCCGGCCGGGACCTCCGGACGTCCAGCGCCCTGCGTGCGGCGGACCCAGGACCGGTGCCGCAGGTGGATCAGCTCGAGCAGGACGCAGCCGACCACGCCGATCCCCCCCGCCGTGAGCCCCAGGTCCAGCGGTGGGTACTCGAACTGGTGGAACCGCTGGGAGGCGGGCACCACGAGCACCACGACCAGCAGCGCGTACATGGACGCGATCAGCGTCAGTTTCCAGCGCGTCAGCGGGCGGGAGATGAGGTTGAGCACCCACAGGCCCATGAGCGTCAGCGTGATGACCGAGGCCGTCTGGACCTGCCGCACGGACACGTCCCCGGCGAACCAGCGGGCCGCGAGGTTCACGGCCAGCAGCCCGGTGAGGATGACCAGGCCCGAGGGCAGCGCGAAGCGCAGTGACCGCCGGAGGAACCCGGGCACGTACCGCCGCTGGTTCGGCGCCAGGGCCAGGAAGAACGTGGGCAGGCCGATCATCAGGAAGTCGACCGTGGAGGCCTGCCGAGGCAGCAGCGGGTACTGCCAGGCCAGCAGGGAGAACACCACGCCGAACAGCACGGCGTAGGAGGTCTTGGTGAGGTACAGGTGGGCCAGCTGCTCGATGTTGGCGATCACCTGCCGGCCCTCGGCCAGCACGGAGGGCAGCCGCGAGAACCGGCTGTCCAGCAGCACCATGCGGGAGACGGCCTTCGTGGCCGGGGCGCCGTTGCCCATCGCGATGCCGAGGTCCGCGGACTTCAGCGCCAGCGCGTCGTTGATGCCGTCGCCGGTCATCGCCACCACGTGCCCGGCGTCCTGCAGGTCCTTGACCATGCCCTTCTTCTGGTCCGGGGTGACCCGGCCGAAGACGGAATAGGTGTCCAGGACGCGGCGCCGCTCGGCGTCGTCCTCGGGCAGGTGGCGGGCGTCGTAGCCGTCGCCGTGCAGCGTCATCCCGACCTCGCGCGCGACCGCGGCGACCGTGCGGGGGTTGTCCCCCGAGATGATCTTCAGCTCCACGCCCTGCGCCCGGAAGTACTCCAGGGTCTCGTGGGCGTCGTCGCGGACCTTCTCGCGGAAGGTCAGCAGCGCCACGGGCTCCAGCGCGGGCGGCAGCAGTTCCCCGGTCCGGACGGGCGCCCCGGCCCACGCGGCGTTTGTCCCGTCCGCCGGGCCCGACGCCGGCCCGGCCCCGTCGCCCGGTGCGGGTCCGTCCGCCGCGAGGGCCCCGGCCGCCCCGCCGTCGGTGCCGAACCAGGCGCCCGCGGCCGCCGGCTCGGCCGAGCGGCACAGCAGCATGGTGCGCAGGCCCTGCTCGGTCGTCTCGTGGCACAGCGACCGGATCCGCTCGAGGTGCTCCCCGGGGCGGCGGGACCCGTCGAGCAGTGCCTCGGGAGCGCCGAGCACCCACGCCCCGTGCAGCGCCCCCGGGGCGCCCGGGTCCTCGGCTCCGGAGACCGCGCCATCGGTCCCCGCGGCCTCCGGACCGGGGGCGCTTGGGCCGGCCGGGGCGGCGTCGGGCCCGGCCGGCGTGCCGAAGGCGACGGCGGACCAGCGCCGCGCGGAGGCGAAGGGCACCCGGGCGCTGGGCTCGGCCCCGGGGACCGCGGCGTAGCGCTCGCGCAGGGCCAGCGCGGTGGGGTTGGCGTTGGCGTCGGCACCGAACCAGGCCAGCACGGCCTCGCCGGCATCGTGCACCGCGGCGGCCGGGGCCAGGGGCGTGGCGGCGTCGAAGACGATCCGCCCCTCGGTCAGCGTGCCGGTCTTGTCCAGGCAGACGGTGTCCACGCGGGCGAGGATCTCCACCGCGGGCTGCTCCTGGATGAGCACCTGGTCCCGGGCGAGCTTGAGCGCGGCCACGGCGAACGCGATGGTGGTCATCAGCGCCAGCCCCTGCGGGACCATGGAGGTGATGGCGGCGACGGAGGCCACGACGGCCGGCTCCATCGCCCCCGTGGCCAGGGCGTGGGCCCAGCCGCCGATGGCCTGCACCTGGCCGTTGACGATGACGGCCACGATCGGCACCAGGGCGATCGTGAGCCACTTCGCCACGGTGTCCAGCGCCCCGCGCAGTTCGGAGTGGATCCTCGAGAATCGCCGGGCCTCGATGGCCAGCTGCGAGGCGTGCGAGTCGGCGCCGACCGCGGAGACGCGGAACAGCCCGTGGCCGGAGAGCACGGCCGAGCCGGACAGCACCGCGTGCCCGGGCAGCTTGCCCACCGCGTCCGACTCGCCGGTCAGCAGGGACTCGTCGATGTCCAGGCCGTCCGCGGCCAGCACCACCCCGTCGGCCGGGACCTGGTCCCCGCGCCGTAGCACCACGGCGTCGTCCAGCACGATGTCCTCGAGCCGGACCTCCCGCTCCGTCCCGGAGCGCAGCACGCGCGCGGCGTCCTGGTGCAGCAGCGCGATCTGGTCCAGCTTGCGCTTGGCGGAGTACTCCTGCACCACGCCGATGACCACGTTGGCGAGGGCGGCGAAGCAGAAGACGAGGTCGAACCAGCGGCCCAGGACGATGATGGCCGCCGCGCACGAGCCGATGGCCAGGTTGAACAGGGTCAGGACGTGGACGCGCAGGATCTTCCAGATCGAGCGGGACGTGTCCCGCGGCTGCCGGTTGGTCAGCCCGTGCTCCACGCGCTCGGCGACGGCGGCCTCGTCCAGCCCGTGCTCGGCGAGGTGGTCGTCCGCGGGGCGGACCAGTCCCTCGAGGCCCCGGTGGCGCAGGTGGAGCCGGCGCCGGGCGTCCGGGTGGTCGGGGTGGTCCGGGTGCCCGGGGGTGCCCGGGGCGGGGAGACCGGCGACGGCGGCGTGCGCGGGGGACGCGGGAGACGTGGGGACCGCGGGCGGCGGGGGAGCGGCCGGGGACGGGCCCGGGGCGTCGGGGGAGGCCGCCGAGGAGCCCGGTCGGGGGAGGTCCTGGATGTCGTCCTCCTCCCCGGTGGCGGTGCCGCCGGTGCTGGCCGATGTGCTCACGCTGATTGTCTCCCGGGGGTCGAGCGGCAGGCAACGGGGGCCGGAGGGGGCCGGCCTGCAGCGATGCCCCCAATCTAGTGGCCGACCGGCCCGGGGCGCCTCACCCTGCGGGGCGAATCCGGGGTGCATCCGGGTCATCCCGGAGGGGGACACCGCGGCGCAGCGACGGCCGGCCCCGGCCGCCGTCGGGACCTCGGTCCAGGGCCCCGGTGCCGGGCCGCCGCCGGGCGGCCACCGGCCGCTGACCCGCCGGGCGCCCCCGCGCGGTAGCCTCGGGGCATGGGTATCCCCCACCCCCTGCGCTCGCTGCAGGCGAGCCTCGTGCGCACCTTCTCCGGCGAGCACGCTGGCGGCGTGCCGCAGTGGCAGCTCGACCTGGAGCTGGGCGACGACGCCGGCTACTTCTCCCCGGACTCGGCCGTGTGGACCGTGCACGGCGGCATGTCCACCATCCCGGCCGGCATCCGCGCGCTGCTGGTCCAGGCGCTGCACCCCGGGGCGCTGGCCGGGGTGGCCGAGCACTCCGACTACCGGGCCGACCCGTTCGGCCGGCTGGCCGGCACCATCCGCTGGATCTTCACCGTGACCTACGGCTCGACCGAGGCCGCCCGGCAGGCCTGCGCGTACGTGCGGCGGCTCCACGGCCCGGTGCGCGGCCGGTACACCGCCGCCGACGGCACCGTCCGCGACTACGCGGCCAACGACCCCGTCCTGGACGAATGGGTCCACCTCGCCTTCACGGACGCCTTCCTCACCTGCTACGAGACGTTCATCGGCCCGGTCCCGGCCCCGCCGGGCACGCCCGCCGGCCGCACCGGGGCGGACGCCTACGTGGCCGAGTGGGCCGTGGCGGGAGAACTGATGGGCGTCCCGGACCCGCCGCGGACCCAGGCCGCGCTGCGGGCACGCCTGGCCGCCTTCGACGCCGGCCCGGACCGCCAGCTGCGCGGGGGCCCCGAGCTCGAGGAGGTGGTCCGCTTCCTGCGGCGTCCGCCCCTGGAGCCGGGCCTGCGGCCGGGCTACCGCGCGCTGTTCCTGGCCGTCGTGGACACCCTGCCGCGCCGTCACCGGGAGCTCGCCGGGCTGCGCGGCAGCGGCGTCCCGGCCCTCACCCGCCTCGCCGGCCGGGCGACGCTGGCCGTCATCGGCCGGGCGCTGGGCCGGCGGGGTCCCTCCGAGCTCGCCGCCCGGCGCCGCCTCGTCCGGCTGGGCGTCCTGGCCCCGCAGGACGGGGACTGACGCGGGCCGCGGGCCCGGATACGGTGGGGCCATGGCACACGTGAACGACCCGGCGACCGTCCGCCGGCTGCTGACGGACCGGGGGGGCCGCTGGGCCGTCGTCGGGCTCACGCCCAACCCGCGCCGCGCCGCCGTCGGGGTCTCGCGCTTCCTGCGGGACGACCTCGGGATGGAGATCATCCCGGTCAACCTCGGCGCGCAGGAGGTGCACGGGGAGACGGGCTACCGCCGGCTCGCGGACGTCCCGGGGGAGATCGACGTGGTGGACTGCTTCGTCAACTCCCAGAAGGTGGGGCGGATCGTGGACGAGGCGATCGCAGTGGGCGCGAAGGCCGTCTGGCTGCAGCTCGGGGTGGTGGACGAGGCCGCCGCCGAGCGCGCCCGGGCCGCCGGGCTGGACGTGGTGATGGACACGTGCCCGGTCATCGAGGTGCGGGCCGATCCGTCCCTGCTCCCCGGCTGACGGGCAGCGCCGGCACTAGGGTGGGGCCATGATCTTCATCGTCGTGAAATTCCAGGTCAAGCCCGAGCACGCGGACGGGTTCATCGAGCGCGTCCGTGACTACACGGAGTCCACGCGCGCCGAGGAGGGCAACCTCTGGTTCGAGTGGTCCCGCAGCGTGGAGGACCCGGACGAGTTCGTCCTCGTGGAGGCGTTCAAGGACGGCGCCGCCGAGGCCCACGTGACGAGCGAGCACTTCACCACCGGCCTGGAGACCATGCGCCCGCTGCTGGTCTCCACGCCGCGGATCGTCAGCCGCCAGGTCGAGGGCGAGGGCTGGGACCGGATGGGCGAGCTGCAGGTCGACTGATCCGCCGCCGGTGGTCCGGTCGGTCAGGCCGCGTAGCGGGAGCGCATGACCGAGTAGACCCCGAAGAGCATCAGCCCCACGCCCACGGCCGCCAGCAGCACCGGTCCGAGGGGCTGGTCCAGCAGGGCCCGCAGGGCGCCGTCCATGCCGGTGGCCTCCTGCGGGTCGTGCTGCACCGTGGCCACCACGAACAGCAGCCCCACGAGGGCCAGGACGATGCCCTTGGCCACGTAGCCGACGGTGCCGGTGACCCGGATGGCCCGGGAGACGGTGAGGTTGGAGGAGTGCTCCAGGTCCCGCGTGAACCGGCGGGTGGCGCCCTTGACCACGTGGTACGCGCCGGCGGCGATGAACCCGGCCCCGACCGCCACCAGCAGGGCCGCGCCGGCGGGGTGGGACATCAGCGCGGCGGAGAACGAGCTCGCCGACTCGCCGGAGTCCTGTCCGCTCCCGAGGGCCGCCATCGCGAACAGCACGCCGATCGCCACGTAGACCACGGCCTTGCCGCCGTCCTTCACGCCGTCCAGCGCCTCCTGCCGGTCCCACAGCGCCTCGCTGAGGTACCACAGGCCGAGCAGGACGCAGCCGGCGGCGCACACCCAGGCCAGGACCATCCCGAACGGCTGGCCGGCCAGCAGGGCGATGGCCCCGGACTGGTCGGCGGACCGGCCCGAGGTGCCGAGGGCCAGGTTCCAGGCGATGATCCCGATGAGCAAGTGCAGGATGCCGTTGGCGACGTGTCCGGTCCGCGCCAGCCGCTGGAACCACGGGTGCCTGGACATCTCCTCGGCGTGGTCCCCCAGACGCTCGACGGCGCGGCCCGCGGAGCCGGGTGCGTGCCGGCGCACGGCGCGCTCGAGGCGGTCGGCGGGACGGGATGAGGGGCCTGGGTCCGCGGACATGGAAGAAGGCTAGACCCGCCGCCGAGGCAGCACCATGGACGGCGGAGGACCGAGCCTCCGGCGATCAGGTGCGGGAATCGTCGCCGTCCCGCGGCCGAGTGGCCGACGAATCCCACGACTGATCGCACGGGGCGTCCCGTCAGCACGTGAGGGACCCGGCGGCGTCCCGGGAGCGGGAGGCCGCCGGATCCCTCACGTGGTGCGTCGGGCGGGCGGGCGGTCCGGCCCGGCCGGCGCCGGATCAGCCGAAGTGGTGCGGCAGCGTGGCGGACCAGCGCTCGCGCAGCTCCTCGATCGGCAGGGTGAACTCGCCCTGCACCTCGAGGGCGCCCGAGGCGGCGTCCACCACGCCGATGCGCGCCACCGGGAAGCCGCGGGCCGTGGTCATGTCCTTGAAGCGGACCTCCTCGGTGCGCGGCACGGCCACGACGGCGCGGGCCTGGGACTCGGAGAACAGCGCGGTGAAGGCGTCCACGCCGTCGCGCTGCATGACCTCGTCCAGGGCCACCCGGGCGCCGACGCCGAAGCGCAGGACCATCTCGGACAGCGCGGCGGCCAGGCCGCCCTCGGAGAGGTCGTGCGCGGCGTCGACCATCCCGTCCCGGGACGCGTTGACGAGCAGCTCGCCGAGGAGCCGCTCCGCGTCCAGGTCCACCTGCGGGGGCACGCCGCCGAGGTGATCGTGCAGCCGGGCGAACTCGGAGCCGTCCAGCTCGTCGCGCGTGACGCCCATGAGGTACACGGCCTGGCCGTCGGCGTCGCGGTGGAAGCCGGACGGGGTGCGGCGGGAGACGTCGTCGAACTGGCCCAGCGTCGCCACCACGGGGGTGGGGTGGATCGGCGTGCTGCCGGTCTGGTTGTACAGCGAGACGTTGCCGCCGGTGACCGGCACGCCCATCCGCTGGCACGCGTCGGCGAGGCCGCGGACGGACTCGGCGAACTGCCACATGACCTCGGGGTCCTCGGGGGAGCCGAAGTTCAGGCAGTCCGAGACGGCCTTCGGCACGGCGCCGGCCGTGGCCACGTTGCGGTAGGACTCGGCCAGGGCCAGCTGGGCGCCGACGTACGGGTCCAGGTAGGAGTACCGGGAGTTGCAGTCCGTGGACACGGCCACGCCCATCCCGGTCTCCTCGTCCACGCGCACCACGCCGGCGTCGTCCGGGGCGGCCATCGCGGTGTTGCCCTGCACGAAGTGGTCGTACTGGTTCGTCACCCACGAGGTGTCGGCCAGGTTCGGCGAGGACATCAGCTCGAGCACCGCGGCGCGCAGCTCGTCGCCGGTGGCCGGCAGCGCCGGCACGCGGCCGGCCACGACGGCCGAGCGGAAGGTGTCCGCCACCAGGGCGTCCTGGAAGGAGGGACGGTGGTAGGGCCGCTCGTACACCGGGCCATCGTGCGCCACGGTGCGGGGATCGACGTCGACGATCACCTCGCCGTCCCAGGTGATGGTCAGGCGGTTGTCGTCCGTGACCTCGCCCAGCCACGAGTACTCGACGTCCCACTTGGCCATGACGGCCTCGAACGCCTCGACGTTCTCCGGCGTGACGACGGCCATCATCCGCTCCTGCGACTCGGACATGAGGATCTCGCCCGGGGTCAGAGTGGGGTCGCGCAGCAGCACGTTGGTCAGCTCCACGGCCATGCCGCCCTCGCCGTTGGAGGCGAGCTCGGAGGTGGCGCAGGAGATGCCGGCCGCGCCGAGGTCCTGGATGCCCTCCACGAGGGAGCCCTTGAACAGCTCGAGGCAGCACTCGATGAGCACCTTCTCGGCGAAGGGGTCGCCCACCTGGACGGCCGGGCGCTTGGACGGCTTGGTGTCGTCGAAGGACTCGGAGGCGAGCACGGAGGCGCCGCCGATGCCGTCGCCGCCCGTGCGGGCGCCGAAGAGCACCACCTTGTTGCCCACGCCGGAGGCGTTGGCCAGGCGCAGGTCCTCGTGGCGCAGCACGCCCACGGCGAGGGCGTTGACGAGCGGGTTGCCCTGGTACACCGGGTCGAACACCATCTCGCCGCCGATGTTCGGCAGGCCCAGCGAGTTGCCGTAGCTGCCGATGCCGGCCACGGCGCCGTGCATGACGCGGGCGGTGTCCGGGTGGTCCACGGCGCCGAAGCGCAGCGGGTCCATGACGGCCACGGGCCGGGCGCCCATGGAGATGATGTCCCGGACGATGCCGCCGATGCCGGTGGCCGCGCCCTGGAAGGGCTCCACGTAGGACGGGGAGTTGTGGGACTCGATCTTGAAGGTCACGGCCCAGCCGTCGCCGAGGTCGGTCACGCCGGCGTTCTCGCCGATGCCGACCATGAGGTCCTTGCGCATCTCGTCGGTGACCTTCTCGCCGAACTGGCGCAGGTGCACCTTGGAGGACTTGTAGGAGCAGTGCTCCGACCACATGACGGAGTACATGGCCAGTTCCGCCGCGGTGGGGCGGCGGCCGAGGATCTGGACGATCTCCTCGAACTCGTTCTGCTTCAGGCCCAGCTCGGCCCAGGGCAGCTCGGTGTCCGGGGTCTGGGCGGCGTGCTCGACCGTGTCGATGTTGAAGGTCGTCTGCTCGGTCACTTCTTCTCTCCTGTGCTCGCTCCCGCGATGGACGCCAGCACCGAGGTGAAGACGCCCAGGCCGTCGGTGCCCATGCGCATGCCCTGTGCCGAGTCGGGGCCGAAGCCGGCCTCCACGGCGTGCTCTGGGTGCGGCATGAGGCCCACCACGTTGCCGGCGGCGTTGGTGATGCCGGCGATGTCCCGGCGGGAGCCATTGGGGTTCCAGCCGACGTACCGGAAGACGACACGATTCTCGCCCTCGAGCTCGTCGAGCGTGCGCTCGTCGGCCACGTACTGGCCGTCCTGGTTCTTCAGCGGCACGGTGATCTCCTCGCCGGCGCCGTACTGGCCGGTCCAGGCGGTGGCGTTGCTCTCCACGCGCAGGACCTGGTCGCGGCACAGGAACTTGAGGTGGTCGTTCTTGATCATCGAGCCGGGCAGCAGGTGCGACTCCGTGAGGATCTGGAAGCCGTTGCAGATGCCGAGCACGGGCAGCCCGCCGGTGGAGCCGTCGCGGCCGCCGGCGGCGTCGACGATGGCCTGCATCAGCGGCGCGAAGCGGGCGATCGCCCCGGCGCGCAGGTAGTCGCCGTAGGAGAAGCCGCCGGGGATGATGACGGCGTCGAGCTGGGCGAGGGCGGCGGCGCCGTCGGTCTCGGCGTGCCACAGCGCGACCGGCTCGCCGCCGGCCAGGCGCACCGCGCGGGCCGCGTCCCGGTCGTCGAGGGTGCCGGGGAAGGTCACGACGCCGATGCGCGCCCCGGTGAGGACGGGCCCGGCGGTGGAGAAGTCGCCGATGAGGGGCAGGTCCGTGCTCATCAGGCGCGGGCCTCGGCCTGGGCCTCCAGCGCCGGCTCGGCGGCGGGCAGGACCTCGACGTTGACGACGTCCTCGATGACGGGGTTGGAGAGCAGCTGCTCGGCGGCCTGGCGGGCCTGGGCCAGCACCTCGTCCGTCACCTCGCCCTCCACGGTGAGTTCGAACCGCTTGCCCTGGCGGACCGCGGCGAATCCGGTGAAGCCGAGGCGGGGCAGGGCGCCGGCGATGGCCTTGCCCTGCGGGTCAAGGATCTCGGGCTTGGGCATGACGTCGACGACGATCGTGGGCATGGAGGACTCCCGGTGGTATGCGTGAGGGCTCCGGTCATTCTAGTCGGGCCGCGAGCCGCCCGCCTCCGGCGGTCCGCGGGTGACGGCGGGCCCTCGGAAGCCGGTCCGGGACGCCGGACGGTTCCGGGCCGGGGAGCCCGCCCCTACGCTGGGGGCATGGTGCGCAGGAACGACCGGACGGGCCGCCGGCAGGCGTGGACCGGAGGCAGGAAGCAGGACAGGGCGGAGCGGGCGGCGGCCCGGCCGGAGCGGAGGACCGGGGCGGACGGCGTCTCGGTGCTCCCGGCGGCGATGGTGGCCGCCCTCGTGGCGGCCGGGGTGGCGATCAACCGCTCCGTGCGCAAGGCCCGCTCCACCCCGCCCCGGAAGGCCGTGGTGCCCGGGGCGCGCGGTGCGGCCGGCGCGGGCGGCGGGGGAGGCGGGGGAGGCGCCGGTGGAGCGGGAGCGGCCGGTGCGGAGGATGTGGCGGTCACCGGCCTGCGCAGCATCCCGCAGGAGCGCGCGTCCGGGCCGGCGATCCTGTCCGGCCAGGTCGCGGTGAGGCCCACGGTGGACGATGACGGGCGCTGAGCCGCGGGCCGCCGCCGAGCGGCTCGACGCGGAGCTGGCCGGTCGTCGCTGCCCGTGCGGCAGCGGCGAGGTCTACGGCTCCTGCTGTGGCCGGGTGCACGCGCGCTTCACCGGGGACGGCACGCTGTCCGCGCCCACGGCCGAGGCGCTCATGCGCTCCCGCTATGCGGCGTTCGCCCTGGCCTCCACCGGGGACTTCCCCGCGGCCGAGCGCTACCTGCTCGCGACGTGGGCGCCGGAGACCCGGCCGGCGTCGTTGGCCCTGGACGCGCCGGGGGCCGGGTCGGGCGAGGAACTGCACTGGCTGCGCCTGGACGTCGAGCACGTGGCGGGCGGAGGCCCCTTCGACGACGCCGGCACGGTCGAGTTCACCGCCCACTTCCGGACCCCGGCGGGCCGGCGGACCCAGCACGAGGTCTCCCGCTTCGTGCGGCGCAAGGGCTCCTGGTACTACCACGACGGTGCCGTGGACTGAGCCCGGGACCCTACCCCCGCGAGGAGGCGCCCGGGGCGCGGTCCGGCCCGTAGGACCCGTCCGGTGCCGCCAGCGGTTCCGGTGGTTCCAGTGGCGCCAGTGCCTCGAGCAGGCGGGCGCGCAGGGCGTTCGCCTCGACCGCGAAGGCCCGCTGGTGGCGCACGTACTCCGCGCGCCCCGCCGGCGTCTCGATCCGGATCGGCTCGAGCCCCCAGGCGGCCAGCTCGTAGGGGGAGGCCCGCATGTCCATCGTCCGGATCCGCCAGGCCAGTTCGAAGCAGTCCGCCACCAGGTCCGAGCCGACGGCCGGCAGCAGCTTGTAGGCCCACTTGTACAGGTCCATGTTGGCGTGCAGGCAGCCAGGCTGCTCGAGGTCCACCTGGGTGGCGCGCGTGGGCTGCAGCTCGTTGAGCGGGGCGGCCTCGGGTGCGTAGAAGCGGAAGGCGTCGAAGTGCGAGCAGGCGATCCGGTTCTCCTCCACGACCCGGTTCGTCCCCTCCGCCCCGAGGCGCAGCGGCACGGTCGAGTGGCGCACGCCGTGCACCTCGGAGCGGTAGGCCATGGCCCACTCGTGCAGCCCGAAGCAGGCCAGCCGGGCCGGCCGCCGTGCCGTGCCGGCCAGGATCCGCCGCGCGAACTCCACCATGGTGCCCCGCCGCTCGGCGAACGCCGCGAGGTCCACGGTCCAGCCGCCCTCGGGCAGGCCCGGCGCGGGCTCCAGCCGGCGGTAGAACCGGCCGCCGGGCTCCCCGGCGCCCGGCGCCGCAGGGGCCGGTGACGCGGCGGCGTGCGGGGCCCGGCCGGCGTCGGGACCCGGGGCGTGGGGAACCGCGGGATCCGGCGCGGCGGGGTCCGCGGCGAGCACGACGCCGGCCCCGGGGTGCCAGCGCTCGAGGGCCCCCGGGGTGAGGGAGTAGTAGGAGAACAGGAAGTCGTGGACCGGGTGGCGGACGCCGGCGGAGTGCAGTTCCCGCAGCGGTTCCGTGTAGGGGGTGATGCGCGCGCGGTGCGCCTCCGCCCGGGCGCGCCACTGCGCGGGGGCCAGGACGAGGGGGTCGTCGGCGAGGGGTGCGGGCACGGCTCCAGCGTAGTCGCGCACCGGCGGCCGCGGCGTGCCCGGCGGGGGTGCGCGGCTGACCGCGGTCGATGGCGGCGGCCCTCGTCTCAAAGGTTCATTTCAGGTCTACCGGTGGACACCTTGCTCGGGTACTGTGCGGTCATCCCCACCTCCGTGGTACTCATCACTCTCACCGTCTCGACGGCGCCCGGCGTGGCGTCCCCACCCGGGACGAGCGTGCGCTGGCGCCGTGGGCCCGCGGAGGGGACCGGCCGGGCGTGATCGCGCGCGGCCCGCACCTTGGTGACGAAAGGCACGGTTCATGACGAGGAACCCCAGACGATCCCGGCTGCGCCGGGCACTGACCGCCGGACTGGCGGGGCTCGGCCTGCTGGCCGCGCCCCTGGCTGCGCTGCCGGCGGCGGCCGCGCCCAGCGGCGGGTCCGGTGACGGAGCCGCCGCGGAGGCGGCGGTCGAGAAGGTGCTGCGCGACCAGGCGGAGTACCGGGACGGCCGCTACTTCGTGGTCCTCAAGGAGGACCCGCTCGCGACGTACCGCGGGGGCACCAAGGGGCTGCCCGCCACGGCCGCCACGGACGGCGAGATCGACGTCCGCTCGGACGCCGCCCGCAAGTACGACCGTCACCTCACGGCCCGGCAGCTCGAGGTGGCAGCCTCCACGAAGGTGCGGGTGCAGCGCCACTTCACCACGGCCCTGAACGCCTTCGTCTCGGAGCTCACGGCCGACGAGGCCCGCGCGCTGGCCAAGGACCCCCGCGTGCTCGGCGTCTCCGAGGTGGAGCAGTTCCACCCGGACTACTCCTCCACCGAGTTCCTCGGCCTGCCCGGCAGCACCGGGGCGTGGAACACCCAGTACGGCGGCGTGGAGGACGCCGGCAAGGGCGTGGTGGTCGGCGTGATCGACACCGGCTACTACCCGGACCAGGAGATGCTCGCCGGGGAGCCGGTCCAGCCGCTCAGCGGCGAGCCCCGGGTGGGGGAGCCCTACCTCACGGAGGCCGGCGAGATCGCCATGCTGAAGGCGGACGGCACCACCTTCCGCGGTGACTGCCAGACCGGCCAGGGCTTCACCGGGGACGAGTGCAACTCCAAGGTGCTCTCGGCCCGCTACTACTCCGAGGACTTCGAGGCCTTCGTCCCGGCCGAGCAGCGCGACCCCCGTGAACGGCTGTCCCCGGTGGACATCGACTCCCACGGCACCCACACGGCCACCACGGCCGCCGGCAACCAGGTCGACGACCAGGTCATGAACGGCGGGGCCTCCTACGGCCCCGGCTCGGGCGTGGCCCCGGCGGCGAAGGTCTCCGTCTACAAGGTGTGCTGGGAGGACAAGGACCCGGACACCGGTGGCTGCTACGGCACGGCCTCGGTGGCCGCGATCGAGCAGGCCATCATCGACGGCGTCGACGTGCTGAACTACTCGATCTCCGGCAACAACTCCTCGATCGTCGACCCGGTGGCCCTGGCCTTCAAGTCCGCCGCCGAGGCCGGCATCTTCGTGGCCGCCTCCGCCGGCAACTCCGGCCCCGCGCCGCAGACCGTGAACCACTCCGCCCCGTGGCTGACCTCCGTGGCGGCCTCGACGTTCTCCAACGAGCTGACCGGCACCGTGGAGTTCCCGGACGGCACCAGGTTCCGCGGCGTGTCCTCGATGGCCGAGGGCGTGGGGCCGGCGGACATCGTGCTCGCCAGCGAGGTCGGCCTGGCCGGCAAGACCGCGGACCAGGTCCGGCTGTGCGACATGGACGCCCTGGACCCCGCCAAGGCCACCGGCAAGATCGTGGTGTGCGACCGCGGGGTCTACGCCCGCGTGGACAAGTCCGCGGCCGTGGAGAAGGCCGGCGGCGTCGGCATGGTCCTGGTGAACATCGGCGGCGGCTCCGAGGACGCGGACCTGCACGCGGTGCCCACCGTGCACACCTCGGACGAGTCCATCAAGGAGCACGTGGCGTCCACGGACGCCCAAGCGACCCTCGTGAAGGGGGACACCACCGGCCTGGAGCCGGTCCCGGTGCCGCAGATCGCCGGTTTCTCCTCGCGCGGACCGTCCACCGCGGTGGGCTCCGAGCTGCTCAAGCCGGACCTCGCCGCCCCCGGCGTCAACGTCCTCGCCGGGGTCTCCCCGCTGAACCCCCAGTACGACGGGGACACGTTCGGCCTGATGTCCGGCACCTCGATGGCCGCCCCCAACGTGGCCGGCATGGCCGCCCTCATGGGTGGGAAGTACCCGGAGTGGTCCCCGATGGCCGTCAAGTCGGCCATGATGACCTCCGCCGCTGACGTGCTGACGGCCCAGGGCGAGTCCTCCACGGACAACTTCGCCACCGGTGCCGGCTCGGCCGATCCGGAGGAGATGACCGCTCCGAGCCTCGTCTTCGAGGCGGACGCGAAGCAGTGGGACGCGCTGATCCTGGGCGAGCTCCCGGGCCGCGAGGTCAACGTGCCCTCCGTCGCGGTCTCGGACCTGCTCGGCAGCGAGACCGTGACCCGGACGGTCACCGCCACGGAGACGGGCGCCTGGGAGGCCAGCGGCAGCGTGCCGGGCTACGAGGTCAGCGTCGAGCCGTCCACCTTCGAACTGGACAAGGGCCAGAGCCGGGAGGTGGCGATCACCTTCACGCGGACCACCGCGGCGGCGGCGACCTGGGCCCACGGTTCCTACACCCTGGCCAAGCCGGGCGCCACCCCGGTGACCGCCCCGGTCTCCCTGCGCGCCGTGGACGCCAAGGCCCCGGCTGCCGTCACCGGCGAGGGGTCCTCGGGCTCGGCCACCGTGGAGGTCACCCCGGGCATCACCGGGACGCTCGACCCGGTGGTCGAGGGCCTGGCCCCGGCCGAGATCGAGGAGTTCACCAAGACGCCCGGGAAGCTCTACGGAGGCGAGAACCCGTCGAACCACCCGTCCGCCGTCGAGGTGCCCGCCGGCGCCACCGAGGTCTCGTGGGCGCTCGACGCCGCGGACGAGGAGTCCGACTGGGACCTCTACGTGGTCACGCCCTCCGAGGAGGTGGTGCAGCAGGCCACCGCGGCCGGCTCCGAGTCCCTCGTGATCGAGGACCCCGAACCGGGGACGTACTACGCGGTCGCGAACCTCTACTCCTCGCCCGGAGGGGCGCCGGCGGACGCCACGCTGCGCACCGTGGTGCAGTCCGGCGACGCCGGCAACCTCACCGTGTCCCCCGATCCGCTGGAGGTCACCCGAGGCCAGGACGCCACCGCCACCCTCACGTGGTCCGGGCTCACCCCCGGCGTGTGGATGGGATCCGTGACGTGGGCCGAGGGATCGAGCACGGCGGTCACCGTGACCGTCGTCGGACCGGGGGCACCGGCCTGTGAGGCCGCCGACTTCGCGGACAACCGGCCAGGATCCGTCTTCTATGCGGAGGTACGGTGGATGCAGTGTGCCGGCATCACCACCGGCTATGCGGACGGCACCTACCGCAAGCCCCAGGCCATCAGCCGCGGTCAGTCGGTGGCGTTCCTCTACCGTTACCTCGATCCCGGGGTGACGGGGACCGAGACGGGGTTCGACGACGTCCCGCCGACCCATCCGTTCGCCACGGCGATCTCCTGGGCAGCGACCGAGGGGATCACGACGGGCTACCGCGATGGGACCTTCCGTCCGGAGCGCGAGGTGACGCGGGCGGAGTTCGCCTCCTTCCTCCACCGGGCGATCGAGCCGACGAGCCTGGGGGAGCAGGACGCGGAGTTCTCGGACGTCTCCACGTCGAGCACTCACTACGAGGCCATCACGTGGATGGCGTCGGAGGGCATCACCCGCGGGTACAAGGACGGGACCTTCCGCCCGAACGCGCCGATCACCCGCGGTGAGGCCGCGGCGTTCATGGCCCGCACGGACGCCGTCGTGACCGAGTAAGGCGGCCCGGACGGCACAGGGCCCCGCCCGGAGTACTCCGGGCGGGGCCCTCGCGCTGGGACCGGCTGGGTCGGCCTCGGGATCCTACCGCCCGGTGCCGCCGTAGACCGTGGCCTCCTCGTCGGAGTCCAGGTCGAAGGCCTGGTGCACCGCGCGCACGGCGGTGTCCAGCATCTCCTCGCGGGTGATGATGGAGATGCGGATCTCCGAGGTGGAGATCATCTCGATGTTCACCCCGGCCTGGCGCAGCGCGTCGAAGAACTTCGCGGAGACGCCCGGGTTCGAGCGCATGCCGCCGCCGACGAGGGAGAGCTTGCCGACGTGGGCGTCCAGCAGGATGTCCTCGAAGCCGATGGACTCCTGGGCCGCGCGGAGGGCCTCGGTGGCCGCCTTGCCCTCGGTGATGGGCAGCGTGAAGGAGATGTCCGTCCGGCCCGTCTCCACGCGCGGGACGTTCTGGACGATCATGTCGATGTTCACGTTGGCGGAGGCGATCACGTTGAAGACCTCCGCGGCCTTGCCGGGGACGTCCGGCACACCGTAGACGGTGACCTTGCCCTCGGAGCGGTCATGGGCGACGCCGGAGACGATCGGCTGTTCCATGGGTTCGCCTTCCTCGATGGTGATGGTGTCTTCAGGGTTGGGGCGCACCCACGTGCCCTCGTGGTGGGAGAACGAGGAGCGCACGTGCAGCGGCACCCCGAAGCGGCGCGCGTACTCCACGCAGCGCAGGTGCAGGATCTTGGAGCCGGAGGCGGCCATCTCGAGCATGTCCTCGGAGGAGATCTCGTCGATCTTCCGTGCCGAGGGGACCACGCGCGGATCGGCGGTGTACACGCCGTCCACGTCCGTGTAGATCTCGCAGACGTCCGCGTCCAGGGCGGCGGCCAGCGCCACGGCCGTGGTGTCGGAGCCGCCACGGCCCATCGTGGTGATGTCGTGGGACTCCCGGCTCATGCCCTGGAAGCCGGCCACGATCGCCACGTCCCCGTGGTCCAGCGCCTGCTGCACGCGGTCCGGGGAGACGTCGATGATGCGCGCCTGCCCGTGCAGGGAGTCGGTGAACATCCCGGCCTGGGAGCCGGTGAACGACTGGGCGGTGGCCCCGAGCGAGTGGATGCCCATGGCCAGCAGGGACATGGAGATGCGCTCGCCGGCGGAGAGCAGCACGTCCATCTCGCGGGGCGGCGGCTCGGCGTTGATCTGCTCCGAGAGGTCCATCAGCTCGTCGGTGGTGTCGCCCATGGCGGACACGACCACGACGACCTGGTTCCCGGCTTGCTGGGTCTCCACCACGCGTCTGGCCACGCGCAGGATTCCGTCGGCGTCGGCGACGGAGGATCCGCCGTACTTCTGGACGATCAGGCTCATGCAGTACCTCGGGTCGGACGGGGCCCGCACGCCGTGCGGGCCTTCAGTGGACTGCGCTCCAGTCTACGGGCGCCCGCCGTGGTGGCCCCGCCCGTGAACGAACCAGTAGAGCACCACGCCGGCCAGCACGGTGGCGGCGAGCACCAGGAAGTGCCCGCGGTAGCCGATGAGGGGGATGAGCGCGCCGAACACGACGGGGCCGAAGGCGATGCTGGTGTCCAGCAGCAGGTAGTGGGTGGAGGTGGCGATCCCGAGGCGCTCGGGCCGCGCCCGGGTGGCGGCCACGACCTGGAGGGTGGGGCTGGCCCCGCCGTAGCCGAGCCCCGCCAGCAGCCCCGCCGTGATGACGAGCCAGGGCTCGGTGGCCACCCCGAGCAGGACCAGCGCCACCGTGAAGAGCGCACCGAGGGGCAGGATCACCGCGTTGGGCCCGCGGCGGTCCTGCAGCCGGCCGGAGAACAGGCGCACGGTCAGCATCCCCGTGGCCAGGGCCACGAAGAACAGCGAGGCCGCGGTGCCCAGCCCCGCCTGGAGCAGGAACGGGGTGGAGTACGTGGCGATCCCCGCGTAGCCGAAGGAGACGATGAGGATGACGAGCGCCACCGGCAGCGCGTCCGGGTCCAGGACGTCCCCGGGCCGGAGGCGGAACCGGCGGGCGTGGGGTGGCGGCCCGCCGGCGAGCTCGGGGACCCGCAGGACGACGGCGGCCCCCAGGGCGAGCACCGACGCGCCGAGCACGAGCAGGAAGACCGGGGCGGGCCCGTGGGCGGTGGACAGCTGCACCGCCAGCAGTGGGCCCACGCCGTTGGCGACCGTCGAGGCCGTGAGGAAGTACCCCATCCCCTCCCCGCGCCGGGAGGGCGGGACCATCTGCAGCACGCCGGCCGTCACGGCGGTGGTGGCCGCGCCGAACGCGGCCCCCTGCACCACGCGCAGGGCCACGAGCACCCCGTAGGCACCGGCCAGGGGGTAGAGCGCGGAACAGGCGACGTACACCAGCAGGGCGGACACGAGCAGGCGCTTGCGGCCGATGACGTCCAGGTACTTGCCGAGCACGATCCGCGCCAGTGCCGAGCCCAGGATGAACGCGCTCGCGGCGAAGCCGGCCGCGACGTCCCGCGCGCCGAACCGCTCCCCGGCGTACAGCGCCATGTACGTCATCAGCGTCATGAACACCAGGGCGACGCCGAGCTGCACGACCATCGCCAGCACGAAGTCGCGGCTCCACAGCCGCCGGTCCCGCGGGGGCCGGTCGGTGCCGCCGGGCCCGCCCTCGCGGTGGTCGTCGTCGGGGGCGGCGGCGTCGTCACCGGGCAGGGGGCTCACCCGGTGCAGTCTAGGCATCGGCGCGCTCCCGGCCCGGATGTGTCCTTGCCGCCGGTGGCGCCGTGGCGGACCATGGTCCCATGACGTCTCCAGGCGGGCCCGCCGGAGCGGGGCCGCCGCCGGCGGACGGGCCGTCCCCGCGGGACGGGCTGCCGACGGGGGACTGGCGGCCGCCCGACGGGGCGCCGCCGGGCATCTCGGCCCGGGGGGTCGTGCGCAGCTTCGGGGCCGTCCGGGCGCTGCAGGGCGTGGACCTCATGGTCCCGGCCGGCACCATCACGGCCCTCGTGGGGCCCAACGGATCCGGCAAGACCACCCTGCTGCTCGTGCTCGCCTCCCTGCTGCGGCCCGACGACGGCTCCGTCCTGGTCGCCGGCGAGGACCCGGTCCTGGCCCCCGGGGCGGTGCGCCGGAGGACGGGCTGGATGCCGGACACCCTGGGGGTGTGGGAGGCGCTGACGGCCCGGGAGATCCTCGAGTCCATGGGCCTGCTCTACGGGATGGACCGGGGCGCCCTGCGCTCGCGGGCCGCCGAGCTGCTCGAGTGGCAGCAGCTGACCGTGCTGGCGGACCAGCCGGCCCGGGTGCTCTCGCGTGGCCAGCAGCAGCGGCTCTCCCTGGCGCGGGCCGTCATCCACGATCCCCAGGTCCTGCTGCTGGACGAGCCCGCCTCGGGGCTGGACCCGGGCTCGAGGATCCGGCTGCGGGACGACCTGCGGCAGATGGCGGCGGCGGGCAAGACCATCCTGGTCTCCTCCCACGTGCTGGCCGAGCTGGAGGAGATGGCGGACCTGGCGGTGTTCGTCCAGGACGGGCGCACGGTGCGCGTGGAGGAGCTGGCCGGGGATGGCGTGGCCGGGGGCCGATACCTCATCACGGCGCTGGACGTCGCGGCGCTGCTGGCCACGCTCGAGCGCTACTCGATGGCCTACCACCGCCAGCCGGGGCCGCGGCAGGACTCCGTGAGCGTGGAGGTCGACTCCGCCGCCGAGGCCGCGGAGCTGCTCGCCACGCTCGTGGCCGAGGGGGTGCCCGTCGTCGCCTTCACCCCGGAGGCCTCGCGGCTCGAGACGGCGTACCGGGAACTGGACCGGCTGCGGTCCACGGGTGCCGGACCCGGGCACCCCGGGGCCCCGGGCCCGGGGGGCGCGCGCCCCGGGAGGGCGGGTCCCGGGAGTGCCGGGAGGAGGGGCGGGCCATGACGGGGCCGGAGACGGCCGCGGGCGTGCGCCCGGCCGAGCGCCTGGGCTGGGGCCGCGCGCTGGCCACCGTGGTCCGGATGGACCTGCGGCAGCGGCTGCGCACCCGCAGCTGGTACGTGCTGCTGGGGGCCTGGTTCGTCGTCATCGGCCTGGTGACGTGGGCGGCCTTCGCCAGCTACAACGTCCTGTCCGGGATGGAGGGGATCGGCGGCGGGGCGGGCCGGTTCGTCTTCGAGGCCGTGGTCGGCTTCGTGCTGGGCTTCGGGCTGCTCGTGGCCCCGGCCGTGTCCGCCAGCGGGATCAGCGGGGACCGGGCCGGCGGCACGCTGGCCGTCGTCCAGGTGACCCTGCTGACCCCCGCGCAGCTGCTCGTGGGCAAGTGGCTCGCCTCGTGGGCCGTGGCCCTGGCCTTCCTGCTGGTGGCCCTGCCGTACGTCGTCGTCTCCCTCGTGGCCGGCGGCCTGGACCTGGGCGGCCTCGTGGTCCTCGGGGTGATGGTCGCCGTGGAGCTGGGCGTGGTGTGCGCGCTCGGCACCACCCTGTCCGCCGTCGCGTCCCGCACCCTGTTCGCCGTGGTGACCACCTACCTGCTGGTGGCGCTGTCCTCCCTGGGCACCGTGGTCGCGTTCGCCCTCGCGGCGCCGCTGACGCACGCGACGGTCCCGGCGAACATCCCCGAGTGGAGCACCGCCGCCGACCTGCTGGAGGCGGGCCCCGTGCGGTGCTACGGGCGGCTGCAGCCGGTGCCGGCGCTGGACACCCGCTCCACGTACTGGCTGCTCGCGGCCAATCCCTTCGTGGTGGTCTCGGACGCCGTGCCGACGCCCGAGGCGGTCCCGTTCGATCCGGGGGACGAGGACACGTGGGCTCCGGACGGGGTGATGACGAGCATCTCCTTCGGCGTGCGGCACCTCCAGCGGCCGCCGGAGATGGGCGTACCGTGCGCCCACGGCGAGCCGGCCGACGCCGGGCGGGAGGAGGCCTGGCAGGGGACCCCCGTGTGGCCCCTGGGACTGGGGTTGCAGCTGGCGGTGGTCGCCGGGCTGTTCGCGTGGGCGCGCCAGCGCCTCGTCGCCCCGGCCACGCGCCTGCCGCGCGGCACGCGCGTGGCCTGACCTAGGTGGACGCGCCCTCCTCGACGGTCCGCTGGACCAGGCCGACGGCGGCCACGCGGTCCGGGCAGTGGTGCTCGGCGACCACGAGCGGCAACGCCCAGTGGACGTCCCCCTGCAGGCCGTGCCGGCGCACCCCCTCGGCGAAGCCGGCGCCACCGCCCACGGCATCGCCCTCCAGTGCGGTGTCGCAGACGTCCTCGATCATGCGCACGGCCAGGTCGGTGTCGATGCCGTCCTCGCCCGGCCAGTACCGCTCGAGGTCGGCGAAGTAGTCGTCGGTGATCACCACGTCCGGCAGCTCCGGGGCGGCGGCGGGCGCCGAGTGCGACGGGGATCCCGAGGTGGGGGCCGGTGCGGGATCCGACGCCGAGGAGCCCTGGCTCGCCGCCGCGCTCGCCGGGCCCGGGGGCGCGCCGGCCGCGCACCCGGTCAGCAGCAGGAGGGATCCCGTGGCCAGGAGGGTGGCGGACAGGGCGGCGGGACGGGGGCGGGGCATGCGGGCGGGCTCCTTCGGTGCGGGGGACGACCTCGCCGACGCTAGGAGGACGATCCGGCTGACGCCACCCGGTCGGCTACTCGATCACCACGTGCGCCCGTCGGACCCTGGCCCGTCGGGGACGGGCTCAGCCCACGGCGCGGCGGCCCTCGAAGGCCCGCCCGAGCGTCACCTCGTCGGCGTACTCGAGGTCCCCGCCCACCGGCAGGCCCGAGGCCAGCCGGGTGACCTTCAGGCCCGTGGAGCCGAGCATGCGGGACAGGTAGGTGGCCGTGGCCTCGCCCTCGAGGTTAGGGTCGGTGGCGAGGATGACCTCCTCGATGGCCGGGTCCTGCAGCCGGGTCAGCAGCTCCCGGATGTGCAGCTGGTCCGGGCCGATGCCCGCGATCGGGTTGATGGAGCCGCCGAGCACGTGGTACCGGCCGCGGTAGGTGCGGGTGCGCTCGATCGCCATGACGTCCTTGGACTCCTCGACCACGCAGACCTGGGAGGCGTCGCGGCGCTCGTCGCGGCAGATCGAGCACGTCTCCTGCTCGGAGACGTTGAAGCAGATCGAGCAGAGCTTGACCCGGTCCTTGACCGTGCGGATCGCCTCGGCGAGCCGCAGCATGTCCTCGGCGTCCGCCTCCAGGATGTGGAAGGCGATCCGCTGGGCGGACTTGGGACCGATGCCGGGCAGCCGCCCGAGCTCGTCGATCAGGTCCTGGACCGCACCTTCGTACACGCTACCGACCACTTTCCGCGTTGGATCCGTGCCCCCTGCGCCGGGCCGGGACGGGTCGTCCCGGTGGCCTCCGGATCAGGACAGGGGGCTTCCGTCCAGCATCCGCTCCTCCACGAGGCGGGCGCCGAGCAACCGCTCGACCACCTTGCGCCCGGCCATGCCGGACTCCTCGATGGTGACGTCGTCCTCGCTCGGGACGTCGTCGGTCCAGTCTACGGACCCGCCCGGACGCCCGGTGCCACCGGGGCCCGCGGCGGCGGACCCGGTCCCGGGGCCCGACGACGGCCCGCCCGGCCCGGGTGCCCCGGGACTGTCCGGCCCCGGCCCGGCGGGGCCGGACGCGTGCGACGGCTCGCCGGGGACGGGCGGCCGGCCGCCCTCCTGGGTGCGCTGGTACTGCTCCATCATCTGCTGGAACCGGCTGGCCCGCCGGTGGTGCGGGGTGCCCGAGGGGTCCGGGGCCGCGGGGGAGCCGGCGTCGGGGGCGCTGGCCGCCGACGGGCCCGAGCCCCGCCCCGCGCGGCGGGCCTCGAACTCCGCCAGCAGCTCGGCCTCCGGACGCGCGAAGGCCGGGATGCCGCCCTGGCCCGGCTCGGGGCGGGGGATGCCCACGGAGCCGGGCTCGCGGCCCGGGACCGCCCACTGGCCCCAGGGGCGGGCAGCCACGCCGGCGTCGGCGGGCTCGTCCTCGTCGTCCTCGGGCGGCGGCGGGAACTCGTCGTCGTGCGGCTCCTCGCCATACCAGTCGGAGACCGGGACGTCGTCGGCGCCCAGGTCCTCCGGCGGCGGCGGGGTGCCCGGCCCGGTCGCCCCCTCGACGACCGGCTCCGAACCCGGGCCGTCGTCCTCGGGGGTGTCCTCGGCCGTCCGCGCGGACGGGGCGGCCGAGGCCTGGGAACCTCGTGACGGCGCCGCGGGCGTCGCGGACGGCGAGGCCTCGGCGACGCGCCCGGGGGCGGTGGAGGACGGGGTGGGGCGCCCCGGTTCGCCGGGACGGACGGGGCGTGAGGCCGCGCCGGCGTCGCCGCCGGGGGCGGTCAGCGCCGGGGCCGGGCCGCCGTCCCGTGGTGGGGGCACCGCGGGGGACGCGTCCGGACCGCCCGGCGCCAATCCGGCCGGAGCGCCGGACGGCGCGGGGGCCGGGCGGGCCGGGGCGTCCGCCGTCGGTTCCGGTCGGGGGGCCGCCGGGGTGGGGCGGCCCTCAGCTTTTGGGCCGGGACCACCCGCCGGAGCGGACCCCCCGGTGATGAGGTCGAGCCGCGGCTGGATGCCGAGCACGGCGTTGACCGCCTCGGCGATGACCTGGTCGCCCCGGCGGCGCTGGACGGTGTCCCGCGGGCTGTCCGAGGAGAAGCCGATCGTCAGCAGCTGGCCGTCGAACCCGGCCACCGAGGCGTTCTGCGAGACGACCATCCACACCAGCCGCGAGTGCTCCTCGAGGTAGGCCAGGATCTCGGGCCAGGCGCGCCGGATCATCTCCACCTGCGAGGTGGGAGCCCCCGACTGGGAGGCCTGCGCCCGGCCGGCCGGCGGTTCCTGCCCCGGACGGCCGGACGCGAGCGGTCCACCCCGGTCGGCCGCGGCGGCGCCGTCCTGGGGCGCCGATCCGGGCCGCGGGGCCTCCGGTCGCGAGGGAGCCGCGGCGGACGGCTCGGGTGCGGACGCGGCCTGCGACGGCCCCGCCGCGGATTGCTCCGCCCCGGAGGGCTCCGGCGTGGACGGGGCGTGCCCGGGCTCCGCGGTGGCCGAGGGGGACGGCGCGGGCCGGGCCGGTTCCGGCATGATGCCCCAGCCGCCGCCCCAGTCGGGCGAGGGCGCGGCGGCCTGCGGACGGGCGGGGGAGGCGGGGACCTCGGCCGCCGGCGATGCCGCCGGCGCGGGGGACGGCTCCGCACCGGCCTGGGAGGGCGAGGCGGCCGAGGCCTCGCCGCGCCGCATCGCCGCCCGGGCCAGGGCCGCACCGCTCAGGCCGCCCGGGGCGGACGGCGCGTCCCCGCCGGCCGCGGCGTCGCCGGGCCGCGGGGAGTCGGCGCCCGGCGTCGCCGGGGGCGCCCCGGCCCCGCCGGAAGGGCCGGGCTGGGCGGGGGCGCCGCCGTCGGGAGCCTCGGGGGCCCCGCCGTAGGCGAGCCGGCGCTCGATCCGGTCCAGCCGCGCGGCCAGGCCGCGCTCGGTGACGTCCGAGGACGGCAGCATCAGCCGGGCCATCAGCAGCTCGAGGTGCAGCCGGGGGCTGGTGGCGCCGACCATCTCCGTCAGCGCGTGGTTGGTGATGTCCGCCGCGCGGGAGATCTCCCCGGCGCCGAGCTGGGCGGCCTGCGCCTCGAGGCGGCGGACCTGGTCCTCGGGCATGCCGTGCAGCACGGAGGAGGCGGAGTCCGGCATGGCCTTGACGATGACGAGGTCGCGGAAGCGCTCGAGCAGGTCCTCCACGAACCGGCGCGGGTCCTGGCCGGACTGCACCACGCGGTCCACCACGCGGAACACCGTCTGGGAGTCGGCGGCCGCCACGGCGTCCACCACGTCGTCCAGCAGGGCGCCCGGGGTGTAGCCGAGCAGGTTCACGGCGAGGTCGTAGCCGATGCGCCCCTCGGCGGCCCCGGCCATCAGCTGGTCCAGCACGGACAGGGTGTCCCGGACCGAGCCGCCGCCGGAGCGGATCACGAGGGAGAGCACGCCGGGCTCCACGTCCACGCCCTCCTGGACGCACAGCCGCTCGAGGTACTCCATGAGCGGCTCGGGCGGCACGAGGCGGAAGGGGTAGTGGTGCGTGCGGGAGCGGATGGTCCCGATCACCTTGTCCGGCTCCGTGGTGGCGAAGATGAACTTGATGTGCGGCGGGGGCTCCTCCACGATCTTCAGCAGGGCGTTGAACCCGGCCGAGGTGACCATGTGGGCCTCGTCGATGATGAAGATCTTGTAGCGGTCCCGCACGGGGGCGAAGGTGGCCCGCTCGCGCAGGTCGCGGGCGTCGTCCACGCCGCCGTGGCTGGCGGCGTCGATCTCGATGACGTCCAGCGCCCCCGGGCCGCCCGTGGCCAGCTCGCGGCAGGACTCGCACACCCCGCACGGGTTCGGGGTGGGCCCCTCGGCGCAGTTCAGGCAGCGGGCCAGGACGCGGGCGGAGGTGGTCTTGCCGCAGCCGCGCGGGCCGGAGAACAGGTAGGCGTGGTTGACCCGGTCCTTGGACAGGGCGGTCATCAGCGGCACGGTGACGTGTTCCTGGCCGATGACGTCCTCGAAGGAGTCGGGACGATAGCGGCGGTACAGGGCGGTGGTCACCTAGGAAACCTTATCCGTTCCGGGGCCTGCTCCGCAGGGTGGGTGAGGGCGTGTGGAGGAGTCCACGGCGTGCGCGGCACGGTGTCCGGGGCGAAGTGCGCCAGGGCGTGACGAAGGTCTCCCGGGGGCAGCCCGAGCGAGTCCAGCAACAGGTCCCGGACGCGTGCGGGCGTCCAGCCGCCGTCGGGGACGCCGGGCGCCCCCGCCGGCAGGGCCGCCAGGTCCGACAGCGTGACCGCCCCGTCCCGCTTGGCCAGGCGCCGGCCCGCCGGGGAGAGCACGAGCGGGACGTGCACGTACTCGGTGCCCGGGACGGCGGCGCCCGTGCGGGGCGCGAGCAGCCGGGCCAGCCAGTCCTGCCGGGGCGCGGAGGACAGCAGGTCGTCGCCGCGCACCACCTGGTCCACCCCCTGGGCCACGTCGTCCACCACGACCGCCAGGTTGTAGGCGAAGGCGCCGTCGTTGCGGCGCAGCACGAAGTCGTCCACGGCGGCCGTGACCTCCCCGTGCAGCACGTCCGTGATGGCGTGGAGGGGAGCCGTGCCGTCCGGCAGCCCGGCGGCCGCGGCGGCGTCGATCCGCAGGGCCGCGGGACGCTCCCGGCGCCGGCGGGCGCGCTCGGCCTCGGACAGCCGCCGGCAGGTCCCGGGGTAGGCCCCCGGCGGCAGCAGGACCCCGGGGGCTCCCGACGGCGGCCCCGCGGGGTGCGGGGCGCTCGTGGCCTCGGCGATGTCCTTGCGCGAGCAGAAGCACTCGTAGGCCAGGCCGTCCGCGGCGAGCGCGGCCACCGCCCGCTCGTAGCGGTCCAGGCGCTCGGACTGCCGGACGGGGGTGCCGTCCCAGTCCAGGCCGATGGCCCGCAGGTCGGCGAGCTGGAGCTCCTCGGCGCCGGAGCGCACGCGGTCCAGGTCCTCGATCCGCAGCAGGAACCCCCGGCCGGTGTGGCGGGCGAAGAGCCAGGCCAGGACGGCGGTGCGGAGGTTGCCCAGGTGCAGCGGTCCGGAGGGGCTGGGGGCGTAGCGGCCGGCGGGCATGGGTCCTCCCGGGAGGCCGGGTCGGCCAGGGGAAAGGTCGGAAGACGTTGAAGACCCCCCACGCACCTGCCAGAGCCCACCTACCCTTGCTACCTTCCGGTCCTGGGGGAGTTCAGCGAGATGACACCACGTGAGGGGCCGTCGTCCATGGTAGCAGTGAGCCGGGGTCCCGCGCATGCCGGGTGTTCGCCCGGCGCGTGCCGGGTGGCCGGCGGGGCGGCCGGTGGGCGGTCCCGGAGGGGCCTCCGGGGCCCGATTGGCCCCCGGACCGGGACGTCGGGTACGATGGAGCCTGCTCTTGCGTCGGACGCCCCGCGCGGCCCGCCGGAGCGACTGAGGAGGATTCGCCTAGCGGCCTATGGCGCACGCCTGGAACGCGTGTTGGGTTAACGCCCTCGGGGGTTCAAATCCCCCATCCTCCGCCAGGACGAAGCGCCCCGACCGGTCACCCGGTCGGGGCGCTTCTGCGTGTCCGCCCCCCGGCGACCTGAACACCCTTTCATCTGGCGTCCCAATGACCTACGCTGTGGCTTCCATCACATTCCTCGGGCGTGGCCACCGGCCACCCGGACGAAGGAGCACCTGCATGGGCGCCGTGACCGACGATCCCTCCACCCACCACCTCGACCGCAAGAACCTGCGACGGGTCGTCACCGCCTCGATGGCGGGCACCGTCGTCGAGTGGTACGAGTTCTTCCTCTACGCCACCGCCGCGACCATCGTCTTCAACAAGATCTTCTTCCCCGCCGGCGGCAACGAGCTGGACGCCATCATCAACGCGTTCCTCACCTACGCCGTGGGCTTCGTCGCCCGTCCGATCGGCGGCATCGTCTTCGGCCACTTCGGGGACAAGTACGGCCGCAAGCACCTGCTGCAGCTGGCCATCATCCTGGTGGGCGTCACCACCTTCCTGATGGGCTGCCTGCCCACCTTCGACGCGATCGGCTACGCCGCGCCGATCCTGCTCGTGATCCTGCGGTTCTTCCAGGGCTTCGCCGTCGGCGGCGAGTGGGGCGGGGCCGTCCTGCTGGTCTCCGAGCACTCCCCGGACCGCGAGCGCGGCTTCTGGGCGTCGTGGCCGCAGGCGGCGGTGCCGATGGGCAACCTGCTGGCCACCGTCGTCCTGCTCGTGCTCAACGGGGTGCTCTCCGCCGAGGACTTCCTGGCGTGGGGCTGGCGCATCGCGTTCTGGCTCTCCGTGGTCATCGTCGCCGTCGGGTACTACATCCGCACCAAGGTCACGGACGCGCCGATCTTCCAGGAGGCCAGGGCCGAGCTGGAGGAGAACGCGAAGGCCGGCTACGGCGTCGTGGAGGTCCTCAAGCGCTACCCCCGCGGCGTGTTCACCGCCATGGGCCTGCGCTTCGGCGAGAACATCCTCTACTACATGGTCGTGACCTTCTCCATCACCTACCTGAGCACCCAGCTGAAGATGGACACCTCCACCATCCTGCGCCTGCTGCTGGTGGCCCACGTCATCCACTTCATCGTGGTGCCGCTCGTCGGCCGGCTGAGCGACCGGGTCGGCCGCCGCCTGCCGTACGCCATCGGGGCCGGGCTGATGATCGTGTGGGGCTTCGCGGCCTTCGCCCTGTTCAACACGGCGAACGAGTGGATCATCCTCGGCACCATCATCGCGGGGCTGATCGTGCACGCCCTGATGTACGCCGGGCAGCCGGCCATCATGTCCGAGATGTTCCCCACCCGCATGCGGTACTCGGGCGTCTCGCTGGGCTACCAGGTGACCTCGATCGTGGCCGGCTCGCTCGCGCCCATCATCGCCACCACGCTGCTGCGCAACTTCGGCAGCTCGGTGCCCGTGTCGATCTACATCGCCATCGCGGCCGTCATCACGCTGATCGCCGTGGCGGTCGCCCGGGAGACGGTCGGCTCGTCCCTGCACGAGCTGGACGACGTGGACCGGCAGCGCCTGGCCGCCGGGGACTGACCACGGCGGGGGAGGGGGTGTCCCGGCGTCCGCGCCCGGCCGCCCCTTCCCCCGTGGGCGCCGACCGGCCATGCTGGCCGGACGGACGTCGCGGCACGGGCCCGCGGCACGGACCCGTGGCGCCGCGCGGGGCGACACCGCGGGGTGCCGCGGGAGGACCACACCACCAGACGGGGGAGCAGTGATGACGCGTTACGCATGGATCGGACTGGGCAACATGGGCGGGCCGATGACCGCCAACCTCGTCGCCGCCGGGCACGAGGTCCGGGGCGTCGACCTCGACGAGGGGGCGGCCGCAGCCGCGGCCGCCGCCGGGGTGCACGTGGCCGGCTCCGTGGCCGAGGCCGTCCGGGACGCCGAGGCCGTCTTCACCATGCTGCCCAAGGGCGAGCACGTGCGCGCGGTGTTCGACGGGCCGGACGGGATCTGGGCAAACGCCCCGCGCGAGGCCCTGCTGTGCGACTCCTCCACCGTGGACATCGAGACCAGCCGGTGGTGCCACGAGCAGTCCGCCGCCCACGGCTTCGCCTTCGCCGACACCCCGGTCTCCGGCGGCATCTCGGGGGCGGCCGAGGCGACCCTGGCCTTCATGCTCGGCGGCGAGCCGGAGGCGGTGGAGCGCGCCACCGAGCTGGTGCGGCCCATGGCCGGGAAGGTGATCGCCGCGGGCGGGCCGACCGCCGGGATCGCGGCGAAGATCTGCAACAACATGATGCTGTTCATCACCCTCATGGCGAACTCGGAGGGCAGCCAGCTGGCCGCCCGGCTCGGCCTCGACCCCAAGGTGTTCTGGGAGATCGTCTCCGTCTCCTCGGGCCGCTCCTGGTCCCAGCAGACCTGGTACCCGGTGCCGGGGATCATCCCGACGGCGGCCGCCAACGACAACTTCAGGGCCACCTTCCGGGTGGACCTGGCGGCCAAGGACGTGGGCCTCGCGCTGTCCGCCGGGGAGCAGACGGGAGTCCACCTGCCCGCCGCCCGGCTGATCGCCTCGCAACTGCAGGAACTGATCGACGAGGGCTACGCGGACCGGGACTGCTCGCTCGTGGCCCTGCTGGCCACCCCGGACGGTGTCCTGGACGGCTTCGACCCGACTGGCGGTGACGGCGGCGCAGGCGGGGCACCGGGCGGCCGTGCGGCGGGCCGCGGCGCGGGGGAGGGCGGAGACCGATGAGCACGACGCCGGCCGGGGCGCCCGCAGGGCCCCGCACCATCCGCGGTGCCGTCCTGGAGCGCATCGGGGCGGAGCGTCCCTATGCGGACTCCACCCCGTTGCGGGTGCAGGAGCTGACCCTGGACCCGCCGGGGCCGGGGGAGCTGCTGGTGCGCATCGAGGCCGCCGGGCTGTGCCACTCCGACCTGTCGGTGGTGGACGGCAACCGCGTGCGCCCGGTCCCGATGCTCCTGGGGCACGAGTCGGCCGGGACCGTCGAGGCCGTGGGCGCCGGGGTGACGGACCTGGCCCCCGGGGACCGGGTGGTCATGGTCTTCCTGCCGCGCTGCGGCGAGTGCGCCGAGTGCGCCACGGACGGGCGGCTGCCGTGCTCGCGGGGATCGGCCGCCAACACCGCGGGGGAACTGCTCGGGGGAGGCCGCCGGCTGCACCGGGACGCTGGGGCGGGGGGAACCGAGGACGTCCACCACCACCTGGGCGTGTCCGGCTTCGCCACCCATGCGGTCGTGGACCGCCGCTCGGTGGTGCCGATCGGCGCGGACGTCCCGGCCGGCGTCGCCGCGGTGCTCGGCTGCGCCGTGCTGACCGGCGGGGGTGCCGTGATCAACGCCGCGCGCCCCGGACCGGCGGACGACATCGTCGTGGTCGGCCTCGGTGGCGTCGGCATGGCCGCGCTGCTGGTGGCGCGCGCCCTGACCACCGGGACGGTCACGGCCGTCGACCAGCAGGAGCCGAAGCTGCAGCTGGCCCGGGAGCTCGGCGCGGACCGGGCGCTCACGCCCCAGCAGGCCGAGGACGAGGGGGTCCGGGCCCCCGCCGTGGTCGAGGCCGCCGGCCACCCCCGGGCCTTCGAGACCGCGGTGCGGCTGACGGCCCCGGGCGGCACCACCGTCACCGTGGGGCTGCCCGCACCGGACGCCCTGGCCCGGATCAGTCCCCTGGTCCTGACCGCGGAGGCCCGGACCATCGTGGGCTCCTACCTCGGCTCGGCCGTGCCGTCCCGGGACATCCCGAGGTTCGAGCAGCTCTGGCGGGACGGCCGGCTGCCGCTGGAGCGGCTGATCTCCGGCACCATCGGGCTCGAGGAGGTCAACGAGGGCATGGACCGGCTCGCCGACGGCCTCGCCGTCCGGCAGGTCATCGAGTTCTGAGGGGCCGCGGGGGTCGCCGGGTCGGACGGTCCCTGCCGGCCGACCCCCCCGGAACGCCTACCGGCCCGCGAGCTCCGGGTGGAACCTCTCGGTGACCTTCGGGTGGGCGCGGACGAAGCCCTTGAGCATGTTCGAGCCGAAGGACGCCAGCATCGGGTTCGTCGGGTCGTCCGAGACCCCGCGCGCCTGGGCGGCGAGCTCCGCCGGCAGCTCCACCGGCTCGATCACGGCGTCCAGCCGCGGAGAGTAGAAGAACGGCACCGCGTAGCGGTCCACCCCCTCGTCCGGGGCGATCACGCGGTGGATGGTCGCCATGAGGTACCCGTTGGTGGCCACCTCCAGCATCTCGCCCAGGTTCACCACGAGCGCGCCGTGGATCGGCTCCACCGGCAGCCACTCGTCCTGGCCGTAGGGGCGGACCTCGAGGCCGCCCACCATGTCCTGCAGCAGCAGGGTGATGAAGCCGTAGTCGGCGTGCAGCCCCACGCCCTGGGCGCCGGCCTCCTTGACCCCGCCCACGTAGTGGGCCAGCTTGGCCATCCAAGCGCGGTCGCCGGAGAACGGCTCGGCGAAGTGGTCCTCGTCCAGGCCGATCGCCACGCACAGGGCCTTGAGCAGGTCCTCGCCGACCCGGTCCATCAGCGCCGTCCAGGCCATCGCCGTGCGCTCGAGCTCGGGCATGTCGGCGGGCCACTGGTTCGGGCCCTGCAGGTACCAGTACTCCTCGCCGGGGCGGATCCGCTCGGCGGGCACGGGCTCGCGGTCCGGGGAGAAGTCGATCTGCTCGCGCGAGTCCGGCCGGCCCTGGGTGCGCTCGGCGCCCACGGACGAGTAGCCCCGGTAGTGGGGGGAGTTCTGGTTGTGCAGGGCCAGCTTCTCCTCCTCCGGGCGGGCGAAGAACTCCGCCGTCACCCGGAACAGCTCGTCGACCTGGCCCTCGGCCGCGCCGTAGTTGACGATCTGGAAGAAGCCGACGTGGTGGGCGGCGTGGCGCAGCTGGTCCAGGAACTCCGGGGCGAAGGAACCGTCGGCGGCGCGCATGGTGGACACGTCCAGGACGGGGATGTCCAGGGCGGCGTCACCCGCCGCGGGGGCGGAGGGGGCAGAAGTCATGGCACCAGTGAACGACGCCGGCCCGCCGGGCCGGAAGACCGGTTGCCCTGCGCTACGCCCCGTGACGTCACATCGTCACGATCTGGAGCCGGCGGACCCGTTCATGTTTAATGCCCACTCCAGCAGCGCCCGGCCGGTCTGCTCGTGCACGCCGTCCGCCGGGCCGAAGCCCTCGGCGGCCAACTCGCGGCTGGTCAGCACCGGGTAGGGGACCTCGGGGACGCCGTCCTCGGGGCGGGCGTCCACGTGGGTGACTCCCGCGCCGCGCTCGTGGAGCCAGTCCGCCATGGCGTAGTCCGAGCGGGAGTCCCCGCAGGTGTACCAGTGCACGGGCAGCTCCCCGTCCGCCGCCACGAGGTCCCACGCCCGGGCCGCCCCGAGGTCCTTGCCGCTCGTGCGGTGCTCGACGTCCGAGGAGATGATGGTCGGGTCCACCCGGAACTCGTCCGCCAGGCCGTCCGCGTCCAGCCGCTCGCGGGCCCGGTCCTCGAACCGGGACTGCTCCGGCTGGTAGCGCTCGAGGGACTCGCCCACGTTCATCTCCGCGGAGAACATGGCCAGCTTCGTGTCGTCGTGGAACATGGTGGCGCCGAACTCCTCGCGCACGAGCCGGGCCAGCGTCTCCTCCGTGTCCTCGGGCACCCGCATGCCCTCGTCCACCCGGAGCCAGCCGGGCACCGCGGCGCGGTCGCCGGCATCCGGCAGGCCGCCGTCGGGCAGGTCCGCGAAGGAGAAGCGCACGGCGCCCTTCTCGCACACCGCGTGGAAGCGCGCCCCCGCGGGCAGCCCGGCGGCGCGCAGGGGCTCGGCGAGCTGGCGCACCACGAACTCGGCGGACCGTCCGGTGTTGAACACCACCGGGTCCCCGCGCTCGGCCAGCCGCACGAGGGCCTCGAGGATCGGTCCGGGCACGCGCCGGGTCTCCGGGGAGGCGATGGGGCCGTCCACGTCCAGGAGGAAGCCGGCGATCGGGAGGGTGCGCACGACCCCACTGTACGGGGGTGCCGGGGCGGGGCGCGTGACGCGTCATGACCGGTCACGGGGGGCTGGTTCGCCTACGCTGTAACGACGATCACACCCGCCGCCGCCGAAGGGGGACCGCATGACCAGTCCTCACCGCCCCGCCGACCCCCGTCACGGCCGCCCGGCGCCGCGCCCGGAGCCGCAGTGGTCCGACCCCCGGCACGACGAGGAGGGGCGGAGGATCTTCACCGAGGACGACCTGACCGACTACTTCGAGGCGGTCGACCCGCGCGTCCTGGCACGCGACCGGCGGCGCCGGCACTGGTGGCACGCGATCGTGCTCACCGTCGTGGCGCTGCTCGTGGCGGCGGGGACCGTCACCGCATGGCAGGTGCTGCGCGGGGAGTGGACCATCCCCGGCTGGGAGGCGGCGCCGCCGCCCGAGCCCCTGCTGTGCCCGGCGGGGACGGTGGAGTACGCGCTGGACTCCACGGTGACGGTGTACAACGGCACGTCCATCGGGGGGCTCGCCGGGGACGTGGCCAACGCGCTCGAGGAGCGGGACTTCGTCATCGGCGGGGTGGGCAACAAGGGCTTCTCGACCTCCAACATGGTGGCCGTGGTCGTCTCCGGGAAGGGCGGGCGGGGCACCTCCCTGGCCGTGCAGCGGAACATCGAGGGCGCCGTGTACCTGCCGGACCGGCGCGAGGACGACACCGTGGACGTCATCGTGGGCCGGAAGTACAAGGGGCTGCGGCCGGCCGGGGACGTGTCCCGGAAGCCCGGTCCCCTCGACTGCCAGCGGCTGGAGACGGAGTCCCCGTCCGGCGGCTGACGCCCGGGCGGGGCTCAGCGCCCGGTGCCGAACACCGCGGGCACGAGGGTGTACATCACCAGCATGACCAGTCCGACCGAGACGAGGTTGAGCCAGACGCCGGCCCGCACCATCTGCCGGATCGTCACCTCGCCGGAACCGAAGGCCACGGCGTTGGAGGGGGTGGCCACCGGCAGCATGTACGCGGAGCACACGGCCAGGGTGACGGCGACCGTCATGAGCAGCGGGTCCATCCCCAGGCCCACGGCGACGGCGCCGAAGATCGGGAAGAACGCGGCGGCGGTGGCCGTGTTGGAGGTCAGCTCGGTCAGGGCCAGGCAGACCACGACCACCACGAGCAGCACCAGCCAGGCCGGCACGCCCGTCAGTCCGCCGACCTGGCCGCCCAGCCACTCGCTGAACCCGGTGGCGGTGAACATGGCGGACAGGGACAGCCCGCCGCCGAACAGCAGCAGGAGCCCCCAGGGGATCTCCCGAGCGGCCGACCAGCGCAGCAGCGGCGTCCCGGCCGGATCCTCGGACCGCTTCTGCGCCGGGACCAGGAAGCAGGCGATGGCGGCGGCCATGGCGACCTGCGTGTCCGAGATGCCGCCGAGGAACGGCAGGGCCCCGGCCACGGCCGGGATGTCGGCGATGAACGGCAGCGCCACCCAGCAGAAGATGGCGAGCAGGAAGACAAGGCCCACGCGGCGCTCCGGGGTGGTCATCCGGCCGAGCCGGGCCAGCTCACCGCGGATCATCTCGCGGCCGCCCGGGATCTCCGCGACCTCGGCGCGGAAGACGAGGCGGGTCAGCACGAGCCAGGCCGCGCCCAGCATGACGAGCGCCCACGGCACGCCCACGAGCATCCAGTGGCCGAACTGCAGGTCGATGCCGTGGGCCTCGCCGAGGTAGGCCTTCATGAGGGCCATGGGCGGCTGGCCGATGAGCGTGGCGGTCGAGCCGATGGTGACCCCGTAGGCGACGCCGAGCAGCAGCGAGGCGGCGAACCTGCGCCCGGCGGCCTCGGGGTCCACGGAGCGCACGAGCTGCAGGATGGAGACGGCGATCGGCACCATGATGACCGCGGTGGCGGTGTTGGAGACCCAGGCGGAGATGAAGGCCGAGGCCGCCATCAGGCCGAACGCGATCTGCGCGGGCCGCGTGCCGACCGTCCGGATGGTCAGCAGGGCCACGCGCAGGTGCAGGTTGGACCTCTCCGTGGCCAGGCCCAGGATGACGCCGCCCAGGACCAGGAACACCACCGAGTCGGCGTAGGGCGCGGCGACGTCCTTGATCGGCGCCATCCCGAACAGCGGGAACAGCACGAGCGGCAGCAGCGAGGTGACGGGGATGGGGGCCGCCTCGGTCATCCACCAGATCGCCATCCACAGGGCGCAGCCGGCCACGGCGCGGCCCTCGAAGGACAACGACGCCGGCAGCACCAGGGCGAGCGCCAGCCCGGCGGCCGGGCCGAGGGCGAGTAGCCACCCGGTGCGTCGGGAGCCGGAGTCGAGGGCGTCCGCCGTCTCCGTGGCTGGGGTCGTCGTGGTCATCGCGCACGCTTTCGTCGAGGGCCTCTGGGAGCCGCGCGGTCTGGATGTGCGGCCTGGTGCACCGTACGCGCATCAATGACGCAGGTGAAGTACACATTCCCAGCGCATTGAGAGGCGCAACGTCCTAAACTTGATCCAACCGGTCTTTCCCCTGTGACAGAGGCCATCCCTACGCTGGACCGGTACTGATTGCCGGTCGGCCACCCGACCGGCGGGGACTCGGGATGGCCGGCAGACGAAGGGAGGCGCCATGGACCTGCGCCAGATGCGTTACTTCGTGGCGGTCGCCGAGGAGCGCCACTTCGGCCGGGCCGCCGAGCGGCTGCACATGGCCCAGCCGCCGCTGTCCCAGCAGATCAAGCAGCTCGAGGCCGGGCTGGGCACCCAGCTGCTCGAGCGCACCACGCGCAAGGTGGACCTCACCGAGGCCGGCCGGCTGATGCTGGAACGGGCCCGCCAGATCCTGGCCGACGTGGAGTCCCTCGAGAAGGACGTGCGCGAGGTCGGGGCGGGGGCGGCCGGCGTGCTGCGCGTGGGCTTCGTGGGCTCCGCCACCTACCGGGTCATGCCGGCGGTCGTGCAGCTCGCGCGCCGCGAGCTGCCCGGCGTGCGCCTGCACGTCATGGGGGAGATGCTCACGCCCAACATCGAGCAGGGGCTGCTGGAGAACCGCCTGGACGTGGCGGTGCTGCGGCCGCCGGTGCAGTCCCCCGAGGTCACCCTCGACGCCCTCGAGGGCGACTCCCTGCTCGTCGCCCTGCCCGCCGGGCACCGGCTGGCCGCGGGCGAGGGGCCCGTGGACCTGGCGGAGCTCGCGGGGGAGGACTTCGTCAGCTACCCGCAGGCCTCCGCCGTCGCCACCATCTCCCGCGAGGCCTGCCGCCGGGCGGGCTTCAGCCCGCGCGTGGTGCAGGAGGCCACCGAGACCTCCACGCTGCTGGCCTTCGTCGGGGCCGGCATGGGCCTGGCCCTCGTTCCGGACGGCGCCCGCCGGGCCGCCGCGTGGCCCGTCGCCTACCGCGAACTGGCCGAGAGCCCGGAGGTGGGGCTGGCGCTGGCCTGGAAGCGCGGCAGCCGGTCCCTGCTCCTACCGGGCTTCCGCTCATTGGCCCACCGCGCCGTCGAGCAGGTCCGCCGGCGGCCGTCCCCCGCCGACACCGCACCCCCCATCGCCCAGGAGGCTCCATGAAGATCACCGGCATCGAGGCCATTCCGTATGCCATCCCCTACACCCACCCGCTGAAGTTCGCCTCGGGTGCGGTGGAGACCGCCGACCACGTGCTGGTGCGGATCCACACGGACGAGGGCGTCACGGGCGTGGCCGACGCCCCGCCGCGGCCGTACACCTACGGCGAGACCCAGGTCTCCATCAAGAACGTGGTGGAGGAGGTCTTCGCGCCCCAGCTGATCGGCCTGGACCCGTTCGACCGGGAGAAGGCCCACGCGGTGATGCGCCGGACCATCCACAACCAGGTGGCCAAGGGCACCGTGGACATCGCGCTGTGGGACCTGGCCGGCAAGGCGCTCGGGATGCCGGTGCACAAGATGCTCGGCGGCTGGACGGACTCGATGCGCGTGAGCCACATGCTCGGCTTCCGGCCCGCCCAGGAGCTGCTGGACGAGGCCCTGCGCTTCGGCGAGGAGTACGGCATCACCACCTTCAAGCTCAAGGTCGGCCGGCGGCCGCTCGCCCTGGACATCGAGGCGTGCCACGTGCTGCGCGAGGGGCTCGGCGAGGACGTGGAGCTCTACCTCGACGCCAACCGCGGCTGGACCGCCAACGAGGCGATGGAGGTGCTGCGCGGGACCGAGGGGCTCGGCCTGACGCTGCTGGAGGAGCCGTGCGACGCCAAGGAGGCCATGAGCCGGCGCCGGCTCGTGGAGAAGTCCCCGATCCCGGTGGTGGGCGACGAGTCCGTGCCCACCGCCGGTGACGCCTCGCGGGAGCTGCTGTCCGGTGGCTGCAACGCCATCTGCATCAAGACCGCGCGCTCCGGGTTCACCGAGGCCACCGAGATCCTGGGGCTGTGCACCGGGCTCGGGGTGGACGTGACGATGGGCAACCAGATCGACACGCAGGTCGGCTCGCTGGCCACCGTCACCTTCGGCGCCGCCCACGAGGCCAGCTCCCGCCGCGCGGGAGAGCTGTCCAACTTCCTCGACATGAGCGACGATCTCCTGGCCGACCCCCTCTCCATCGTCGGCGGCTGCATCGCGGTACGCGACGTGCCGGGCGTGGGGGCGGAGATCGACGAGGAGAAGCTGGCGCGGTACCGGACGGATGCCTAGTCCGAGTCATTCGGATGCATCGCGTCTCAATACCACTGAAACGCGACATTCCGCTCGGCCCGTGTCATCCATAGGCTGACCGCAACAAATGTGACCGTCAACACGGCCTCACTTTCTTGAATCCCCAACCAAACCGAGAGAGGTAATCATGACCCCGACCGAACAGGCCACCGCTGCCGCCTCCGGCGCCGCCGCCACCGACCGCTTCCGCCAGTCCGGCAAGACGGCCGCCGTCCAGGCCGACCAGGCCCGCGTCAACGAGCTGGCCTCGGCCCTCGTCAAGGCCGCCAACGACATCATCCTGGAGAAGAAGGTCACCTACCCCGAGTTCAACGCCCTCAAGGCGTGGCTGATCAAGGTCGGCGAGGACGGCGAGTGGCCGCTGTTCCTGGACGTGTGGCTGGAGCACTCCGTGGAGGAGGTCGCCACGGAGCACCGCGACGGCAACAAGGGCTCCATCGAGGGCCCGTACTACATCCCGGACTCCCCGTCCCAGCAGACCGGCAAGGGCGCCCCGGCCAAGATCTCCCAGCGTCCGGACGAGAAGGGCACCCGCCTGCTCTTCCAGGGCCAGGTCCGCGGGACCGACGGCAAGGCCCTGCCGAACGCCAAGATCGAGCTGTGGCACGCCGACGAGGACGGCTTCTACTCGCAGTTCGCCCCGAACCTGCCGGAGTGGAACCTGCGCGGCACCTTCATCGCCGATGAGGAGGGCCACTTCGCGATCGACACGATCCAGCCCGCGCCGTACCAGATCCCGACCGACGGCGCCTGCGGCCAGCTGATCGCCGCCGCCGGCTGGCACGCCTGGCGCCCGGCCCACCTGCACCTGAAGGTCTCGGCCCCCGGCCACGAGCTGCTCACCGCCCAGCTGTACTTCCCGGGTGACGAGCACAATGACGACGACATCGCCTCGGCCGTCAAGCCCGAGCTGATCCTGGACCCGCAGGACGCCTCGGACGGCCACGGCAAGGAGGTCAACTACGACTTCGTGCTGGACCCGGTGTCCGAGGAGACCCCGGAGCACCTGCGCGCCTGAGTGCGCCGCGGCGCCGTCCGGCGCCGACGACCGTTCCGGTGGAAGACCCCGGGGGCCACGGCCCCCGGGGTCTTCCCGTGTCCGGGGGCGTCAGGCGTCGGTGGTGACCGGCCGGACCCCGCACAGCCGCATGGCCTGGCCGTACGCCTCCACCATCTGCTCCTCGACCTCCTCCGGGGCCGCCTTGCGGCCGCCGCCCTGGGCGTGGACGGCGGGCAGCGCGAAGACGCGGATCGCCTTCTCCTCCAGGACGGTCCCCCCGATCGTGCCGGAGAAGGCCTTCAGGAGCTTCTGGGCCTCCCCGCCGTGGGCCATGATGGCCACCACGCGGGGGACCTGCTTGAGGAAGCGCTTGAACGGCTTCAGCCCCGCGGTGATCTGGTCCCGCGTGAGGTTGAGGGCGTAGCCCTCCTGGGTCCAGGGGTGCACCGTCCAGGGGATGGTGAACCGCGGGGCGAGCCCGGCGGAGCGCAGGACGCGGTCCAGGCGCTCGGAGGCGTCGTCGTCGTTCTCGTGGGAGAGGAAACCGGAGGCGGTGCCCTCGCCCGGGGCCGCGGTGAGCACGAGGATCCGCGCCTCGTCCACGTCGTAGGCGGGGTCGAGGTAGGGCACGGGTCCCTTGGCGGGGTCCTCGAGGGACTGGCAGAGCTCGGTGATCGGGGCGATGTGCTCGCCGTGCAGGTGGTTCCGGGCGTCGGTGAGGTACGCGGGGTCGGACATTCGGCGCATGGGTACGGTTCCCTGTCGTCTCAGCTTCCGGCCGGCGGGTGCCGGCCCGCTGGGGCCAGTCTACGAGGCGACGGTGGCCGCGGGCCCGCGGCGGGCGGGACCGCGGGGACTAGGCGGGGGTGGTCCGCACGCGCACGGAGGACCATTCCCCGGACAGGGCGACGTTGCCGTTGAGGGCCTGTCCGCGCCGCTGCAGGTCCGCCCAGATGGTGTCCCGGGACAGGTCCGAGCGGCCGCCCTTGGGGTAACCGATCCACAGCACGCGGGCGCCCAGGGCCGGCTCGAGCCAGTCGTCCAGCACGCCGTCCAGCGAGCGCTGGTCCTGGGCGAAGAGCACGACGGCGGTCGCCGCCCCGATGTCCTGCGTCACGAGGACGTCCTCGGGCAGCGGGTCCAGGAGGGCGTGCAGGCCCTGGTGCCCGCCGCCGAGGAACAGGGTGTCCCCGGGCCTGATGAACAGCTTCTGGGCGGTGGTCCGGGCGGGTTCGGCGGGCTGTGCGGGCGGGGTCGCGGTCTCGGCCATGGACCCATTCTCCACCCAGGGGGCGCGGGGCGGCATTGCCTCTGTGACGAGGCGCGACGGGCCGGCGCCGGGGTGGCCGCGGCGGCCGTACGCTTCATCTCGTCATCACGGTGGGGGCAGGTTCGAGGGAGAGTCATGGCAGGTTCTGGTGCACTGGGGTCCGTGGCGGCCAAGGTGGTCGCGGGCGTCGTCGTCTCGGGGATGGTGGTCGGCGGAGTGGTCGCGGTGGCCGTCGCCCAGTCCGGCGGGGAGGAGCGCGACGCGGCGACGGTGGTCCGCGTGATCGACGGGGACACCGTCGACGCTCGGCTCGGGGGCGGCACGCAGCGGATCCGGCTGCTCAACGTGGACACCCCGGAGACGAAGCACCCGCAGAAGCCGGTGCAGTGCCTCGGGGCCGAGGCCACGGAGTTCCTGGAGGGGCTGCTGGCGCCCGGGGACCGGATCGAGCTGGCCTACGACGTCGAGCGCACCGACCGCTATGGCCGCACCCTGGCCGGGGTGTACAAGGACGACTCGCTCGTCAACGCGGATATCGCCGCGGCCGGCCTCGGCGTGGCCGTGCTGTACGAACCGAACGAGCGCTTCTACGACGAGGTGCTGGAGGCCCAGCAGCGGGCCGAGGAGGCCGGCGAGGGACTGCACGACCCGGCCGTGGACTGCACGCTTCCCGGCATGGCGCAGGACGCCCTGCCGCCGCTCGAGGACCTGCCCGCCGCGATCCCCGCGGACGCCGCCGGGGTGGCGGGAGCCCTGGCGGCGGCCGGGCCGGTGATCGCCGCGGGCCAGGCGCTCGAGGGCGCCCTGGACCTCGCGGGCTCGGGCGCGCACGTGGTGCTGCAGAAGGCCTATGCCTCCACCGCACCCTCGATCCGCGCCCGCCTGGACACGGCCCTGCCGGCCGCCGTCGAGTACCGCGATGGCCTGAGGGCCGAGCAGGAGTCGATCAAGGAGGCCGAACGCCGGGCTGCTGCGGAGGCCAAGCGCCAGGCGGAGGCGAAGCGGAAGGCCGCGGCTGAGCGCAAGGCGGCCGCTGAGCGCAAGGCGGAGGCCGAGCGGCAGGCGGAGGCCGCCCGGAAGGCCGAGGAAGCGCGCCAGGCGGAGGAGGCGCGGCAGGCCGCGGCGGCCCGCGAGGCAGCCCGCCAGGCCGAGGCCGAGCGTGAGGCCGCGCGCCGAGCCGAGGCCGAGCGCCAGTCGGCGGCCCAGCAGGCGGAGCAGGCCGCGGCGGCCCGCGAGGAGGCCCAGCGCCGGGAGGCCGCCCGCCAGGCGGAGCAGCAGCGGCAGCAGCGCCAGGCCCCGGCCCCGCCGGCGGCGCCGGGCGGTGGACCGGCCGTCGGCGGCAGCGGTGGACAGTGCCCGTCGTCGCACCCGATCAAGGGCAACGACAACTCGATGATCTACCACGTCCCCGGTCAGCGTCACTACGGGCAGACGAACTCCCGCAATTGCTTCGCGTCGGAGGCCGCGGCGATCGCCGCCGGGTACCGCAAGTCGAAGGTGTGAGCCGCGTTCTGGGCCGGGAAGGTCTCGGCTGGCGCTCGCAGGCCCTTCCGACCACGTCGGACGCGAGGGGCTGATACCTGTCCAGGCGGTGCGGGCAGGACTGGCCCACCAGTCCCGCCCGCACCGCCGAGGGCCCGGATCAGGAGTGGTCGCCGTCCCGGACGGTGTCCGGGGTGGACAGGCGCAGCACCCGGCCGTCGGCCTCGAGCTTGTCCCGGGCCACCCGGGCCTTCTCCACCTTGGCCGTGCTGCGCGGCGGCAGCTGGATCATCTCCTCGGCCGTGATGCCGGCCTGCAGCTGGCGGGCGCGCTCCATCTCGGCGTCGATCTCGGCGCCCAGCAGCAGCACGATGTTGAACACCCACAGGGCGAACAGCAGGGCCATGACGGTGCCGATGGCGCCGTAGGAGCTGTAGCCGGCGAAGAAGCTGAAGTAGATGTACAGGGCGACGCCGGCGATCGCGATGCCGACGATCGCCACGACCGCGCCGATGCTGATCCAGGTGAACTTCGGCTGCTTCACGACCGGGGTGAAGTAGTACAGCACGGCGATCATGACGACCACCGCCACGAGGATCACGGGCCACTTCACCCACGCCCAGATCGGCAGGAAGGTCTGCGTGAGGAAGTTCAGGGCGCCGCCGAACCCGAGCGGCTCGGCGATGGGGCCCAGGACCCCGGACACCAGGGACTGGTTCAGCGCGATCGAGACGAGGATCAGCACCACGCCGACCAGCAGCACCAGGGTCACCAGCAGCATGGTCACCACCTGCTTGACGAAGCCGCGGCCCTCCTCGACCCCGTAGATGGTGTTCATGCAGCGGGAGAAGGCCTTGACGTAGGCCGAGGACGACCACAGGGCCGTGGCGATACCGATGACCAGCGCGATCACGCCCCCGCCGGCCGAGCTGGTCATGGTCTCGACGAGGTTCACCACCAGGCCCTGGTAGTCCGCGGGGACGTACCGCTTGACCAGGTCGTCCACCAGGGTGGTGACGGTCTCGGCATTGTTGGCCAGCACGAGCGTGATGATCGAGAAGATCGCCAGCAGGGCCGGGGCCAGGGACAGCACCGTGTAGTAGGTCAGCATGGCCGCCAGGTCCGTGCCGCCGTCCGAGCCGAATTCCTTGAGCGCCCTCCGGAACGCGTACTTCCGGCTCGACCCCGTCAACTTGGGCGGGCTGTCCGGCTTGCGGTCACTGTCCGGTGCCGGGGCGTCGGCGATGGCCAATGTCGCGTCGATCGGGTCCTTGATGGGCACGGTACGTCCTCTCGTTGTTCCCTCGCTTGTCCTCATCTAACCCACCTCGGGCCGCTAAAGTCGAGTCGACGGCGGAGGAGCGGGCCGGTGGGCCCACCGGGGAGAGGAGCCCTGCGGTGGCCGGATCACTCACGCCCCGGCAGGGGCTGCTGGCCGCTGCCCTGACCGCGACGGCCGGCTTCGTGGACGGCCTCGCGTTCATCCACCTGGGCGGCTACTTCGTCTCCTTCATGTCCGGTAACTCCACCCGGGCCGGGGCGGACCTGGCCACCGGCGACCCGCTCGGCTGGGCCAAGGCGATGGGCCTGGTCCTCTCCTTCGTGGTGGGCGTGGTGGCCTCCGCGCTCGCCGTGCACGTGCGCTCGGCCCGGTCCGCCCGTCCCGAGCCCTCCGGCCCCCGCTCCACGGCCGTCTGGGTCTCCCTGGGCTTCGTGCTGCTGGCCGCCGTCCTGTCCCTCGTGCCGGGCCTGGGGCCGGCCGTGCCGCCGGCGGTGGCCGCCGGGATGGGCGCCGTGAACGGGACCTTCACCCGGGGCGGCGAGGTCACCGTGGGGCTCACGTACATGACCGGCACCCTCGTGAAGACCGGCCAGCACCTGGCCCTCGCGCTGACCGGTGGCAACCGGGTGGTCTGGCTGCGGTACCTGGCGCTGTGGGCGGCCATCGCGATCGGGTCCGTCGCCGGCGCCGTGGCCTACCGGGCCTGGGGGCTGGGCGCCCTGTGGGCCGCCGTCGGGCTCCTGGGGATCCTCGCGGTGGTGCTGGACGTGGGCCACCGGCGCGCGGTGGTGCCCTAGTCCCGGCCCCCTCGGTACGCTGGCCCCAGCACCACGGCGGGGCCGGGGTGGGAGCACCATGGACCGACACCCGGCCCCGGCCGGACCGCCACCGGAGGGCCGCCGCGCCGCCGGCACCCGCCCGCGGCCGTGCCGGCGCCGACCTCGAGAGGACCCCATGACCGAGAGATTCCTGCCCGTCCCGCTGGACCTGCGCTGGTCCGACCAGGACCTGCTGGGCCACGTCAACAACGCGCGCGTCGTGACCCTCGCGGAGGAGGCGCGCGTGCGCTTCCAGGTGCACCTGGACGGCCCGGCCTCCCTCGAGGGGTCCGGGGCGGTGGGCGGCCGGGTGGTCGCCCGCCAGGTCATCGACTACCACCGCCCGGCCCACTACGGGGTGCCGCTCGAGGTGCGGGTGGGCGTGCTCCGGGTGGGCACCCGCTCCTTCACGCTGCGCCACCAGGGCGTGCAGGGGGACGGCCCCGTGTTCACCGTGGACGCCGTGATGGTGATGGTCGGCCCGGACGGGTCCTCCCGCGCGCTGACGGACGCGGAGCGGGCCGGGCTCGAGGAGTGGCGCTGGCCCGGCGGCGACGCCGGGGACGGCCCGTCCGGAGAGGGCGCCGGAGAGGGCGCCGGCGCCACCCCGGCCGCCACCGCCCGGGCCACCTCCGGGGACCGGTCATGAGCGCCGCGCCGGCCGCCCCCGCCGCCCGCCGTCCCGGGGGCCCGGGCTTCCTGTCCCGCCGCCCCGGGCAGGTGACGACGGCCGTGGTCATCGCCCTGGCCATCGTCAGCACCTTCGTGGGCTCCGGGGCCCTCGGCGGCACCCCCATCCAGTCCGCGGCGGGGGGCTGGCTCAGCGAGGACGGCACCTGGATCGCGCCGGCCGGCCCCGCCTTCGCGATCTGGTCGGTGATCTACGCGGGCTTCGTCGGCTACGGGACCTGGCAGTTCCTGCCCGCCGCGGCCTCGGCCCGGCACGATGCCGCGCGGCCGTGGGTCCTGGCGGGCATCGTGCTCAACGCCGCGTGGATCTGGGCCGTGCAGGCCGGCTGGCTCGGGGCGAGCGTGCTGGTGATCGTCCTGCTGCTGGCGTGCCTGTGCCGGGTGCTGGTCGTGCTCGAGTCCGCCCGGTACCGGGTCCGGCCGGCGACGACGGCCCCCGCCCGCCGCGGGCCCGCCGGGCGCTGGGCGGAGCGGATCCTGCTCGACGGCGTACAGGGGCTGTACCTGGGCTGGGTCACCGTGGCCACGCTGGCCAACGTGGCGGCCTGGCTGGGTTCCCTGGGCTTCTCCGGCGCGCCGATCGGCCCCGTCGCGTGGGCCACCGTGCTGGTGGTGGCCGCCACCCTGGTGGCCACGGCCACGGCGCTCTACGACGGCGGCCGGTTCGCCCCCGCCGTGGCCACGGCGTGGGGACTCGCCTGGATCGCCGTGGGCCGCTCGGACGGTGCGGGGCTGCAGTCGGCCTCGCTGGCCCTCACGGCCGGCGGGGCCGCCGTGCTGGTGCTGCTGGCCACGCTGGCGGCCTGGCTGCTGTCCCGGCGCTCGGCGACCGGCGAGGCCCGGGACCTCCTCGCCGACGCCCTGGACGGCGGCGGGGACCCCGTGGACGGTCGATGACGCCCTGACCTGCGCGGGGGAGCGGGAGTATCCTCCGAGGCACCACCAGGACCGAGCAGGAGGACCCCCATGAGCACCGAACCACTGTCCCCCGGCGTTCCGGGAGGGGCGCAGCCGGATCCCGCGTCCGCGCAGGACGCGCGGGACGCCGCCGAGGAGGCCCGCCAGGCGGCCGAGGAGGCCCGGGACGCCGCCGAGGAGGCCCGCCGGGCGGCCGAGGAGGCCAAGAGGCGGCACGACGCCGACGACGCCCGCGCCGACGAGTGGGAGGAGGAGTCCTTCCCCGCCTCCGACCCGCCGTCCAACTACTGAGCCCCGGCGGGGATCCGGCGCCCGGCAGGGCCCGGGCAGGCCGCCGCGCACCGCCCGCGCACACGACGGGGCCCCGCGGACCACCTGGTCCGTGGGGCCCCGTCCGTCACTGCGGCGGACCGCTCAGTAGTTCCCGGGGGCGTCCGAGGCGGGGAACGTCTCCTCGACCTGCTCGTCCAGGCCCTGCTCGGTGTCCGGACCCTTCGAGTCCTTCTCCGCCTCGGGGGACGACGACGCGTCCTGGCGGTCCTGCTCCGGCACGTCCGGGTCCACGGGTTCGGTGCTCATGCGATCCTCCTCTGTTGGGGTGGTCGGGGACGGCCGGCACGCCACGGGGCCACCGGTACCGCCTCCGGATTCGCAGTGTAGCCGGAGGCGGTCCCGGTGGCCCCGGACCGTGGGGTCAGCTCACGGGGTGGCGCCCGCGAGCTCCTGGCGTGCCGGGGCGTTCGCCGAGAGGAACCGGCGGTAGGCCGGCAGGGTGAGGAAGTCCGGGAACTCCTCGGCCAGGGCGCAGCCGGCGAAGATCTCCAGGGCGTCGTCGAACCGGTCGCCGTCGGTGCGCTCGATCGCCGCGAACTCCTCCTCCATCAGCTGCTGCACCCACTCGCGGGTCACGGTGCGGGTGCCGCCCTCGGCGAGCCGCGCGGTGGACCCGGCGTTGATCCACTGCCAGATCTGGGAGCGCGAGATCTCCGCGGTGGCGGCGTCCTCCATGAGGTTGTGGATCGCCGCGGCGCCGTTGCCCCGCAGCCAGGACTCCACGTAGCGGATGCCCACCTCGATGTTGGTGCGCACCCCCTGCTCGGTGATCGCGCCCGGGGTGGCCGAGACGTTGAGCAGGCCGGCGGCGTCCGGGGTGACGTCCTCGCGCCGGTTGGTGCGGATCTGGTTGCGCCGGTCGCCCAGCACCGCGTCGAAGACCTCCATGGCCACCGGCACCAGGTCCGGGTGGGCCACCCACGAGCCGTCGAAGCCGTCGTTGGCCTCCCGGGTCTTGTCCTCGCGGACCTTGGCCAGCGCCCGCTCGTTCGCCTCCGGGTCGCGCCGGTTCGGGATGAAGGCGGCCATGCCGCCGATCGCCGAGGCCCCGCGCTTGTGGCAGGCCCGGACCAGCTGGTCGGTGTAGGAGCGCATCATGGGGGCGGTCATGGTCACGTCCGCCCGGTCCGGCAGCACGAAGTCCTCGCCGCGGTCCCGGAAGTTCTTGATGATGGAGAAGATGTAGTCCCAGCGCCCGGCGTTCAGCCCGGCGGCGTGGTTGCGCAGCTGGTAGAGGATCTCCTCCATCTCGAACGCCGCCGTGATCGTCTCGATCAGCACGGTCGCCCGGACGGTGCCCTGGGGGATGCCGAGGGCGTCCTGGGCCACGATGAACACGCAGTTCCACAGCCGGGCCTCGAGGTGGTTCTCCGTCTTCGGCAGGTAGAAGTACGGGCCGATGCCGCGGCGCAGCAGCTCCTTGGCGTTGTGGAAGAAGTACAGGCCGAAGTCCACGAGCGCCCCGGCCATCGGCTCGCCGTCCACCGTCAGGTGGTCCTCGTCCAGGTGCCAGCCGCGGGGACGGACGATGATGGTCGGCCGGTCCACCAGCTGCACGCCGCCGAGCTTGTACTCCTTGCCCTCGGGCGAGGTGAAGTCGATCCGGCGGCGGATGGCGTCCCGGAGGTTCACCTGGCCGGCCAGCATGTTCTCCCACGAGGGCGAGGAGGAGTCCTCGAAGTCGGCCAGCCAGCACTTGGCCCCCGAGTTCAGGGCGTTGATGGTCATCTTGCGGTCCACGGGCCCGGTGATCTCGACCCGGCGGTCCTTCAGGCCCGGGGCGAGCGGGGCCACGCGCCACGACTCGTCCTCGCGGATGGTGCGGGTCTCCGGCAGGAAGTCCGGGGTCCAGCCCTCGGAGATGCGCCGGCGGGTCTCCTGGCGCCGGGCCAGCAGCTCGGCCCGGCGGCCGTTGAAGCGCCGGTGCAGCGTGACCAGGAAGTCGAGCGCGTCCGGGGTGAGGATCTCCTCCTGCCGCGGCAGGTGGGGGCCGGTGATCGTCACGCCGTTGAGGGTGATGGGCTGGTCGGTGGGGTACATGGGAGTCTCCTCGGGGAAGTCGTGCGCGCCGGCGGCGCTGCCGGCGACGCGGTGCGCGGCCGGCCGGGCCGCGCGGTCAGGGTGGGTGGAAGGGAAGAGGCCCCAGGGCTGTGGTGCGGGGTGTGGTGGGCGACGCCGGCGGCCCGGGTGGGGTGCCGGCGTCGGGTCTTGGGGTGGTCGGCTGGTCGGGGGTGTCTGGTGGGGGACGCCGCGGGCGGCGGCCGGCCGGTGGGCCGGTCCGCCGCCCGCCGCGCGTCCGGAGGGGACGGGCCGCGAGGGCCGGTCGGCTCAGTGGAACTGGCCGGCCTCGGTGGACCCGGTCAGGGCCAGGGTGGAGGCGTCCGGGTTCAGCGCCGTGGAGATGGCGTCGAAGTAGCCGGTGCCGACCTCGCGCTGGTGCTTGGTGGCGGTGTAGCCGCGGGACTCGTCCGCGAACTCGCGCTCCTGCAGCTCCACGTAGGCGGCCATCTGACGCTCGTTGTAGCCCTTGGCCAGGTCGAACATGGAGTGGTTGAGGGCGTGGAAGCCGGCCAGGGTGATGAACTGGAAGGTGTAGCCCATGGCGCCGAGCTCGCGCTGGAACTTGGCGATGGTCTCGTCGTCCAGGTTCTTCCGCCAGTTGAAGGACGGCGAGCAGTTGTAGGAGAGCATCTGGTCCGGGAACTCGGACTTGACGGCCTCGGCGAACTGCTTGGCCAGCTCCAGGTCCGGCGTGCCGGTCTCCATCCAGATGAGGTCGGAGTACGGCGCGTAGGCCTTGGCACGGGCGATGCACGGCTCGATCCCGTTGCGGACCTTGTAGAAGCCCTCGGCGGTGCGCTCGCCGGTGATGAACTCCGCGTCGCGCTCGTCCACGTCGGAGGTGATCAGGGTGGCGGCCTCCGCGTCGGTCCGGGCGATGATGACGGAGGGGACGCCGGCCACGTCCGCGGCGAGCCGGGCGGCGTTGAGCGTCCGGACGTGCTGGCCGGTGGGGATGAGCACCTTGCCGCCCAGGTGGCCGCACTTCTTCTCGGAGGCCAGCTGGTCCTCCCAGTGCACGCCCGAGGCGCCGGCGGCGATCATCGACTTCATCAGCTCGTAGGCGTTGAGCGGGCCGCCGAAGCCGGCCTCCGCGTCCGCCACGATCGGCACCAGCCAGTCCTCGACCGTCTGGATGCCCTCGGAGAACTCGATCTGGTCCGCGCGCAGCAGCGCGTTGTTGATCCGGCGCACCACCTGCGGGACGGAGTTGGCCGGGTAGAGGGACTGGTCCGGGTAGGTGTGGCCGGAGAGGTTCGCGTCGGCGGCCACCTGCCAGCCGGAGAGGTAGATGGCGCGCAGGCCGGCCTTGACCTGCTGGACGGCCATGTTGCCGGTCAGGGCGCCCAGGGCGTTGGTGAACCGGCCCTCGGCGTGCTCGGCGGTCAGCTGGTCCCAGAGCTTCTCGGCGCCGCGGCGGGCCAGGGTGTGCTCCTCCTGGACCCGGCCGCGCAGCTTCACGACCTCCTCGGCGGAGTAGGTGCGCTCGACCGTGGCCCAACGGGGGTTGTGGTCCCAGTCGTGCTGGAGCTGTTCGGCGGATGCGGGGGTGTTCTGTTCCATGGCGGCTCTCCTGCGAGTCGGGTGTGGACTGTGGCGGTCGAAGTGATGTGGATCGCTTCGTTGACCACCAGTCTTGACCGCTGCGAGGCCTCGCGGTGCGGGAACCGACGGATAATTTCACTCCATCTTCACCGTGGTCAGGAAGTCACCATTTCCCGCTTCTACGGCTTCTTGCCCCCAATAGTTGGGCGCAATCAGAGCAATGGCGTGAAATATTGACAGTGCGTGGGCTCGGGAGCCTGGGCGTCCACGTGCCTGCGAGACCGGCGGAGGGAAGGGCTCCCCATCGCGACCCGGGCGGACCGTTCCCAGGATGGCTGGCGAGTACCTTGGGCCGGCGAGGCCGTGCTGAGAGAACGCCTGGGACGACTTCTGGGGAGGCCGGCTTGTCGGACAACCACGTGATCGCGATCGCCATCACGGCGATCTTCTGCCCGGCGGCACTGTGGTGCGGTGTCCTGAGCGCGCGGGCCTATCGGGGGAGCTGGCGCGGGTGGACGGCCATCCACCCACCGCTCACCCTCTGGGGGCCGCACTGGGGGCTGCTGACCCTGGCCGTCTATTCCGGGACCTCCCTCATCGGCGGAGTGCTGCTGGGCCTGGCGCAGGCCGGGGACTCCTCCTGGATGCAGGTGGCGTCCATCGCGGTGCTGCTCACGGGCATCGTCGTCGGGATGGTCGTCAGCCACGTCCTGCCCGACCGCTGGCGACCGGAATGGTACCGGCGCCAGCCCGTGGGCGCCTCGACGGGGAGGCGCTGACGGCGGCTGGGACCGCCCTGGCCCTGGAGCAGTGGGGCGTCCGATGGAGCGTGCCCCGAGCATGCCAGGGCGCTCGGCGCCCGGTTGCGCCTGGGCCCGGGCCCGGGCACGCGGCAGCGGTAGGCCGGTGCAGCCCGGGGCGCCTCACGCCGGTGGGCCGGACGCGGAACTCCCCGCGGCCAGGTCGCGGGCGAAGTCCTCATGGCCGGGGAAGTCGATGATCCGGCGTGGCTTGCGACTGGCGACCGTCGGCTGGACGGGTGCGAGGGTGCCGCCGGTGGCCAGCGCGGAGTCGAGATCGGGGGCCCCTGCGAGGGCGCGGAACTGGGCCCAGGTGGGCGGCATCAGCCGGTGGATGCCGGCGCGGAAGTCCTCCAGGGCCGCCGTCGCGGTGGTCCACCGGCTGTCCGCTCCCTCGAAGGACAGGGTGCCCGGTTCCTGCCCGTCCGGCAGGGCGGCCAGGAAGAAGTAGGTGTCGTAGCGCCGGGGTTCGCCCTCCGGGGTGACCCAGCGGGACAGGGCGCGCAGGCCGCCGGCGTCCGGGTGCAGGCCGTGCTCGGCCAGCAGGGTGGCGAAGTCGAGCTCGTGGTCCTCCACCCGTCGGCGGGCATCGTCCGGGAGCGCGGCCAGGGTGGCGGCGTCCACGGGGCGGCCGTCCCGGTGCCGGGCCAGCAGCACCCCCGTCTCCTCGAAGGTCTCGCGCACGACGCCGGCCAGCACCATCCCGGCGGTCTCCGGTTCCAGTTGCAGCCGCTGGCCCCAGTCGACCAGGTCGGTGCCGGCCCAGAAGTCCGCCGGTAGCTCGTCGGCGGCGTCGACGCGGCCGCCGGGGAAGGCGGAGACCCCCGCGCTGAAGGCCAGGGCGGTGTGCCGGGTGATGGTGAAGACCTCGGGGGTCGGCGAGTCCGTGCCGGGTCTCAGGAGCAGGACCGTGGCCGCCCGGGGGATCCCCGGGGGCGTCGATGTGCCGGTGCGGTGCTGGGCGGAGGAGGACATGGGCTCAGGGTAGGCGGTCAACCCGTCAGGGCCCGCCAGGCCATCGGTGCCAGGACGTCGATGACATCGGATCCCGCTCCCCCGCCGGGCCGGTCGGCGGCGTCCGACCCGCGCGCCCCGTCGGCCCCGTGCGCCCCCTCCGGGAGGTGCGTCGCGGGCGTGCGGGCCGACCCCCCGGCGCTGTGGGGGGTCGAGTTGAGCAGGCCGAAGGTGGCCATCAGGCGGACCTGGCGCTCGTCGTCGTCGAGGTCCGGACGGTGCCGCGCCAGCGGGCCGTCCCAGGACTGCACGTACTCGCGCTGCAGGCGGCGCACCCGGTGGTTGGCCTCGGGGGCGAGGGAGGGCAGCTCGCGGTCCTGGAGCCGGATGACGTCCGGTTCGGAGGTGGCGAAGTCGAGGTGGAACCGGACCAGCCGCTCGAGCACCTCGGCGGGCGGGCCGTCCTCGGCCACGATCGCCTGGCCGCCGGCCAGCAGCCGCTCCGAGACGTCCACCAGGATCTCCGCCAGCAGTGCGTCCTTGCTGGGGAAGTGCTTGTACAGGGCCGGCCCGCTCATGCCCACGGCCTCGCCGAGCTCCCCGGTGGACACGGCGGCGAAGCCGCGCTCGGCGAACAGGTGCGCGGCCGAGCGGATCAGCGCGGCGCGCCGGTTGGCCTTCTGCGTGGCCCGCCAGGTCGCGGTCATGGGGTCCTCCTGCTCGTGCGGCGGGGTGCCGCGGGGTCCGTCGTCCGGGTCGGGATCCCGTCCTGACCCGATCATAGACAATTTCGGTTAGAGGCCAGTAACCTGATTTCGGATCGGCCCCGCGGCGGGCCCGGCCCGCAGCTGACCGACACCGTACTCCCGAAGGGCGGCCCCACCGATGCCGACGACCTACCCCGAGCTGATCGCCGAGCTGCGGTCGCACCGGGCCACCGCCGCCCTCGGCGGCCCCGAGGCCTCCCGCGAGCGGCACGTCTCCCGCGGCAAGATGCTGGTCCGGGACCGCATCGACGCGCTGCTGGACGAGGGCAGCCCGTTCCTGGAGGTCGCCCCGCTGGCCGGCCACGGCCTGTACGGCGGCGACGCCCCGAGCGGCGGCGTGGTGGCCGGGATCGGGCTGGTGCACGGCCGGCACGTGATGGTCGTGGGCAACGACGCGACCGTCAAGGGCGGGACCTACTACCCGATCACCGTGAAGAAGCACCTGCGGGCGCAGGAGATCGCCGCGGAGAACCGGCTGCCCTGCATCTACCTCGTGGACTCGGGCGGGGCGTTCCTGCCGATGCAGGACGAGGTCTTCCCGGACCGGGACCACTTCGGCCGCATCTTCTACAACCAGGCCCGGATGTCCCGGGACGGCATCCCGCAGATCGCCGCCGTCATGGGCTCCTCCACCGCCGGCGGCGCCTACGTGCCGGCCATGAGCGACGAGACCGTGATCGTGCGGAACCAGGGGACCATCTTCCTGGGCGGCCCGCCGCTGGTGAAGGCCGCCACGGGGGAGGTCGTCTCCGCCGAGGACCTCGGCGGCGGGGAGGTCCACTCGCGGGTCTCCGGGGTCACCGACCACCTCGCCGAGGACGACGAGCACGCCGTGCAGCTCCTGCGGGACATCGTCGCCACGCTGCCCCCGGCGCCGGACCTGCCCTACGAGCCGGAGCCCGCGGCCGCCCCGGAGCAGGACCCCGCCACCCTCACCGACGTGGTGCCGGTCGAGCTGACCACCCCCTACGACGCGCGGGAGATCATCGCCCGCACCATCGACGCCGGCAGCTTCCACGAGTTCAAGCGCGAGTACGGGACCACGCTCGTGACCGGCTTCGCCCGCATCCACGGGCACCGGGTCGGCATCCTGGCCAACAACGGCGTCCTGTTCGCCGAGTCCGCGCTCAAGGGCGCCCACTTCATCGAGCTGTGCGAGCAGCGCCGGATCCCACTGCTGTTCCTGCAGAACATCACCGGGTTCATGGTCGGGCGCGAGTACGAGTCCGGCGGCATCGCCAAGCACGGGGCCAAGATGGTCAACGCCGTGGCCACCGCCTCCGTGCCCAAGCTGACCGTCGTCGTCGGGGGCTCCTTCGGGGCGGGCACCTACTCGATGTGCGGCCGGGCCTACTCCCCGCGCTTCCTGTGGCTGTGGCCCGGGGCGCGCGTGTCCGTGATGGGCGGGCCGCAGGCGGCCTCCGTGCTCTCCACCGTGCGGCGCGACCAGATCGAGGCGGCCGGCGGCGAGTGGAGCGCCGAGGAGCAGGCCGCGTTCGAGGCGCCCACGCGCGAGCAGTACGAACGCCAGGGCAGCCCGTACTACTCGACCGCCCGCCTGTGGGACGACGGCATCATCGAACCGGCCCAGACCCGCGACGTCGTCGGGCTCGCGCTCGACGTGGTCATGCGCGCCCCCACCCAGCCCACCGACGCGCCGGGCTACGGCGTCTTCAGGATGTGAGAGCCATGTTCACCACCGTGCTGATCGCCAACCGCGGCGAGATCGCCTGCCGCATCATCCGCACCCTGCGCTCGCTGGGCATCCGCTCCGTGGCCGTGTACTCGGACGCCGACGCCGGCGCGCGCCACGTGCGCCTGGCCGACGCCTCCGTGCGGCTCGGCCCCGCCCCGGCCGCCCAGAGCTACCTGGACGCCGAGGCCGTGATCGCCGCGGCGCGGGCCACCGGCGCCGAGGCCGTCCACCCGGGCTACGGGTTCCTGGCCGAGAACGCCGCGTTCGCCCGGGCCTGCGAGGAGGCCGGGCTGGTCTTCATCGGCCCGACGGCGGAGTCGATCCGCGTGATGGGGGACAAGATCACCGCGAAGAACGCGGTGCACGAGCGCGGGGTCCCCACGGTGCCCGGCATCGCCCGGCCCGGGCTGACGAACGAGGAACTGGCCGCTGCGGCCGGGGACGTCGGCTACCCGCTGCTCATCAAGCCCTCCGCGGGCGGCGGCGGCAAGGGCATGCACGTCGTCGAGGCGCCCGATCGGCTGCACGCCGCGCTGGAGGCCGCGCGCCGCGAGGCGGCCGCGAGCTTCGGCGACGACACCCTGTTCCTCGAGCGCTACGTGACGACGCCACGGCACATCGAGGTCCAGGTCCTCGCGGACGCCCACGGCAACGTCATCCACCTCGGCGAGCGCGAGTGCTCGCTGCAGCGCCGGCACCAGAAGGTCATCGAGGAGGCGCCGTCCCCGCTGCTGGACGAGGCCACCCGCGCCCGGATCGGCCGGGCCGCGTGCGACACCGCACGGTCCGTGGACTACCGCGGGGCGGGCACGGTGGAGTTCATCGTCCCGGCCGATGCCCCGGACGAGTTCTTCTTCATGGAGATGAACACCCGCCTGCAGGTCGAGCACCCCGTCACGGAGCAGGTCACCGGCGTGGACCTGGTGGAGCAGCAGCTGCGGATCGCCGCCGGCGAGCCGCTCGCGCTGGCCCAGGAGGACGTCGTCCTGGACGGGCACTCGATCGAGGCCCGGGTGTACGCCGAGGACCCCGCCGCCGGCTTCCTGCCCACCGGCGGGACGGTGGAGCACGTGCGGCACCCGGCCGCTGACGGCGTGCGCGTGGACACCGCCCTGGAGGACGGCCTCGTCGTCTCCGTGGACTACGACCCCATGCTGGCCAAGGTCATCACGTGGGGCCGGGACCGCGAGGAGGCCCGGCGCCGGCTCGTCGCCGCCCTCGAGGACACGGCCGTCGTCGGGTTCACCACGAACGTCGAGTTCCTGCGCGCGCTGCTGCGGCTGCCGGACGTCGTGGCCGGGGACCTCGACACCGGGCTGATCGCCCGCGAACTCGACGGCCTCGCGGCCGCCACGCCCACCGAGCGCGACTTCCGCGAGGCCGCCCTGCTCATGGACGCCGCCCGCGGCACGGCGGCGGGCCCGTGGCACCGCCGCGACGGCTGGCGGCTCGGCGAGGCCGCGCCCCGGCGGATCCGCCTCGTCGCCGCGGACGGCACCCGCGCCACGGTCCGCCTGGCCGGGAGCGTGGAGGCGCCGCGCGTGCTCACCGAGGACGGCGAGCTGCCGGCCCGGGTGCGCCGGGACGGGCACTGGGCCACCGTGACCCTCGACGGCGTCGGGCGCGGCTTCACCGCCGTCGTGGGCCCCGAGGGCGTCCAGCTCGCCCGCGAGGGCGCGCTGTTCGACATCCGCCGCGAGCGCGCCGACCACGGCGTGGACGCCGAGGCCAGCTCGGACCCCACCCTGGTCTCCCCGATGCCGGGCACCGTGCTGCTGGCCCCCGTGGCCGACGGCGACGCGGTCGCCGAGGGCGACCCCGTCGTCGTCGTGGAGGCGATGAAGATGGAGCACGTCATCCGCTCCACGGTGGCCGGGACCGTGCGGCTGCACGCGGCCGTGGGGGATGCGGTGGCCCGCGGGCAGGTCCTGGCGGTCATCACCCCGGCCGGGGCCTCCGACGATGGCGCCCCCGAGGGGGCCGCCGGCGGGACGATCGGCGGGCCGGACGGCCGGGGCATCCCGGACGAGCGGGACCAGCACGACCAGCACGAGGAGGGATCGGCGGCATGACCGAGCGGGATCCGCAACCGGGCACGGAGCCGCGGCGCATCGAGCAGCGCGGGCTGTACTTCGACGAGATGGAGGAGGGCGCGGTCTACGTCCACGCCCCGGGGCGCACCGTCACCGAGGCGGACAACGTCCTGTTCACCACGCTGACCATGAACACCCAGTCCCTGCACCTGGACGCCGCGTGGTCGGCCGGCACGGAGTTCGGCGAGCCGCTGGTCAACAGCATGTTCACCCTCTCCACGCTGGTGGGGCTGTCCGTGGCCCAGCTGACCCAGGGCACGATCGTGGCCAACCTCGGCTTCTCCGAGGTGTCCTTCCCGGCGCCGGTGCGGCACGGCGACACCCTGTACGCCGAGACGCTGGTCGCGGCCAAGCGCCGCTCGCGCTCGCGGCCGCACCAGGGCGTCGTGGAGTTCCACCACACCGCGCGCAACCAGCACGGCACCGTGGTGGCCGTGGCCAAGCGCTCCACCCTCATGCAGCTCTCCCCGGGGTCGGGAGGCACGCCATGAGCGCCGCGCACCCCGGCCCGGCCATCCTCTTCTGCCCGGCCGACCGGCCGGACCGCTACGCCAAGGCGGCGGCGGCCGCCGACGCCGTCATCCTCGACCTCGAGGACGCCGTGGCCCCCGCGGACAAGGCGGCCGCCCGCGAGCACGTGGCCGCCGCCGGCCGAGGTGCGGGCATGGACCCGGTGACCACGATCGTGCGGGTCAACCCCGTGGGCACCGTGGACCACGACCTGGACCTCGCGGCCCTCGCGGGCGGTCCGTACCGGCTGCTGATGCTCGCCAAGGCGGAGGCCGCCGGCCAGCTCGACCACCTGCACGAGGCCGGGTACCGGGTCATCGCCCTGTGCGAGACCGCCGCGGGCGTGGAGGCGGCGGCGGAGATCGCCCGGCACCCGGCCGTGGCGTCGCTGATGTGGGGTGCCGAGGACCTCGTGGCGTCCATGGCCGGCCGCTCCAGCCGCTTCGCCGAGGGCCCGCGCCGGGGCCGGTACCGGGACGTGGCGCGCCACGCCCGCTCGCGCGTGCTCATCGCGGCCACCGCCGCGGGCAAGCTCGCCGTGGACTCCGTGTTCCTGGACATCCCGGACCTCGACGGGCTGCGCGCCGAGGCGGAGGACGCCGCGGCCTCCGGCTTCGCCGCCACCGCCTGCATCCACCCCTCGCAGGTCCCCGTGATCCGGGAGGCCTACGCGCCCGGCGCGGAGGAACTCGAGTGGGCGCGGGCCGTGCTGGCCGAGGCGGAGCACCAGCCCGGGGTGTTCCGGTTCCGCGGGCGGATGGTCGACGAGCCGGTGCTGCGCCAGGCGCGGCGGATCACCGGCTGAGCCGCCCGCCGCCGGACCCCGCCTCAGTCCTTGACGGACACCACGACCTTGCCGACGGCGGTCCGCTCCTCGAGGGAGGCCATCGCCTCCGCCGCCCGCTCCAGGGGGTAGACCGCGCCCACGGCCGGGTGCAGGGCGCCGGCGCCCAGCAACTCCTCCAGGCCGCGCCGGAGGCGGTCCAGCGTGCCGGGGTGCTCGCGCTCCATGACGTCCATCGCGATCCCCCTGAGGGTGAGGTTGCGCAGCAGCAGCCGGTTCACGCGGATCTCCGGGATCGTGCCGCTGGCGAACCCGACCACCACGCCCGTGCCGCCGATCGCGAGGGAGCGCACGGCGTCGAGGAAGCCCTCGCCGCCGACCATGTCGATGAACGCCTGCACGCCGGACCCGCCGGTGAGCTCCCGCACCCGCCCCAGCCAGTCGCCGGCGGAGCGCACCACGTGCGTGGCGCCGGACTCCCGTGCCACGCGCTCCTTCGCGTCCGAGGAGACGAGGGCGATGGTGGACACGCCCCGGGCCCGGGCGATGTCCAGCACCGCCGTGCCGACGCCGCCGCCGGCCCCGGTGACGAGCACCGTTCCCCCCGGTCCCGCGCCGGTGGCCTCGAGGGCGTACAGGGCGGTGGAGTAGTTCATGTGCAGCCCGGCGGCCCGCGTGTAGTCGAGGTCCGGCGGGAGGTGGACGAGGTAGTCCTCGGCCGCGAGGGCCCGCTCGGCGAGGGCGCCGTGCCACACCGAGCCGGCCACCCGGTCGCCGGGCCGGAAGGCGGAGTCGGCGGGCGCCTCGAGCACGACGCCGGCCACCTCGCTCCCGGCCACGTACGGCGGCTCGCTGCCGGCCTGGTACCGGCCCCGGGACTGCAGGGGGTCGATGAAGGACAGGCCGGCGGCGTGGACGTCCACCAGCACGCGGCGCCCGCCGGCGCGGTCGTGGGCGCCGGCCGGCTCGGGCACCTCCCGCAGCTCGGCCGCGTGCGGCCCGGTCAGCTCGGGGACGACGACGGCCCTCACGTCTCCGCCCCGGCGTCCTGGCGCAGGAGGTCGTCGGTGTACTCGACCCCGTCCGGGCCGGACGGGGAGATCCCGGGGGCCGCACCGCCGTCGGGATGGACCTGCTCCTCCCGCCGGCGCAGCTCGATGCGCCGGATCTTCCCGGAGACGGTCTTGGGCAGCTCGTGGAACTCCAGGCGGCGGATCCGCTTGTAGGGCGCCAGGGTGTCCCGGCAGTGCTGCAGGATGGACCGGGCCGTCTCCTCGTCCGGCGCCCAGCCCTCGGCGAGGCGGACGTAGGCCTTGGGCACGGCGAGCCGGATCGGGTCCGGGGACGGGACGACGGCGGCCTCGGCCACCGCGGGGTGCTCGATCACCGCCGACTCCAGCTCGAACGGGGAGAGGCGGTAGTCGGAGGCCTTGAACACGTCGTCCGTACGGCCCACGTAGGTGATGGTGCCGTCCGCGTCCCGGCTCACGAGGTCCCCCGTGTGGTAGACGCCGCCGCGGAAGGCCTCCGCCGTGCGCTGCTCGTCGCCCCAGTAGCCCGGGGTCAGCCCCACCGGCCGCGGGTCCAGGCGCAGGCACAGCTCCCCGGTGCCGTCCGTCTCCGCGTCCGTGTCCGGGTCGATGAGGACGACGTCGTAGCCCGGCAGGGGCTTGCCCATCGCTCCGGGGCGGACCGGCTGGCCGGGGGTGTTGGCCACCTGGAGGGTGGTCTCGGTCTGCCCGTAGCCGTCCCGGACCTGGGTGCCCCAGGCCCGCTCCACCTGCGCGATGACCTCGGGGTTGAGCGGCTCGCCCGCCGCGACGACCTTGGTGGGCGGGTGCTCGAGCTGGCCCAGGTCCGCCTGGATGAGCATCCGCCACACGGTCGGCGGGGCGCAGAAGCTCGTGACGCCCTCGCGGTCCATCTGCCGCATCAGGGCCTTGGCGTCGAACCGGCCGTAGTTGTGGAGGAAGACCGTGGCCTCGGCCAGGAACGGCGCGAAGAGGTTGGACCACGCGTGCTTGGCCCAGCCGGGGGAGGCGACGTTGAGGTGGACGTCCCCGGGTTCGAGGCCGATCCAGTACAGCGTGGAGAGGTGTCCCACGGGATAGGAGGTGTGCGTGTGCTCCACGAGCTTGGCCTTGGACGTGGTGCCCGAGGTGAAGTACAGCAGCATCGTCTCGTCGGCGCGGGTCGGCTCCGCGAGGCGGAAGTCCTCCGGGGCCGCGAAGGAGTCCTGCCAGTCGTGCGCGGGCCGGTGGCCGCCGCCGTCGGGCCGGGGGCCGACCTGGACGAGCTGGAGGTCCCCGGGCACCTCGTCGAACTTGGGGGCCTCCGTGCCGGTGGTGACGACCCACGAGGCCCGTCCCCGTTCCACGCGGTCGGCGAGGTCGGCCGGGCCGAGCATGATGGTGGAGGGGATCACCGGGGCGCCGAGCCGGAAGCACGCGAGCATGACCTCCCACAGCTCCACCTGGTTGCCGAGCATGACGATCACGTGGTCCCCGCGCCGCACGCCGATCCCGTCCAGCCACGCCGCGACCTGCCGGGACCGGGCTGCCAGCTCGCGATAGGTGCGCCGCTCGCCCGAGCCGTCCTCCTCCGTGATGACGAGGGCGGCCTGGTGGCCGCGCTCGCCGGCGGCGACGTGGTCGATCCAGTCGGCGGCGAAGTTGAAGTGCTCGAACCGGGGCCACCGGAACGCCTCGTAGGCGGCCGTGGGGTCCGTGCGGGACTCGAGCAGGATGTCGCGGGCGCGGCGCAGGGCCAGGGCGGGGGACTCAGGGGTCATGGCGGAGAGCATACGGATCGCCGCATTTGCTTGGAAGACCTAGTAAATAGATGGATGCCCTAGTAAGTTGTGGCCCAGACCCCCGCACCGTCCCCCATCGCCCGTGTGGCAAGGAGATCGCCCCGTGAGAATCGTCGTGTTGGCCAAGCAGGTTCCGGACACCTGGTCGGACCGGAAGATCGACCTGGAGTCCGGGATGCTGGACCGGTCGGCCTCGGAGCCGGTGCCGGACGAGATCAACGAGCGGGCCCTGGAGTCGGCCCTGCAGTACAAGGACGCCCAGAAGGACACCGAGATCGTGGTGCTGACGATGGGCCTGGAGGACTCGACCAAGACGGTGCGCAAGCTGCTGTCGATGGGCGCGGACGCCGGGGTGCTGGTCACGGACCCGGCACTGGCCGGCTCGGACATGGTCCAGACCGCCCGCGTGCTGGCCGCCGCGGTGCAGAAGATCGGCGGGGTGGACCTGGTGGTGGCCGGCAACGAGGCCACGGACGGCCGGGGCGGGATGATCCCCGCCATGGTCGCCGAGGTGTTGGGCGTGCCGGTGCTGCCGGGCCTGGACGAGGTCACCCTCGCCGCGGACGGTGTCTCGGGCACCGCCCAGGTGGACGGGGGCACGGTGTCCCTGTCCGCGCCGCTGCCGGCGGTGGTGTCCGTGACGGAGAAGTCCGCCGAGGCGCGGTTCCCCAACTTCAAGGGGATCATGGCGGCGAAGAAGAAGCCGGTGGACACGTGGTCCCTGGCGGACCTGGGCATCCAGGCGGGCCCGGAGGCGGCCGGCGTGCGCTCGGTGATGGTCTCGGCCACGGCCCGGCCGGTGAAGCAGGCCGGGCCGAAGGTCACCGACGACGGCACCGCGGCGGCCCAGCTGGCCGACTTCCTGGCCGCGAACAGGCTGCTCTGAACCGCCGCCGGACGCCGCCGGCCGCCCCGCCGGGGTGCCGGCCGCCGCGACCCGGCTCCCGCTCCGTACCCGCTCCACAGACCCACCACGTGAAGACCTGAGAAGGCGAAGGAAGCACGCTCATGACCGCTGGAAACGTCGTTGTCCTGATCGAGACCACCACCGACGGGACGCCCAAGTCCACCGCCGCCTCCCTGCTGGGTGCCGCCGCCCAGGTGGGCACCCCCGTGGCCGTGGTGGTGGCGGCCCCCGGCGGGGCCGGGCAGGCGCTGGCGTCCCGGCTGGGGGAGCTCGGCGCGGTGCACGTGTACATGGCCGAGTCCGAGGCCGCGGCCGCCGAGCTGGGCACCGCCCAGGTCGGCGCCCTGGCCGACGCCGCCCGGGCCTACGGGGCGCAGGTGGCGCTGCTGCCGGCGACGAACGACTCCAAGGCGGTGGCCGGTCGCCTGGCGATCGTGGCCAACGGGGCGATCGCCGCGGACGCGGTCGGCGTGCGCTGGGACGCCGAGGGCCAGGAGGTCATCGCCGTGCACGCGGTGTTCGGCGGGGACTTCACCACCGAGTCCACCGTGGAGGGCGGGCTGATGATCGTCACGGTCCGGCCCGGCTCGGTCGACGCCCGCGCCGAGGCCGTGGCGAGCCCGGAGGTGCGCACCGCCCCCGTGGCCACCGCCGCCGGCCCCGGGGCGAGGATCGATGCCGCCACGGACGCCCCGGCCGCCACCGGCCGACCGGTGCTGCGCGGGGCCAAGGCCGTGGTCTCCGGCGGGCGCGGGGTCGGCTCGAAGGAGAACTTCGAGATCGTCGAGCAGCTCGCCGACGCCCTCGGGGCCGCGGTGGGCGCCTCCCGCGCCGCCGTCGATGCCGGGTACGTGCCGCAGCACTACCAGGTGGGCCAGACCGGCATCTCGGTCACCCCGGACCTCTACGTGGCGCTGGGGATCTCCGGGGCCATCCAGCACCGCTCGGGCATGCAGACCTCCAAGACCATCGTGGCGATCAACAAGGACGAGGACGCCCCGATCTTCGAGATCGCGGACTTCGGCATCGTGGGGGACCTCTTCACCGTCGTCCCCCAGCTCGTCGAGGAGATCAACGCCCGCCGCGGCTGACCCGCGAACCCCCGCCGACCCGGACGAAGGAACGGACCGCCCCATGACCACCGAGAACGACGCGCCGCAGGACCCCGCCGGGGCCCGGGGCCCTGCCCGGCGCCGCATGGCCGGGTACACCCCGCTGCGGCAGCCGGAGGGCGGGTCCGGGACGCCTGCGGCCCCGGCCGGCGGCGACGAGGCCCGGCCCGAGCCGGCGCAGGGCGCCGCGCCTCCTGCGGCGGCACCCTCACCGGAGGCGGCGTCCGCCGCCCCGGTGCGCAAGACCCGCATGGGCGGGGCGCCCCGGCCCCTCGATTCCGGACAGGCCACGGCGGGCTCGACGCCCGCGGCGCCCGCGGTCACCGCACGGCCGGACTCCCCCGACGCCGGGGCCTCGCCGTCGTCCGCCCCCCAGGCCGCGGTGTCAGCGGCCCCGGCGCCCTCGGGAGACGGGGCGATGCCGCCCGTGAAGACCAGGATGGGCGGCACGAGGACGCGGATGGGGGGCGCCCCGGCCGCGCCCGCCCGCCCGGCGGCCGGTGATGACGCGGCCCCCGCGACGACCCCTGCGTCCGCGGCGGCCCCGGCGCCCCCGGCCAGGACCCGCATGGGCTCGGCCCCCGCTGCCGCGGTGTCGGCCTCCGCTCCGGCCGCCCCGGCGACGCAGGAGGCCCAGCCGTCCGTTCCCGCGCCGGGCACGAAGACCCGCATGGGCCGGACCCCGGCGGCACGGCCGGTGACGGCGACCCCGGCCGCTTCCGTCCCGGCGGATGCCCCGGCCGCCCCCGTGCCGGCGTCCGAGGCGGCCGGCACGCCGTCCGGCCGGACGCGGATGGGTGCCGCCCGCAGCGCCCCGGCGACCGCGGGGGCCCCGTCCCCCGCCGCCGACGCTACTGGGCCGGACACCCCGGTGGCGCCCGGGCCGGCGTCGGGAACCGCCCGTGGGGGCACCCGGATGGGTGCCCCGGCCGCGGCAGCCGCTGCCCGCCCGGCAGGTCCGGCCGCTGCTGCGGCCCCGTCCGGTCCGGTGGGCCGGGCGGGCACCCCGGGTCCGGCGGGGGCGGCGACCCCGGCGAGGCCGGCCCGCCCGTGGGTGCGGCCGGTGGTCATCACCGCGGTGCTGGTGGTGGTGGCCGCCCTGGTGGTGCTCGCCGCCCGGTGGCTGCGCACGCTGGACCCGGTGGCGGAGTTCATCGCCGCCTACGACGGGCACGCCACCCAGCCGGCGGACGCCCCGGTGGGGATCCCGGCGTGGCTGGGCTGGCAGCACTTCCTGAACATGTTCTTCATCGTGCTGATCATCCGCACCGGCCTGCAGGTGCGCACCGAGCGCAAGCCCCCGGCCTACTGGACGGCGAGGCAGGGCTCGTTCTTCTCCCCGGCGGGGAACACCCCGAAGAAGGTGTCCCTGACCCAGTGGCTGCACCAGGTGCTGGACGTGCTGTGGGTGGCCAACGGGCTGGTGTTCGTCGTGCTGCTGCTGGTCACCGGGCACTGGGCGCGGATCGTGCCGACCAGCTGGGACGTGGTGCCGCACATGGCCTCCACCGCGATCCAGTACGCCTCCCTGGACTGGCCCACGGAGAACGGGTGGGTGCACTACAACGCGCTGCAGTCCTTCACCTACTTCCTCACCGTGTTCGTGGCCGCCCCGCTGGCGATCGCCACCGGGGTGCGGATCTCCACGTGGTGGCCGGAGCGGGCCGAGCGGCTGAACCGGGCGTACCCGGTGGAGTGGGCGCGGGCGCTGCACTTCCCGGTGATGCTCTACTTCGTGGCGTTCACCGCCGTGCACGTGTTCCTGGTGTTCTTCACCGGGGCGCTGCGGAACCTGAACCACATGTACACCTCGCGGGACGTGGCGGACTGGTGGGGGCTGGTGGTCTTCCTGGGCTCGCTGGTCGTGATCGCCGCGGCCTGGTTCCTCACCCGACCGCTGTTCACCACGCCCCTCGCCACCCGGATGGGCAAGGTCACCAAGTAGCCCCGGCCCCGCACCCCGGGCCTGGAGGAAGGACTGACGTCATGTACCGAGTCACCGAGGACCAGCAGGCCCTGGTCGAGGCCGTGCGCGGCTTCGCCGACCAGCGGATCGCCCCGCACGCCCTGGACTGGGACGCGCGGAAGCACTTCCCCGTGGACGTGCTCGCCGAGGCCGGCGAGCTCGGGCTCGGCGGGATCTACGTGTCCGAGGAGCACGGCGGCGCGGGGCTGGACCGCAAGGACGCCGTCCTCATCTTCGAGGAGCTCGCCAAGGCCGATCCGGCGCTGGCCGCCTACATCTCCATCCACAACATGGTGGTCTGGATGATCGACTCGTTCGGCACGGACGAGCAACGGGCCCGCTGGGTGCCCGAACTGGTCGGGATGGGCCGGCTGGGCAGCTACTGCCTGACCGAGCCCGGCGCCGGCTCGGACGCGGCGGCGCTCACCACGCGGGCCGTGCGGGACGGGGACCACTACGTGGTGAACGGCGTCAAGCAGTTCATCTCCGGGGCGGGCTCCTCCGACGTCTACGTGGTCATGTGCCGCACCGCGGACACCGGCGCCAAGGGCATCTCCACCCTCGTGGTGCCCGCGGACACCCCCGGGCTGTCCTTCGGGCCGAACGAGAAGAAGATGGGCTGGAACACCCAGCCCACGCGCCAGGTCATCCTCGAGGACGCCCGGGTCCCGGTGGCCCACCGGCTCGGCGAGGAGGGGGACGGGTTCCACATCGCCATGAAGGGCCTGAACGGCGGGCGCATCAACATCGGGGCGTGCTCGCTCGGCGGCGGCCAGGCGGCGCTGGAGAAGGCGACCGCCTACCTCAAGGAGCGCACGGCCTTCGGCGCCCCCCTGACCACCAAGCAGGCCCTCGTCTTCGACCTGGCGGACATGGACATGCGCCTCGAGGCGGCCCGCACCCTGCTGATGCGGGCGGCGGACGCCCTGGACCGCCAGGACCCGGACCGGGTCCGGCTGTGCGCCATGGCCAAGAGGGTGGCCACGGACGCCGGCTTCGAGGTGGCCAACGCCGCCCTGCAGCTGCACGGCGGCTACGGCTACCTCCACGAGTACGGGGTGGAGAAGCTCGTCCGGGACCTGCGGGTCCACCAGATCCTCGAGGGCTCCAACGAGATCATGCGGCTGATCGTCGGCCGCATGCTCGTCGACGCCTGACATCCGGGGGCCGCCCGGCCCCGAGAGCGGAAGGGAATCCATGAGCACCGAACCGAGCACGACGCCGGCCGCGGACCCCGCGGACGGGCCCGAGGTGATCGTCCGGCGCGCCGGGCGCCTGGGCCACCTCGTCCTGAACCGCCCGCGGGCGCTCAACGCGCTCACCCCCGGCATGGTGGACACCGTCCGGGAGGCGCTGGCGCGGTGGCGCGAGGACGACGGCGTGCGCACGGTCCTCGTCACGGGCGCCGGGGAACGGGGGCTGTGCGCCGGCGGGGACATCGTCAACCTGCACCGCACGGTGGCCGAGGGCCACCCGGAGGACGCGGACGCGTTCTTCGACGTCGAGTACACGATGAACGGGGAGATCGCGGACTTCCCCAAGCCGTTCGTGGCGTTCATGGACGGCATCGTCCTGGGCGGCGGCGTGGGGATCTCCGCCCACGGCTCCCACCGGGTCGTCACCGAGCGCACCCGGCTCGGCATGCCGGAGACCGGAATCGGCTTCTTCCCGGACGTCGGCGGGTCCTGGCTGCTGTCCCGCGCGGACGGCTTCGGCCTGCACATGGCGCTGACGTCCCAGCACGTCACCGGTGCGGACGCCGTGGCGCTGGGCTTCGCGGACCACCACGTCCCCGCCGGGCGGCTGCCGGAGCTGGCCGCCGCGCTGGAGACGCTCGAGGCGGACGCGGCGATCGCCGCCGTCGCCACCGACCCGCCCGCCGCGCCCCTGCTGGCCCATCGTCGGTGGATCGAGGCGTGCTACCGGGCCGGCACGGCGGAGGAGATCGTCGCCGCCCTGGAGGCCGACGGCGACCCGGCCGCCGCCGAGGCCGCCGCGCACATCCGGGCCAAGTCGCCGACGTCGGTCAAGGTCACCCTCGAGCTCGTGCGCCGGGCCGGTCGGATGCGCTCGGTGCACGAGGTGCTGGACCAGGACCGCACGGTGGCCCACCACCTGATCCGCAGCGCGGACATGAGCGAGGGCATCCGCGCCCAGCTCGTGGACAAGGACCGCGATCCCCACTGGGACCCGGCCGCGCTCGAGGACGTGCGGGACGCCGACGTCGCCGCCGTCTTCGCCGCACCCCACCCGTCCCGCACCGAGGCCGTCGAGGAGGCCCTGTCATGACCGAGACCCCCGGGACCCCCACGGTCCCCGAGACCACCGCCCCCGCCGCGCTGCCGCAGGTGGCCTTCATCGGCCTGGGCCACATGGGCGCCCCGATGGCCGCCAACCTGGTGGCGGCCGGCTACCGCGTGCGCGGCTTCGACCTCGTGCCCGAGGCGCTCGAGACCGCCCGGGCCGCCGGCGTGGAGATCGCCGGCTCCGGCCCGGAGGCCGTGCAGGGCGCCGCACTGGTCATCACCATGCTGCCGGCCGGCCGCCACGTGCTGGTCGCCTACCAGGGCACCCCCGGGGACGGGGAAGCCCTCGCGGTGCCCGGGCTGCTGGAGGCTGCGGCCCCGGACACCCTGTTCATGGACTGCTCCACCATCTCGGTCGAGGACGCCCGCCGGGCGCACGAGCTCGCGACGGCGGCCGGGCACCGCAGCCTCGACGCGCCGGTCTCCGGCGGGGTGGTGGGGGCCGAGGCCGGGACGCTGACGATGATGGTCGGCGGCTCCGCCGAGGACTACGCCGAGGCCCTGCCCGTGCTCGAGGTGGTCGGCCGGCGGATCGTGCACTGCGGGGACGCCGGGGCCGGGCAGGCCGCGAAGGTCTGCAACAACCTGATCCTGGGGGCCTCCATGATCGCCGTGTCCGAGGCCTTCGTGCTGGGCGAGCGGCTGGGCCTGAGCAACCAGGCGCTGTTCGACGTGGCCTCCACGGCCTCCGGGCAGTGCTGGGCGCTGACCACCAACTGCCCCGTGCCGGGCCCGGTGCCCACGTCCCCGGCCAACCGGGACTACCGGCCGGGCTTCGCCGGGGCCCTCATGGCGAAGGACCTCGGGCTGGCCCGCCACGCCATCGAGGCCACCGGCACCGAGAGCCGGATCGGGCTGCTGGCCGAGCGGATCTACGCCGCCTTCGCCGCCGGCGAGGGGGCCGACCGGGACTTCTCCGCCATCATCGAGCAGATCCGCGAGCACTCCGCCCTCGAGACCGAGGCGGGGACCGGCACCGCGTCCGGGGCCGACGCCGGGACCGACACCGGGACCGGCACCGGGACCGGCACGGGAGCCGAGCAATGACCGCCACGACCGACGCGAGGAACGGGACCACCATGCACACGACCGACTACGAGACCATCCTGACGAGCACCGAGGGCCGGGTCGCCACGATCACCCTCAACCGGCCGAAGGCCCTCAACGCCCTGAACCTGCGGCTCACCGAGGAGCTGCTGGACGCCGCCGAGCGGTTCGACGCGGACCCGGGGATCGGGGCCATCGTCATCACCGGCTCCGAGAAGGCCTTCGCGGCCGGCGCGGACATCAAGGAGATGGCCACGCACTCCTTCGCGGACGTCTACGCCGCGGACCTCTTCGGCGCGTGGGACCGGCTCGTCGCGGTGCGCACGCCGGTGATCGCCGCCGTGGCCGGCCACGCCCTCGGCGGTGGCTGCGAGCTGGCGATGATCGCGGACCTCATCATCGCGGCGGACAACGCGAGGTTCGGCCAGCCGGAGATCAAGCTCGGCATCATCCCGGGCATGGGCGGGTCCCAGCGGCTGACCCGGGCGATCGGGAAGTCCAAGGCCATGGAGATGGTGCTCACCGGCCGGACCATGGACGCCGCGGAGGCCGAACGGGCGGGGCTGGTGGCCCGCGTGGTGCCGGTGGCCGACCTCCAGCGCGAGGTGGCGGAGCTGGCGGCCACCATTGCCGGGATGTCCAAGCCGATCGCGATGATCGCCAAGGAGGCGGTCAACCGCTCCTACGAGTCCTCCCTGCGCGAGGGGCTGCTCCACGAGCGCCGGATGAACCACGCCTGCTTCGCCACCGAGGACCAGAAGGAGGGGATGGCCGCCTTCGTCGAGAAGCGCCCGGCCTCCTTCGCCCACCGCTGAACCGCGCCCCGACCCCCGGCCCCCGAGCCACGACCGGGCCAGACCCGAGGCACCCCCGAGCCACACCCGAGAGAAGGACACCATGACCCAGACCACCCCGGACACCCGGGCCCAGGAGATCCTGGCCGGCGTCGAGCAGGCGCTGTGGATCGACGGCCACGCCGTGGAGTCGGCCACGGGGCAGTGGCGCGACGTGCTGAACCCGGCCCGCCGGGGCGAGGCGATCGCGCGCGTGCCCGCCGCCGGCCCCGAGGACGTGGAGCGCGCCGTGCGCGCGGCCCGCGCGGCGTTCCCCGCGTGGCGCGCCCTGCACTTCACGGAGCGCTCCCGGGCGCTGCTGGCGATCGCCGACGACATCGAGGCCGAGGCCGAGAAGTTCGCCCGGCTCACCGCCCTGGACACCGGCAACGCCCTGCGCACCCAGGCGCGTCCGGAGGTCGCCACGCTCGTCTCGCTCTTCCGCTACTTCGCCGGGGTCGCCGGCGAGGCGAAGGGCGTGACCCTGCCCGCGGGGGATCGGCAGCTGCAGTACACGCGCCGCGAGCCGCTGGGCGTGGTGGCATGCATCCTGCCGTGGAACTCCCCGCTGATGATCGCCGCCTTCAAGGTTCCCGCCGCCCTCGCGGCCGGGAACACGGTGATCCTCAAGGCCGCGGACGACGCGCCGCTGACCATCCAGTACCTGGCCCAGCTGTGCCAGCGGCACGTGCCGGCCGGCGTCGTGAACTCCCTGACCGGGCGCGGCTCGGTGATCGGCACCGCCCTGGCCACCCACCCGGGCGTGGACAAGGTGTCCTTCACCGGCTCCACCGAGGTGGGCCGCGGCGTGGCCGCGCAGGCCTCCGAGCGGCTGGCGCACCTGTCCCTGGAGCTGGGCGGGAAGAACCCGTCCATCGTGTTCCCGGACGCGGTGGAGGACGAGGGGATCCTCGACGGGCTGCTGCTGTCCTCCCGGTTCACCCGCCAGGGCCAGTCCTGCACCGCCGGGTCGCGGCTGTTCCTGCACGAGGACGTCTACGACGAGATGCTCCAGCGGCTCTCCGCCCGGCTCGGCGCCCTCGTGGTCGGAGACCCGCTCGACGAGGCCTCGGACATGGGCTCGGTCATCAACCAGTCCCAGTTCGACCAGATCAGCGGCTACCTCGAGGAGGGCCGGAACCACCCGGACCTGACCACGGTGCTCGGCGGCGAGGTCCCCGCCGAGGGTCCCCTCACCGAGGGCTACTACCACCTGCCCACCATCTTCGGCGGGGCCCGCAACGACTTCCGGCTCTCCCAGGAGGAGATCTTCGGGCCCGTGCTGGTGGCCATCAAGTGGAAGGACGTCGACGAGGTGGTGCGGATGGCCAACGACTCCCACTACGGCCTGGCCGCCTATGTCTGGACGCACGACCTGGACGCCGCCCTGGACACCGCCCACCGCCTCGAGGCCGGCTGGGTGCAGGTCAACCAGGGCGGCGGGCAGGTGGTGGGCCAGTCCTACGGCGGCTACAAGCAGTCCGGGATGGGCCGCGAGGTGTCCCTCGAGGGCATGCTGGAGGGCTTCACCCAGGTCAAGCAGGTCAACGTGAGGCTGCGGGGATGACGCCGGACGCGATCCCGGCCGCCGGTGCCCCGGCGCCCCTGCCGCTCGACGGCGTCCGGGTCGTGGACCTGTCCCGCGCGCTGGCGGGCCCGTACGCGACCGCCCTGCTGGGGGACCTCGGTGCCACCGTGGTCAAGGTCGAGTCCGTCACGGGCGGGGACTCCTCCCGCGCCTGGCCGCCGTTCGAGGGCGAGCACTCGCTCTATTTCGACTGCACCAACCGCAACAAGGAGTCGATCGCCATCGACTTCTACTCCGACCGGGGCCGGACGCTGCTGTGGGACCTCGCGGTGTCCGCCGACGTGCTGGTGGAGAACTTCCGCCCCGGCGTGCTGGCCACCATGGGCCTGGACCCGGAGGAGCTGCGCCGGGAGAACCCGAGCCTGGTGATCGCCTCGGTCTCCGGCTTCGGCAGCACCGGTCCGCTCGCGCAGGCCGCGGGGCTGGACCAGGTGGCGCAGGGCATGTCCGGGCTGATGTCCGTCACCGGCCCGGACGCCGAGCACCCCACCCGCGTGGGCGTCCCGGTCATGGACCTGTCCGCCGGGATGTTCACCGCCGTGGGGATCTGCGCGGCGCTGGCCGGGCGCGAGCGCCAGGGCGGGCGGGGCCGGCACGTGGCCACCTCGCTGCTGGAGGCCGGGCTCGCCCTGTCCGCGTTCCAGGGCCAGGACCACCTGTCCACCGGCGCCGTGCCCGTCCCGCGCGGCAACGACCACCCCGTGCTCGCCCCCTACGGCGTGTTCCGCACCGCGGACCTGCCGGTCATCATCGCCGTCGGGAACCAGGCCCACTGGCGGACCTTCTGCGGAATCCTCGGCGCGCCCGAGCTGGAGGAGGACCCGCGGTTCGCCACGGGGCGGGACCGCTCCGGGCACCGCCGGGACCTCGCGGAGCTCATCGAGCAGCGGCTGGCCACGCGCCCCGGGCTGGAGTGGATCGAGCGGTTCCGCGCCGCGGGCATCCCCACGGGACCGATCTACACCTACCCGCAGGCGTTCGCCGACCCACAGGTGCAGGCCCTGGACGTCGTGCGGCGGGTGCGGCGCGCGGACGGCTCGGAGCTGCCGCTCGTGCGCGGTCCGCTGAGCATCGACGGCGAGGCCACGCCCGTGCACCGCGCCCCGCCGGCGCTGGGGCAGGACACCCGCGCCGTGCTCAAGGGCCTCGGGCTGGACGAGGCGCAGATCGCCGGGCTCGTGGAGGCCGGCATCGTCACCGAGGCGGGACGGCCATGACCGGCCCGACGGCGGCCGGGCCCGGCGGACGCGTGACGGTGGCGACCGAGGGGGCGGTGGCCACGATCACGCTGTCCCACCCGCGCCGCCGCAACGCGATGACCGAGCAGATGTGGCTGTCCCTCGTCCCGGTCACCGCCGCGCTCGCCGAGGACCCCGCGGTGCGGGTCGTGGTGGTCCGCGGTGCGGGGGAGGACTTCTCCGCCGGGGCGGACCTGACCGACCTGGAGAACATCCTGCGGGACGAGGACACCGGCCGGCACGACGGCGGGGCGCTCGCGAAGGGCGAGGCCGCCCTGGCCGGGCTGCACAAGCCGACCATCGCCGCCGTCGACGGCTACTGCCTCGGCGGGGCCTGGCAGATCGCCGCGGCCTGCGACCTGCGGATCGCCTCCGCCCGGTCCACCTTCGGCATCACGCCGGCCAAGATCGGGATCGTCTACCCGGTCGCGGGCATCGAGCGGCTGGTGCGCCTGGCCGGCCCGGCCGTCGCCAAGTACCTGCTGTTCACCGGGGACTTCGTGGACGCCGAGCAGGCCCGGGCGATGGGCCTGGTGCACGCCGTGCACCCCACGGAGGACTTCTGGGACCGCGCGGACGCCCTGGCCCGGCGCGTGGCCTCCCGGTCCCAGCTGTCCGTCCAGGCGATGAAGGAGATCGTCGACCGGGCGTCCGCCGGCGGGGCGGGGCTGGAGGAGGCGAGCGCGCGCTGGCAGCGGCAGATGCTCGCCGCCGGGGACGCACGGACCGGGGTCGCCGCCTTCCTGGCGCACCGCGAGCCCGAGTTCACCTGGAACGGCGGACCGGGGGCCTCGCATGCGTGAACCCCTCGGGACGGACCCGGTGGCGGAGGCCTACCGCCACTGGGTGGACCGCGGCTGGAGCGGGGCCGCCGACGGCATGGCCCTGGTGACCTCGCTCGTCCGCGCGCAGCAGATCATCATGGCCCGCATCGACGCCGTGCTGCGGCCGCTGGACCTGAGCTTCGCGCGCTTCGAGCTGCTCACCCTGCTGTCCTTCACGCGCTCGGGGGCCCTGCCGATGGCCAAGGCCTCCGTGCGGCTGCAGGTGCACCCCACCTCCGTGACGAACACCGTGGACCGGCTGGAGCAGGCCGGCCTCGTGGCCCGCCGGGCCCACCCCACCGATCGGCGGGCCACGCTCATCGAGATCACCGCGGCGGGCCGCGACCTGGCCGACCGCGCCGGCCGGGCCCTGAACGAGCGCGTCTTCGGCGACCTCGGCATCCCCGCAGGGGACGTCTCCACCCTCAACGGCATCCTCGCGCGGTTCCGCGCCGATGCCGGCGACTTCGCGGGGGACACCCCGATCCTCCCCGTCAAGAACTGATTCCGCCCTCGGGGAACGCCAGATTCCCTCCGGCGAATTGTTTTTTCCGGCTATTTATGAGATGATTTATTGGCCGAATTCCCGGCGGCGTGCCGCTGCCGCCCGGAGGTCGCTCGGCTCCGTCAACAGGAAGGTGCACCCCACCCATGCGTCTGGTTCCCGGTCAGTTCGTCGTCCACCCCCACCACGGTCCCGCGGTCGTCCTGGACCGCAAGGTGCGCCAGTTGAAGGGCAAGGACGTCGCCTACGTGGAGCTGGAGATCCAGGACAAGGGGCTGCGCATCTCCGTGCCCGAGTCCATGGTGAAGACCATCGGCGTCCGGGACGTCAGCAGCCACACCACCGTGCGCAAGCTGATGTCCCTGCTGGCGAAGCCCAGCGAGCACGTCGAGGAGCAGTGGTCCCGCCGCCTGAAGGCGTTCCAGGAGAAGCTGGCCACCGGTGACCTGCCGCGCGTGGCCGAGGTGGTCCGTGACCTGCACCGCCGCCACGAGGTCAAGGAGCTCTCCATGGCCGAGCGCATGCTGCACCGCGAGGCCGTGGACGTGCTCGCCGCCGAGGTGGCCATCGTCCTCGACATCTCCGCCGCCGAGGCCGAGGACGTCATGGCCCAGGCGATCGACGGGGTCCCGCTCAAGGACCTCGGCCTGGACCGCGGCAAGGCGGCGAAGGCCCAGCGCGAGGACGCCCGGCAGGCCGCCTGACCCGTCCGGGTCGGGGCGCTCCGGCCCGCCCTCACTGGGCCGGCCGGAACACCGCCTCGGCCTGCACGAACGGCTTCGCGCCGGGCCCGTGCTCGGCGCCGGCCAGTTCCACCTGCACCACGCGCAGCGAGCGGCCCGCATGCCGGACCCGCACCCGCGAGGCGATCGCGCCGCCGGCCGGCCGCAGGAACATGACCCGCAGCGACTGCAGGTCGAACCCGGCGTGGTCCGGCATGGCCTGCTGGGCGGCCATGGCCGCCATTATGCTCAGGGCCCCGCCGTGGACGGCCCCGTGCGGGTTGCGCAGCTCGTCCTTGCGCTCGAAGCCCCATCCGGCCCCGAAGGCCTCGGTGACCGCCGGCCGCCCGGCCGGCGGGGCCGGCGTCGTGGGCCTCGCCCCCAGGATCCGGTCCAGGGGGACTTCCGTGTCCGGGCCCAGCGGCAGGCGTGCCATGGCGGTGAAGTGCTCGACGGCGGCCGGGTCGTGGCGCTCGACGCCCTGGAACCAGCCGGTCGCCTGGAGGTACTCCGTGCCGTCCGGCCCCACGAGCGTGCCGGAGGCCATCCCGCCCGTGGCGTCGGCCACGCGCGCCCGGGTCCAGGACTCGAGCACGGTGCCGTCCGCCGGCAGCGGCCGCAGCACGTTGAGCAGCAGCTCCGTGGTGACGATCCAGTCCAGCTCGGGGCCCGCCGCGTGCAGGGACGTGGCCAGGGTGTTGTCCATGATCACCGCCGCCGCGGCCCCGAAGGGCCGCCCGTCCGGGTCGAGGACCCACGGCCCGGTGCCCATCGTCCCCGTCCTCGCGCCCGCCGCACCGTGCTGCGGGTCGCGGAGCAGGTGCACGCGCATCAGCTGCTCCGTGCGGCCCAGCACGAGCCCGCGGCGGCCACCCTGCCGCCCCGGGGCGTCGAGGTCCGGGGCGGGGGCCTCGAGGGTGTCGGTCCCCACGGCCGGGGTGGAGGGCTGGCGGTCCGGGGTGGAAGCGGTCATTCCAGCAATGTAGCGGAGCCCGCCGTCGGGGAGCGGGGGAGCGGGGGAGGTGACGCCCGGCACGCGGGCGACGGCCCCGGGGAGGTCCTCCCGGCCCGCCGGCCGGGGGGTGAATATAACGGAATGATAACGATGCCCAGCAGTCCTTCCGTGTACGTCGTATTTGCCCGCGCAACCTCATGGCGCAAGGGATCCAAGGGGGTCCGCACCCCGCCACGGGAGGGGTGCCGAGGGGCCGGAAACCCCGGAATCCGGCCCTTCCCGAGTTGAGATCGAGATCGATCTCGTTAGGTTGGAATGGATGGCAGCTGATGCAGACACACCACTGACCACCCGACCGACCACCCCCACGTTGCGGCGCCCCCGGCCCGCCGACGGGGCCGCCCTCTGGCAGATGGCCAGGGACTCGCGGACCCTGGACGTCAACACCTCGTACGCCTACCTGCTGTGGTGCCGCGACTTCGCGGACACCTCCGTGATCGCCGAGCTCGACGGCGCGCCGGTGGGCTTCGTGACCGGGTACCTGCGCCCCGACGCGCCGGGCACGCTGATGGTGTGGCAGGTGGCGGTGGCCGAGGCCGCCCGGGGCCACGGGCTGGCCTCGCGCATGCTGGAGGAGCTGGTCTCCCGCACCTCCGCCGAGGCCGTGGAGACCACCATCACCGCGGACAACGAGGCCTCCATCGCGCTGTTCACGGGCCTCGCCCGCCGGCACGGCGCCGGCCACGAGGTCACGCCGCTGTTCACCGAGCGGATGTACCCGGACGGCCACGACACCGAGTTCCTGCACCGGATCGCCCCCACGCGGCCGGTCGCGGTCCGGGACCGGGGCGACGTCCTTGAGCCGACCGCCGCGTCGCCCACCACAGGCCATTCCCTCCCCCGACGAAAGGGACGCACCATGACGAACGACATCTTCACCACCACCGAGTCCGAGGTCCGCAGCTACAGCCGCAGCTGGCCCGCCGTGTTCAGCCACGCCTCCGGGTCCACCCAGACCGCCGAGGACGGCACCGAGTACCTGGACTTCTTCGCCGGGGCCGGCGCCCTGAACTACGGGCACAACCACCCGAAGATGCAGGCCGCCGTGGTCGAGTACCTCACCAGCGGCGCCCCCGTGCACTCCCTGGACATGATGACCCCGGCCAAGCGCGAGTTCCTCGAGACCTTCAAGGAGCTGATCCTCGACCCGCGCGGGCTGGACTACAAGGTGATGTTCCCCGGTCCGACGGGCACCAACACCGTGGAGGCGGCCCTGAAGCTGGCCCGCAAGGTCACCGGCCGCCAGCACATCCTGTCCTTCACCAACGCGTTCCACGGCATGACCCTGGGCTCGCTGTCCGTGACCGGCAACTCCATGAAGCGCAAGGGCGCCGGGATCCCGCTGACCAACAGCTCCAAGATCCCCTACGACGACTACTTCGACGGCGAGACCGCCGACTTCCTGTGGCTCGAGCGAGTGCTCGAGGACTCCGGCTCCGGCGTGGACAAGCCGGCCGCGGTGATCGTCGAGACCGTCCAGGGCGAGGGCGGGCTGCGCGCGGCCCGCGCCGAGTGGCTGCGCGGGCTGTCCGAGCTGTGCCGCAAGCACGAGATCCTGCTGATCGTGGACGACGTGCAGGCCGGCTGCGGCCGCACCGGCACCTTCTTCAGCTTCGAGGAGGCCGGCTTCACCCCGGACATCGTGTGCCTGTCCAAGTCCATCTCCGGCTACGGCCTGCCGATGGCCCTGACCCTGTTCCGCGGCGACCTGGACCAGTGGGCCCCGGGCGAGCACAACGGCACCTTCCGCGGCAACAACCCCGCGTTCGTGGCCGCCACCACCGCGCTGCGCGAGTTCTGGGCCGACGACTCCTTCGAGCGCGGCACCCTCGCCGAGGCCATCGCCACCGTGCACTCGGGCCTGGAGCAGATCGCCGCGTCCGTGGAGGGCGCCTCGGTCCGCGGCCGCGGCCTGCTGGCCGGCATCCGCTTCGAGGACGTCGAGGTGGCCGGCAAGGTGGCCCGCGAGGCCTTCGCCCACGGCCTGCTCGTGGAGACCTCCGGTCCGGACGACGAGGTGCTCAAGGTGATGCCGCCGCTCACCACCCCGAAGGACCAGCTCGAGCGCGGCCTGCGGTTGATCGCCGACGCGGTGGCCACCGTGACCGGTGCCGACGTGCAGTACCGCACCGGCGACCGCGAGCTGCTGGACGCCTGAGCAGGCGCCCCGCGCCACCGACCCACGCTTCGACCGACCGAAAGGAGCCACCCATGCTGGTGACCAACCTGAACGACCTGAACGAGACCGAGCGCGACATCAAGTCCGAGACCTGGCGCTCGCGCCGCATGGTGCTCGCCGGGGAGGGCGTCGGCTTCTCCCTGCACGACACCGTGATCTACGCCGGCACCACCTCGACCTTCCACTACGCGAACCACATCGAGGCCGTGTACTGCGTCCAGGGCGAGGGCACCCTCACCAACGAGGAGACCGGCGAGGTGCACGAGCTGCGCGACGGCACCATGTACCTGCTCGACGGGCACGAGAAGCACACCGTGCGCGCCACCACCGAGCTGCGCATGGCCTGCGTGTTCAACCCGCCCGTGACCGGCCGGGAGACCCACGACGAGAACGGCGTCTACGAGCTCGTCCTGCAGGACGGCTCGGACCGCAAGGTGCCGACCAAGGCCAACGTGGAGACCTCCGCCATGGCGGCCATGGGCTGATCACCGGCCCGGCCCCTCCACGGCCCGGCGCGCCCGCCTGCTCCCAGGCCGGGGCGCGCCGGGCCTCGGCGTGTCCGCCTCCGGGGTGCGGCGTTCCGGGCTCCGGGGCGGGCCTCCGTCGCATTGTCGACGATCGGACGCCATGGGAGAATGAGGCATGCCGGACACGACGGGACGCATCCCCAAGGGGCCCGCGCCCGACCGGGTCATCGGGGTGGTCGACCCCTACGACATGGCGCTGGACCGCGAACTGTGGCGCTGGATGCCGGCCGGCGTCTCCCTGGCCATGGCACGGACCCCGTACCACCCGCTCGTCGTGGACGAGTTGATGGCGAGCGCGCTGGGGGACGACGCGGAGATCCGCTCCACGGCCCGGTCCCTGGCCGCGGTGGAGCCGGAGGCCGTCGTCTTCGCCTGCGCCTCGGGCAGCTTCGTCCACGGGGTCGACGGCGCCCGGCGCATCTCCGCGGCCATCGCGGAGGAGGTGGGCGCCCCGGCCGTGACGACGTCCGAGGCGCTCCTGGAGGCGCTGGACGCCCTGGGCCTGGCGCGGGTGGCGATCGCGACGCCCTACGTCCCGCGCCTGACCGAGCGGCTGGAGGCCTTCCTCGCCGCCGAGGGCCACTCCGTGGTGGGCACCGCCGGCCTCGGCCTCGACCACCTGATCTGGCACGTGCCGTACCGCGTGACCGCCGGGCTCGTGCGCGAGGCGGACCGCCCGGAGGCCGAGGCGGTGTTCGTCTCGTGCACCAACCTGCCGACCTTCGACATCATCGCCCCGCTCGAGGCGGAGCTGGGCAAGCCGGTGCTCACGGCCAACCAGGTCACCGCGTGGGCCGGGCTGCGCCGCCTGGGCCTGGGGCTCACGGCGCGGGACCAGGTGCTCGGTGCGGCGGGCTGGGCCGCGGACGGCTGAGGGCCGCCCGGACGCGGGGGCGGCCGGACGGCATTCCTCGCCGGGCCGTCGTCGGGATCCCGCCCCGTCCTCGCCTCGCCCGCGCCGGGCCGCCGTCGCTCTCAGGCGAAGAGGGCGCCGAGCCCGGGCGCGCGGGCGGGGTGGCCGGCCAGCGCGAGCCCGTGCCACGCCGTGACCTGGTTGGCGGTCAGCACGGGTACGCCCGCGGCGGCCTCCAGCTCCGGCAGGACCTCGATCGTGTGCAGGGCGGTGTCCGGGACCAGCAGGCACTCGGCCCCGGCGAGGTCCGCCGCCCCGGCGACCCGCCGCACCCAGTCCGGGCCCAGGGCGCCCGCGTCCTCGCCGCTCGGGACGTCGTACGAGGACAGGGCGGTCACCGTGATGCCGTCCCGCTCCAGGAGGTCCACGAAGTGGGCCGCGACGTCCCCCGGGTAGGTCGCCGCGACGGACGCGCGCCGCAGGCCGAGGTGGTGCACCGCCGCGGCGAAGGCCAGGGAGGTCGACGAGGCGGGTGCCCCCGCGGCCTCCCGGACCCACCCCGCCTGCTCGTGGCAGCCCTCCCAGCCGTACACGAAGCTGCCCGAGGTGCAGGCCCACATCACCGCGTCCGGGGCGAGGGCCCGGGCCCGGGCGGCGGGGCTGGCCAGCTGCTGCCGGGAGCCCAGGGCCAGCAGGGCCGGCACGTCGTGGGCGGTGCCGCCCTCCCACGTGTGCACCACGGGGAGGGAGGCGCCGGGGACCCGGTCCTCGAGGGCGCGGAACTCGTCCTCGGCGCTGTGGCCGGGGTAGAGCATGACGACGGTGTGCACGGCGGTGGCCCTCCTCCTGGGGTGCGCCGCGGATGCGCCGGGGGTTGCGGCGTGACCGCGGACGCCTACAGTTGGATTGTAGACAATCCTCGGGCCGCCCGGGCCCCTCGATCCTCCGGACGGAGCCTGCCATGGCGCGGTACATCACGGTCACCCTGGAACGGCGGGGGGTCACCGCCCGCGCCCGGCTGCTGGACGAGGAGGCTCCCCGCACGGCCGCCGCCGTCTGGGAGGCCCTGCCCCAGTCCGGCCAGGTGTTCCACGGCAAGTTCGCCCGCAACGAGGTCTACGCCCTCGTCCCGGCGTTCGCGGCGCAGGAGCCGGGCCCGGAGAACCAGACCGTGACCCCCATCCCCGGGGACCTGTGCTACTTCACCTTCGAGGGCGTCCTGGACAATCCCGCCTACGGGTACGAGCCCGCCGCCGGGACGGCCGAGCACCGGCTGCTCATCGACCTGGCCGTGTTCTACGGGCGCAACAACCTGCTGCTCAACGGCGACGTCGGCTGGGTGCCCGGGAACGTCTTCGCCACGATCGAGGAGGGCCTGGAGGAGTTCCGCGCGGCGTGCCAGGACGTGTGGATGGGCGGAGCGCGCGGGGAGACGCTGGCCTTCGCCCGGGCCGACGCCGGCTGACCTGTCCCGCTCCGGGACGGGCCGGATCAGGACCGGCGGACGTAGCCGAGGTCCTTGTCGACGCGGTGGGCCGGGACGGAGCCCGCGAGCCAGCGGTCCAGGTTGTCGGCGAACTGGTCCGCCAGCGTGTCCCGCCAGCCCACCACGTCCCCACTCATGTGGGCGGACACGTGCACGTTCTCCATCGCCCAGAACGGATGGCCGGGGGGCAGGGGCTCCTCGGCGAACACGTCCAGGGAGGCCGCGGCGATCCGCCCGGACCGGAGCGCCTCGACCAGCGCCGGCTCCTCCACGAGCGCCCCGCGGCCCACGTTCACCACGTGGGCGGTGGGCTTCATCCGCCCCAGCACCTCCGCGTCCAGGAGGCCGCGGGTGGCCTCGGTCAGCGGCGCGATCAGCACGAGGTGGTCGGCCCACCCGGCGTGCTCGGCCAGGTCCGCGCTGGCGACCACGGTGCCGAAGTCGGGGTCGTCCTCGCGCGCCGTGCGGCCCGCGCCGCGCACCTCCAGGCCCACTGCACGGAGCAGGCGCGCGGTGGCCCGGCCGATGCCGCCGGTCCCGACGACGAGCGCGTGCTGCCCGGCCGTGCGCCGGACCTCCCGGTGCCGCCACGTGGACCGCCGCTGCAGGTCCTTGCTCAGGTGGAGCTGCTTGTCCTGCGCCAGGACCGAGGCCAGGACGAACTCGGCGATGGGCCCGTCGAAGGCGCCGTGGGCGTTGGTGACCAGGACGTCCGAGTCGCGCAGCCCGTCGAAGAGCAGGGAGTCCACGCCGGCCGCGGCCACGTGCACCCAGCGCAGCGCGTCGGCGTGCTCCCACGCGTCCCGCAGGGCGGTGGAGAAGAAGTCCCAGACGAGGAGCACCTCGGCCCCGGGCAGGGCCCCGCCCAGCCCCTCCGCATCGGTGTAGACGACCTCCGCCCGGTCCTCCAGGAGGGCCGCGTTGTACGGGGGCGGGGTGGTGGCCGTGGTCAGCACGACCACCGTGGGCCGCGGTCCGGGGCGGCATGTCCTGTTCTCCATGGTCTCCACGCCCCCACCCTAGGTCGCCCTGCTTATTGTTGACAATAAGTCGATGCGGACGGGAGGATGTGCGGCATGACGTCCCTGAGCCCCGTCCTCAAGCAGGCCACCCCCGTGGTCGTGGACCACGCCCTCGGCAGCTGGATCTTCGGCACCGACGGGCGCGAGTACCTCGACTTCACCACCGGCATCGGCGTGACGAGCACCGGCCACTGCCATCCGCGGGTGGTGGAGGCCGCCCGCGAGCAGGTGGGCCGGATCATCCACGCCCAGTACACGACCGTGATGCACCGGCCGCTGCTGGAGCTCACCGGGAGGCTGGGCGAGGTGCTGCCCGCCGGCCTGGACTCGGTGTTCTACGCCAACTCCGGCTCGGAGGCGGTGGAGGCCGCCGTCCGGCTGGCCCGCATGGCGACGGGGCGGCCGAACGTCGTCGTCTTCCAGGGCGGGTTCCACGGCCGCACGGTCGCGGCCGCCTCCCTCACCACGGCCGGCACCCGGTTCTCGGCCGGGTTCGCCCCCCTGATGGCCGGCGTGCACATGTCCGCCTTCCCCTACGCCTACCGCTACGGCTGGGACGAGGCGACCGCGGTCGAGTTCGCCCTGCGGGAGCTGGACTACCTGCTGAGGACCCGCACCGCCCCGGAGGACACGGCGGCCTTCCTCATCGAGCCCGCCCTGGGGGACGGGGGCTACCTGCCCACGCCGCCGGCGTTCCTGGAGGGACTGCGGGAGCGGGCCGACCACCACGGCATCCAGCTGGTCGTCGACGAGGTGCAGGCCGGCGTCGGGCGCACCGGGAGGTTCTGGGGCCACCAGCACTCCGCCGCCGTCCCGGACATCCTCATCACCGCCAAGGGCATCGCCTCCGGCTTCCCCATCTCGGCGATCGCCGCACCCACCGAGACCATGGCCAAGGCCTGGCCGGGCTCCCAGGGCGGCACCTACGGCGGCAACGCGGTCTCCGCCGCGGCCGGCGTGGCCACCCTGGACGTCGTCCGGGACGAGGGCCTGGTGGAGAACTCCCGGGTGCGCGGTGAGCAGCTCCAGGCGGGGCTGCGGGAGGTCCAGCGCCGGTTCCCGGTCATCGGGGACGTCCGCGGGCTGGGCCTGATGCAGGGTATCGAGTTCACGGCCGCGGACGGCACCCCGGACGCCGCGACGGCCACCGCCGTCCAGCAGGCCACCACGGGGCACGGGCTGCTCACCCTGACGTGCGGGCCGTCCGGCAACGTGGTGCGCCTCATCCCGGCCCTCGTGGTCACGGAGGGCGAGATCGCGCTGGGCCTGGAGCGCCTCGAGGCGGCCGTGGCGTCCGTCGTCGGGGCCGTCCCCGCCGGTGCCGCCGCCGTCCCCGCCGCCGGCGCGTGACGGGGCTGGGGGACCGCATGCGGGACGCCGCCGAGACCCTCCCAGGGCCCCTCCCCGGGACCGGGCCGCGCGAGGAGGCCGCCCTCCGGGACGGGGCCGGCCCGGGCTCCGCCGTGGTCGACGTGGTCGACCGCCTGCGGGCGGCCGGGCTGGACCCGGACGCCTCGCCCCGGCGCCTGGCCGAGTACTCCTACGACGCCTCCAACTACCGCGTCGCCCCGGTGGCCGTGGTGTTCCCGCGCTCCGCGGAGGAGGTCCGCGCCGCCGTCGTGGCCTGCCGCGAGACCGGCACCGCGCTCATCGGCCGCGGCGGGGGCACGTCCATGGCGGGCAACGCGGTGGGCCCGGGCGTGGTCCTGGACCTCTCCCGCCACCTGAACCGCGTCCACGGCATCGACGAGGCCGCCGGCACGGTGGACGTGGAGCCCGGCATGGTGCTGGCGGAACTGACCCGGGAGGTGGAGGCCGCCACCGGTGGCCGCCTCACCTTCGCCCCGGACCCGTCCTCTCGGACCCGGGCCACGGTGGGCGGGGCGATCGGCAACGACGCGTGCGGCAACCACTCGGTGCGCCACGGCCGGACCTCCGACCACGTGGTGGAGCTCGACGTGGTCACCTCCGACGGCGCGCGACTCACGGCCACGACCACGGGCCTGCGCGCCACCGACCCCGCGGACGCCGCCTCCGCGGCGCGCGCCGCGGAGCTGGAGGAGGCCCTGCGCGGGCTCGCCCGGGACCACCTCGCCGCCTTCCGGCGGGAGCTGGGCCGGATCTCCCGCCAGGTCTCCGGTTACCACCTGGAGCACCTGCTGCCGGAGCGGCACCTGGACGTCGCCCGCGCGCTGGTGGGCACCGAGGGCACCTGCGCCCTCGTGGTGCGCGCCCGTATGCGGCTGGTGCCCCGGCCGGCGAGCGCCCTGCTGGTGTGCCTGGGCTACGCCGGGGTCGTGGACGCCGCGCGGGACGTGCCCGCCATCCTCGAGTCCTCCCCCGCGGCCGTGGAGGGGATCGACCGGGCCATCGTGGAGACCATGCGCCTGCGCCGCGGCGCGGACTCCGTGCTCGGCCTGCCCGCGGGGGATGCGTGGCTGTTCGTGGACCTCGACGGCGACGACGCGGACGAGGTGGCGGCCGCCGCCGAGCGGCTGCTCGCCCGGCTGGGGCGCGAGGGCCGGCTCGTGGAGGGCCGGGCGGTGCCCGACCCCCTGGAGCGGGCCTCGCTGTGGCGGGTGCGCGAGGACGGGGCCGGGCTCTCCTCCCGGTTGGCCTCCGGCGGGGAGTCGTGGCCCGGGTGGGAGGACTCCGCGGTGGCCCCCGAGCGGCTCGCCGACTACCTCACGGACCTCCGGGCCCTGCTCGACGCGCACGGGCTGGACGGGGTCATGTACGGCCACTTCGGGGCCGGGTGCATGCACATCCGCATCACCTACGACCTGCGCACGGAGGCCGGGCGGGCCGTCTTCCGCGACTTCACCCGCGCCGCGGCGGAGCTGGTGGTCCGCCACGGCGGGTCGCTGTCCGGGGAGCACGGCGACGGCCGGGCGCGGTCGGAGCTGTTGCCGATCATGTACTCCCCGGAGGTCCTCGCCGCCTTCGCCGGGTTCCGGCGGCTCTGGGACCCGGCGGGCATCCTCAACCCCGGCTCGGTCACCGCCCCGGACCCGATGGATGCCCACCTGTCCCTGGCGGGTGTGCCCGACCGGCCCTGGCGCACGAGCTTCGAGCTGCGGCCCCTGGGGGCCCGGCCCGGGGCCCCCGAGGGCGGGCGCACCGAGGACGAGCGCGCCGACGACGAGCGCGCCGGCGCCTGGGTGCACGCCGTGCAGGGCTGCATCGGCGTGGGGCGGTGCCGCGCGGACACCGGCGGGGTCATGTGTCCGAGCTACCGCGCCACCCGGGACGAGAAGGACTCCACGCGCGGCCGCGCCCGCGTGCTGCAGGAGGTGGTCCGGGGCGCCCGCACCGTCGAGGAGGGGTGGCGGTCCGAGGAGGCCCGCGAGGTGCTGGACCTGTGCCTGTCCTGCAAGGCCTGCTCCACCGACTGCCCGACCGGCGTGGACATGGCCACCTACAAGTCCGAGTTCCTCGACCACTACTACCGGGGCCGCCGTCGCCCGCTCTCGCACTACTCGCTCGGCTGGCTGCCCCGGTGGCTGGCGGTCACCGGCCGGATCGCCCCGCTCGTGAACGCCGTGCTGGCCACCCCGCTGGGCCGGACCGCCGCGGCCCTGGGCGGGCTGACCACCCGGCGCCGGCTGCCGCGCCTCGCCCCGTCCGGGGCGTGGCGCCGGGAGGTCGGCGCGGCGGCCACGGTCGCCGCCGGCGGTCCGGCCGGTGCGGGCGTCACCGGACCGGGCGCGGAGGACACCGTGCTGTTCGTCGACACCTTCACCCGCGGGTTCCGTCCCGAGGTGGCCGGGGCCGCGGCCCGGGTGCTCGCCGGCACCGGCGGGTCCGTGGAATGCTCGGCCGAGGCCTGCTGCGGGCTGACCTGGATCTCCACCGGCCAGCTGCGCCCCGCGCGGGCGATGCTCACCCGGGCCGCGGAGGTGCTCGACGACGGCACGGACCGGCCGATCGTCGTCGTCGAGCCCAGCTGCGCCGCGGCCCTGCGCAAGGACCTGCCCGAGCTGGTCCCCACGGACCGGGCCCGCCGCGTGGCCGCCCGGGTGCGCAGCTTCGCCGCCCACGTGGCCGAGCGCTCCGCCGGCGGGTGGTCGCCCCGGCCGGGCCGTCCGGTCCCCGGGCGGGTCGTGCTGCAGACGCACTGCCACGAGTACTCGGTCTTCGGGCAGGGGGCGCAGCGGACCGCGCTGGCGGCCGCCGGTGTCACGGACATCGTGGAGGCCACCGGCTGCTGCGGGGTGGCCGGCAACTTCGGCTTCGAGCGCGAGCACTACGCTGTGAGCATGCAGGTGGCGGAGAACGCCCTGGCCCCGGCGCTGCGCGCCGCGGGGCCGCGGACCGCGGTGCTCACCGACGGCTTCTCCTGCGCCCGGCAGGTCGACCAGCTCGACGCCGGCCGGCCCGGCCTGCACCTGGCCCAGCTCCTGGACCCCGCGCCGACCGCGCCGGCGGATCCGGAGCCGACGGGCGCCGCCGCGCGCCCGCCGGCCGAGCCGCATCCGCAGCCTGACCCCCAGCCCGACCCGCAGCCCGGACGAGAGGACCCATCGTGACCGTCAACGCCCACACCACCCCCGCCGCCCGCACCTCCGCGGAGGCCCGGCGCGCGGTCTCCGCCGTCAGCACCGGCGTGTTCATCGACGGGCAGTGGGGCGAGGCCGCCTCCGGGGCCCGCTTCGACGTGGTCAACCCCGCCACCGAGGAGGTCATCGCCACCGTCGCGGACGGGGGCCCCGAGGAGGCCCGGCGCGCGATCGAGACCGCCGGCCGCGTCCAGCGGACGTGGGGCCGCACGCCGCCCCGGGAGCGCAGCGAGATCCTGCGCCGCGCCTACGACCTCATCATGTCCCGCCAGGACGAGCTGGCCCTGGTGATGACCACGGAGATGGGCAAGCCCCTGGCCGAGGCCCGGGGGGAGGTGGCCTATGCCGCCGAGTTCTTCCGCTGGTTCTCCGAGGAGGCCGTGCGCATCGGCGGGGACCACACCACCACGGGGGACGGCCGGAACCGGATCCTCGTCTCCCGCGAGCCGGTGGGCCCGTGCGTGCTGGTCACGCCCTGGAACTTCCCGCTGGCCATGGGCACGCGCAAGATCGGCCCGGCCATCGCGGCCGGCTGCACCATGGTCTTCAAGCCGGCCGCCCTCACCCCGCTGTCCTCGCTGGCGCTGGTGGACATCCTCGTGGAGGCCGGCCTGCCCCGGGGCGTGCTCAATGTCGTCTGCACGTCCAGCGCCTCGTCCGTGGTGGGCCACTGGATGGCCAGCGGCATCGCCCGCAAGGTCAGCTTCACCGGCTCCACGGAGGTGGGCGTCCGCCTGCTGGAGCAGGCCGCCCAGCACGTGATGCGCTCGTCCATGGAGCTCGGCGGCAACGCGCCCTTCATCGTGTTCGGGGACGCGGACCTGGACCGCGCGGTGGAGGGTGCCGTCACGGCGAAGATGCGCAACATGGGGGAGGCCTGCACCGCGGCCAACCGGCTGTTCGTGCACCGCTCGGTGGCCGACGAGTTCTCCCGGCGCCTGGCCGACCGCCTCGGGTCGCTGGCCGTGGGTGACGGCGCCCGGGACGGCACCGAGGTGGGGCCGCTCGTCGAGGAGAAGGCACTCGCCAAGGTGCAGGAGCTCGTGGACGACGCCGTCGCCCGGGGCGCCACGGTGGTCTGCGGCGGCTCCCGGCCCGAGCGGCCGGGGTACTTCTACGCCCCCACCGTCCTGTCCGACGTCGACCCTCGGTCCCAGCTCATGGGCGAGGAGATCTTCGGTCCCGTCGCCCCCGTGATCCCGTTCGACACGGAGGAGGAGGTCGTGCGGCTGGCCAACGACACCCCGTGGGGCCTCGTGGGATACCTCTTCACCCAGGACGTCGACCGGGGCTTCCGCGTGGGCGAGGCACTCGAGGTCGGCATGGTCGGGCTCAACACCGGCATCGTCTCGAACCCCGCGGCGCCCTTCGGCGGCGTCAAGGCCTCGGGCCTGGGCCGGGAGGGCGGCCGCGTGGGCATCGAGGAGTTCCTCGAGGTCAAGTACATGGCGGTGCCGCGCGGCTGACCCGCCGGCCGGGCCGGGGTCCCGGCTACCGTCCCGGCTGCTCTCCGGCGGGCTGGAGCCGCCCCAGCGCGTCCTCCATGTGGTCGCGCAGCAACCGGTCGGCCTCCGCGGTGTCGCCGCGCCCGATCGCCTCGGCGATCCCCCGGTGCTCCTCGAGGCGGAAGGCGTGCGAGGCGTAGCGCGTCTCGAGCGCCGTGATGCACATGCGGGTCTCCACCATCAGGGTGGTGTGCATCCGCGAGAGCCGGGGACTGCCGGCCAGGGACACCAGCCGGGCGTGGAACTCCACGTCCGCCTCGGTGAGCGCGTCGGCGTCGTCCCGGCCCACGGCCGCGGCCATGGTCTCCACCACCTCGAGCAGGCGCTCGCCGGCGTGCGCGGCCTGGACCTCGATGGCCCGCGCCGCCGCGGCGCGCTCCACGGCCGTCCGGGCGAGGTACATGTCCCGCACGTCGTCGTCCGTCACCTCGATGACGAACACGCCGCGGTTGCGGATGCTGACCAGCAGGCCCTCCTGGGTCAGCCGCTGCATCGCCTCCCGCAGCGGCCCCCGGCTCACCCCGAGCCGGCGGCTGAGCTCCGCCTCGTTGAGCTGTTGGCCCGGGGCCAGCTCACCCTGCCCGATCGCCCGGCGCAACTGCCGCGCGATGAGGGAGGGGGTCGTCTCCTGGACCACCGGTTGGAGCGTGGGACTGGTCATGGGGGCCTCCGGCCGTGGCAGCGGGTCTGAAAGAAGGATTGTCCACAATCATACCGCCGACCTCCGCTCCCTGGGACGCTCCCGGAGGGGCCCTGGCTCCCGTCGGTGCACTGTTGTCCGGGCCACACCCCACGCGTAGACTGATTGTCGACAATGGTACGAAGAGGGGCACCAAGAGGGGCGCGACGGGCGAGCCGCCTCGGGGAGGACACCATGGCGGAGCTGGCCGGCCTCACGGCGCTGGAACTGCTGGACGGCTACCGTCGCGGCGCCCTGTCCCCCGTGGAGGCCACGCGTGCGGCCCTGCAGGCCATCGAGGAGCGCGACGGGGCGGTCAACGCCTTCGTGGCGGTGGACGCCGAGCAGGCCCTGGAGGCCGCGGCGGCGTCGGAGCGCCGTTGGCGGGCGGGAGAGCCCCTGGGGCCCGGGGACGGCGTCCCCACGTCCGTCAAGGACGTCTTCCACACCCGGGGCTGGCCCACCCTGCGCGGCACCCGGCTCATCGACGCCGAGCGCCGGTGGGACGAGGACGCCCCGTGCGTGGCCCGCCTGCGCGAGACCGGCGCGGTGCTGCTGGGGAAGACGACCACGCCGGAGTTCGCGTGGAAGGGCGTCACCGACTCCGCGCGCCACGGCTCCACCGGCAACCCGTGGGACCCCTCGCTGACCCCGGGGGGCTCGAGCGGCGGCAGCGCCGCGGCGGTGGGCCTGGGCATGGGCCCGTGGTCGGTGGGGACGGACGGCGGCGGCTCGGTCCGCATCCCGGCTGCGTTCACCGGCACGGTGGCCCTGAAGCCGACCTACGGGCTGGTCCCCCTGTACCCGGCGAGCCCCTTCGGCACGCTGGCCCACGCCGGGCCCATGGCGCGCACGGTGGCCGACGCCGCCCTGCTGCTGGACGTCGTCACGGGCTTCGACTCCCGGGACTGGTCCGCACTGCCGACCCCCACCCGCTCCTTCCTGGACGGGCTCGACGACGGGGTCTCCGGCCTGCGCATCGCCTTCTCGCCCACCCTGGGGTTCGGGCGCAACGACCCGGCGATCGAGCGGCTCGTCCGGGCGGCCGCCGAGAGGTTCCGGGACCTGGGCGCCGTGGTCGAGGAGGTGGACCCGGGCATCGAGGACCCCGTGGAGGCCTTCCACGTCCTGTGGTTCGCCGGGGCGGCCAAGGTCCTCGAGGGCTACGGCCCGGACGCCCGGGAGCGGATCGACCCCGGGCTGCGGCGCGGCATCGAGGAGCTCGGCGAGGCCAGCGCCGCCGCGTTCCTCGACGCCACCGCGGTCCGGGTGGCCCTGGGCGTGGCCCTGGGGCGCTTCCACGAGGCCTACGACCTGCTGCTCACCCCCACGCTGCCGATCCCCGCGTTCGCCCGCGGCCGGGACACCCCCGTGGGGTGGCCCTCGCCCCACTGGACCAGTTGGACGCCCTACACCTACCCGTTCAACATGACCCAGCAGCCGGCGGTGAGCGTCCCCTGCGGCTTCACCGAGGACGGGCTCCCCGCGGGGCTGCAGGTCGTCGGCCCCCGCCACGCCGACCGCACGGTCCTCCGGGCGGCCCGGGCGTACGAGCGGGCCGTCGACTGGGGGACCCGGCGCCCGGCGCGCCCGGAGGCCCAGCACCCACGTCCCGGCGTCCCCGACGCCGGGTCCACCCCGGCCGGGGTGCCGGCCGGCGCACCGTCCGCATCCCGAGGGAGGACCCCATGACCCCGCACCACACCGCCGGCAGGACCGGCACCCGGCAGGAACAGCTGCCCCGCGACCCGGAGACGGGCCGTATCCAACCGGACGACCGGACCATCCGCCGTGCCGTCGCGGCCTCGGCGATCGGCAACGCCACCGAGTGGTTCGACTACGGCGTCTACGCCGTGTCGGTCGTCTACATCACCCAGAACTTCTTCCCGGGCGAGTACGGCACCGTCCTCGCCCTGAGCACCTTCGCGTTCTCGTTCCTCGTCCGGCCCCTGGGCGGGCTGTTCTGGGGCCCCCTCGGCGACCGTCTCGGCCGCAAGCGCATCCTCGCCCTGACCATCCTCCTGATGGCCGGGGCCACCTTCTGCATCGGGCTGCTGCCTACCGTCGAGGCCATCGGCATCGCGGCGCCGGTGCTGCTCATCCTGCTCCGGGCGGTCCAGGGCTTCTCCACGGGCGGCGAGTACGGCGGCGCCGCCACGTTCATGGCCGAGTACGCCCCGGACCGGAAGCGTGGCCGCCTGGGCAGCTTCCTGGAGTTCGGCACGCTCGCCGGCTTCGCGCTCGGCTCGCTCATCGTCCTGCTCGGCGAGGTCACCGTGGGGACCGAGGCCATGGGGGAGTGGGGCTGGCGCATCCCGTTCCTGATCGCCGGGCCGCTGGGCCTGGTCGGCCTGTACCTGCGGTCCCGGCTGGCGGACTCGCCGGTGTTCCAGGAACTGGAGGAGTCCGGGCACACCGAGGCGAGCGCCGGGTCCGCGCTGAAGGACCTGCTCACCCGCTACTGGCGGCCCATGCTCACGATGACGGGACTGGTGATCGCGCTGAACGTGGTGAACTACACCCTGCTGAGCTACATGCCCACGTACCTCGAGGGCCAGGTGGGGATGGAGAACCAGACGGTCCTGACGATCATGTTCGTGGCCCAGTTCGCCATGATGCTCGTCATCCCGTTCGCCGGGGCCCTCTCGGACCGGGTCGGTCGCAAGCCCATGTGGTACGCCTCGCTGATCGGCCTGCTGGTGCTGGCCATCCCGATGTACATGCTGATGTCCAACGGCTTCTGGTGGGCCCTGCTCGGCTTCGCCGTGCTGGGCCTGCTCTACATCCCCCAGCTGGCCACCATCTCGGCCACGTTCCCGGCCATGTTCCCCACGCAGGTGCGCTACGCGGGCTTCGCGATCACCTACAACGTGGCCACCGCGGTCTTCGGCGGCACCGCGCCGCTGGCCAACGAGGCCCTCATCGACGCCACCGGCAATCCGCTGGTCCCCGCCTTCTACATGATGGCCGCCTGCGTCGTCGGGCTCGTGGCCGTGTGGTTCATGAAGGAGACGGTGGGCGCCTCCCTGCGCGGCACGGAGATCCCGGAGACGCGGCCGCAGGACATCGTCCGCGCCCGCACCTGAGCCCTGGCCCGGTGGCCCCGGAGCCCGCGCGTCCCCCCGGGCGCGCGGGCTCCGGGGCGTCAGCCGAGCAGGCGCAGGGCGGCCAGGGCGTAGGCCCGCGCGGCGATCACCAGTTCCTCCACGCCCACCGACTCGTCGACCTGGTGGGCCTGGTCGTTCAGGCCGCCGGGGCCCATGACGACGGTGGGGACCCCGTGGTCTCGCGCGATGAAGCCGCCGTCGCACGCCGCGGTCCAGCCGCCCACCGAGGCGGGGCCGCCCAGGGCGGCGACGGCGTCGTGCATCGTGCGGACCAGCGGGTGGTCCGGGGCGGTGCGGAACCCGGGCATGGCCATGGTGACCTCGGCGGAGACCGAGATGCCGTCCCCCGGGATCCCGGCGGCATCCACCGCGGCGAGCAGTTCCCGGACGATGAGCTGGGGGTCCTCGTCCGGCATCAGCCGGCGGTCCAGCCACACGTGGCACGAGGGCGCGACCATGGAGGAGGTGCGCCCGCCCTCGATCCGTCCCACGTTCCAGCTGCCCGCGCCCAGGAGGGGATCGCGGTCCCGCTGGCGGCGCTCGTGGTCCGCCCGCACCACCTCGAGCACGCGGGACGCGGCGTCAATGGCGTTGCGCCCGTCGGCCGGGCGGCCGGAGTGCGCGGGGACCCCGGTGACCTCGAGCTCCACGTAGGCGTCCCCCCGGCAGGCCACCACGGTCTGCAGGTCCGTGGGCTCGGCGACCACGCAGCCGCGGAAGGCGCGGCCCAGCCCGCGCCGCGCCAGGTGCCGGATCCCGAGCCCCAGGTCCTCCTCGTCCACGGTGCAGGCCAGGCGCACGGGCCCGGTGAGCGGGACCTGCGCGCGGCGCAGGGCGTCCAGGGCGACGACGACGGCCGCGAGCCCGCCCTTCATGTCCGTGGCGCCGCGCCCGTACAGCCGACCGTCCGCGACGACCGAGCGGAAGGGCTCCCGGCTCCACCCGGGGCCGGCGGGCACCACGTCCGAGTGCCCCAGGAACAGCAGGCCGGGGCCGTCCCCCACGGGTCCGCCCGGGGGCAGTTCCACGTCCACGTTCGGGCGTCCGGGGGCCACGGCGTCCAACCGGACGGCGAGCCCGCGGGCGCGCCCGGCCTGCTCGAGGACCTGCGCGGTGCGCTCCTCCGTCCCTCCCGGGTTCTCCCCGCCGGCGTCCACGAGCGCCCGCGTCAGCGCGACCACGTCGTCGGATCGGATGGACTCCAGCACCGCGCGCTCGGCCTCGGACACCGCCGGGGCGGCGCCCTCCCGGGACGCCTCCGCGGGCCCCGCCGCGGGCATCCCCCCGGGTCCCGCCGCGGGGGCGGGCGGGCGGCCCGCCGGCGGCCGCGCGCTCAGCGGTCCACCTCCGCGCGGGCGATGTCCAGCGCCCTCGCCAGCCGCTGCACGCCGATCTCGGTGCGCTCCGGCGTCGTGGAGGCGAAGCACAGCCGGAAGGCGTCCCCGAACCGCCCGGCCGGGGACAGCGCCGGACCGGGGATGAACGCCACGCCCTCCGCGAGGGCGATCTCGAACAGCCGCGAGGCGGAGACCCGGGCGTCCTCGCCCTGCAGCGTCACCCAGAGGAAGAAGCCGCCCTCGGGGTCGGTGGTCCTCACGCGCGGTCCGAGGTGCCGGGCGATCGCGGCGTCCATGGCCTCCTTGCGCCGGCGGTACTCGACGCGCAGGCGGGCCAGGTGGTCGTCGTAGCCGCCCTGGCGCACGAAGCGCTCCACGATGTGCTGGCCGGGCACGTTCGTGCAGGTGTCCATGGCCTGCTTGCCGGCGATGAGCAGGTGGCGCAGCCGCGGGTCGGCGTCCACCCAGCCCACGCGCAGTCCCGGGGCCAGGACCTTGGAGAAGGTGCGCACCGAGAACACGAGCGGGTCGTCCGGGCTGAGCTCCCGGAACCCGGGGACCCGGGTGCCGGCGAAGCGCAGGCTCCCGTACGGGTCGTCGTCGAGGATGACCGAGCCCCAGTGGTGCGCGAGGTTCAGCAGGCGGCGCCGGCGCGGTTCGCTGAGGGTCGTGCCGGAGGGGTTCTGGAAGGTGGGGATCGTGTAGATGACGCGGGGCAGCCGCCCGGTCGAGGCCACCAGGTCCTCGAGCGCGTCCACGTCCATCCCGTCCCGGTCCACGGGGACCTCCAGCACGTCCGCGCCGTAGCTCAGGGCCGTGCCGGACCCGTTGGTGTACGTGGGGCTCTCCACCGCCACGAGGTCCCCGGGGTCCACGAACAGCTTGAACGCCAGGTCCAGCCCCTGCATGCCGCCGGAGGTGATGACGAGGCGGTCGGGGTGCGTGGGCTCGGGCGTGGTGGAGTGGTGCTCCACCACCGTCTCGATCAGCCCGGGCTCGCCCTCCGTGGCGCCGTAGGTGAAGGAGTCGTGGTCCAGGACCTCCGCGGCGATCCGGCGGAACTGCTCGGCGGGCACGGACTCGGCCGCCGGGGCCCCCATGGCGAACCGGACGATGTCGTGCGTCTGGGCGGCCAGCAGGGAGGTGGAGGAGTCGATGACCGAGCCGACGAGGCCGTCGGCGCGGCGGGCCAGGGGCAGCCTGCCGCGGAGGGGGTCGCCGGCGGTGCCGCGCCGGGTGGTGAGGTCTCCCAGGGTGGTGATGGGGGTGATGGTCATGGCTCACTTCCTGATGAGGGCTCGGGGGAAGGCGGTCAGGGTCTCGGTCCCGGTGGCGGTGACGCGGATGGACTCGGAGGCCTCGTAGCCGTAGCCGGTCATCCACATGCCGCAGATGAGGTGGAAGGTCATGTCCTCGGCCAGGACGGTCTCGTCCTCCGAGCGGATGCTGATGGTGCGCTCGCCCCAGTCCGGCGGGTAGCCGATGCCGATGGAGTAGCCCAGCCGGCTGGGCTTCTCCAGGCCGTGGGCGGCCAGCGTCCGGTTCCAGGCCGCGGAGAGGTCCCGCACCGGCACGCCCGCGGCGGTGACGTCCAGGACTGCCTGGAGCCCCGCGGCCACGGCCTCCTCCAGGCGCAGCAGCTCGTCCGTCGGTGGGCCGAGCATCACCGTCCGGGCCAGTGGGACGTGATAGCGCCGGTGCACCCCGGCCAGCTCCACGACCACGGCCTCGCCCTCCCGCAGCACCCGGTCCGACCACGTCAGGTGGGGCGTGTCCGCGGAGGCGCCGGTCGGGAGCATGGGGGCGATGGCGGGGAAGTCGCCCCACGCCTCCTCCGCGCCCAGCACCTGGGCGGCGGCGATGCGCGCCGCCACGTGGTGCTGGGGGACGCCCGGCTCGATCGCGTCGATCGCCGCCTGCATCGCGGCGGTGGTCACGCGCGCGGCCGTGCGCAGGTACTGGACCTCGGCCGCGGACTTCACGGCGCGCACCCAGTTCACCAGCTCGAACGAGTCGACCAGCGTCCACTCGGGCAGGGCGTTGACCAGGGCCCGGTAGGCCTTGGGGGAGAAGAAGTGGGAGTCCATCTCCAGCCCCACGCAGCCGCGTGCGGCGGGGGCGATCAGCTCGCGGCGCCGCAGGGCGAAGGCGACCCAGTCGAAGGGGTGCAGGTGGGGCCGGTGCACGTACCGCTCGGGGTAGCCGATGACCTGCTCCGCGGGCAGCCACGAGGTCCGGAACGCGCCGTGGGCGTCCATCTCCCGCAGGAACAGGAGCATGTCCCCCTCGGCCGGGACGAAGAGCATCTGCGGGGTGTAGAAGGACCACGCGTCGTAGCCCGTGAGGTAGAACAGGTTCGCCGGGTCCGTGACGACCAGGGCGGAGAGTCCCTGGGCGGCCATCCGGCGGCGGACCGCGCGCAGGCGCCCGGCGTACTCCTCCGCGGAGAACAGCGGGGCCCGCACGTCCGGCGAGTCCGCCGGCAGGTCCGGGACCGCGGCGGCTCCGGGGTGGTCGCCGGCGGCGGGGCCGACGTACGGGTAGGAGGTGGCCATGACCCATCTTCGAATCCGTCCATCCTATTGTCAACAATAGACGGGGAGGGGCGTCATGTGGTTGCCCCGCCCCGTGTGACCCGGAATACTGTAGGTGAACGATCGGTCGGTAATTCCCTGGCCGTCTCCCGCGCCCGGTCCCCGGACCGGTTCCCCGAACGGAGTCCCATGACTGCAGCATTCCTCGTCGGCGGTGCCCGCACCCCCGTCGGCCGCTACGGCGGCGCCCTGTCCTCCGTCCGCCCCGACGACCTGGCCGCCCTGGTGGTCGGCGCCGCCGTCGAGCGCGCCGGCATCGACCCGGGCGTGGTGGACGAGGTCATCCTCGGCAATGCCAACGGCGCCGGCGAGGAGAACCGCAACGTGGCCCGCATGGCGTGGCTGCTCAACGGCTTCCCGGACCACGTGCCGGGCATCACGGTCAACCGCCTGTGCGCCTCCGGGATGAGCGCCATCCAGATGGCCTCGCACATGATCCAGGCCGGGGAGGCGGACGTCGTCGTCGCCGGCGGCGTGGAGTCCATGTCCCGCGCCCCCTGGGTGATGGAGAAGCCGGCCAAGCCCTTCGCCAAGCCCGGCGAGGTCTACGACACCTCCATCGGCTGGCGCTTCCCCAACCCCGCCTTCCTGTCCGGGGAGTACTCCCGGGATGGCAAGGCCACGTACTCGATGCCGGAGACCGCCGAGGAGGTCGCCCGCGTCTACGGCACCTCCCGCGAGGACTGCGACGCCTTCGCGGTGCGCTCCCACGAGCGTGCCCTGGCCGCCATCGAGGCCGGCCGCTTCGCCGCGGAGATCGTCCCCGTGACGGTCAAGGGCCGCAAGGGCGCCGAGACGGTCGTGGACACGGACGAGGGCCCGCGCCCGGGCACCACCCTCGAGGTCCTCGCCGGCCTGCGCCCGGTCGTCAAGGGCGGCTCCGTGGTGACCGCGGGCAACGCCTCCACGCTCAACGACGGCGCCTCGGCGATCATCGTGGCCTCCGAGGCCGCGATCGAGAAGTACGGGCTCGCCCCGCGCGCCCGCATCCTGGGCGGTGCCTCCGCCGGGCTGGCCCCGGAGATCATGGGCATGGGCCCGGTCCCGTCCTCCCGCAAGGTGCTCGAGCGCACCGGGACCGCGGTCGGCGACCTGGCCGCCGTCGAGCTCAACGAGGCCTTCGCCTCCCAGTCGCTGGCCAGCATGCGCGAGCTCGGCCTGGACGCCGGCATCGTCAACAACGACGGCGGCGCGATCTCCCTGGGGCACCCGCTCGGCTCCTCGGGCTCCCGCCTCGTCATCACCCTGCTGGGCCGGCTCGAGCGCGAGGCCTCGGCCGGGGCGCGCGGCCTGGCAACCATGTGCGTGGGCGTCGGCCAGGGCTCCGCCCTGCTGGTGGAGGCGGTCTGATGACGGCGACGCTGGAGGCCCGGGAGTTCACCACGCTGCAGCTCGAGGAGCGCGAGGACCGGCTCGTCGCCCGGCTGCACCGCCCGGAGGTCCGCAACGCGATCGACCAGGCGATGGTGGACGAGCTGCACGCCGTCTGCGCCCACCTGGAGCGCAGCCCCAAGGTGCTCATCCTCACCGGGACGCCGTCCGACCCGGAGGCCGGGACGAAGGGCATCTTCGCCTCCGGCGCGGACATCGCCCAGCTGCGCGAGCGGCGCCGGGACGACGCCCTGGCCGGGATCAACTCCACGATCTTCGACCGGATCGCGAAGCTGCCGATGCCGGTGATCGCCGCCCTGGACGGCTACGCCCTGGGTGGCGGGGCCGAGCTGGCCTACGCCGCGGACTTCCGCATCGGCACCGAGGCCCTGCGCATGGGCAACCCCGAGACGAACCTCGGCATCCTGGCCGCCGCCGGCGCCACGTGGCGGCTGCGGGAGCTCGTGGGGGAGCCGCTGGCCAAGGAGGTCCTGCTCGCCGGCAAGGTGCTCAAGGGCGCCGAGTGCCTGGCCGCCGGGCTCATCACCGAGCTGGTGGAGCCGGAGGCCCTGATGGACGCCGCGCACGCGCTGGCCGACCGGATCGCCGCGCAGGACCCGTTGGCCGTGCGCATCACCAAGTCCGTGTTCCACACCCCGCGGGAGGTCCATCCCGTGATCGACACCCTGGCCCAGGGCATGCTCTTCGAGTCCCAGGCCAAGTTCGACCGGATGCAGGCGTTTCTCGACAAGAAGAACAGGAAGTAGGACCGTCATGACCGAATCGACCGCACCGACCGGGGCGTCCGCCCCCACCGCCGTCCAGGCCACCGTGCCCGCCACCGTGGGCGTGCTCGGCGGCGGGCGGATGGGCGCCGGGATCGCCCACGCCTTCCTGATCAAGGGCTCCGACGTCGTGGTCGTGGAGCGGGACGAGGCCGCGGCCGAGGCCGCGCAGGAGCGCGTGGAGTCCTCGACCGCGAAGTCCCTCGAGCGCGGCGTGCTGGACGGGAACCTCGACGCGATCCTGGAGCGGTTCTCCGTCTCCGTGGACCGCTCCGCGTTCGACGACCGCGAGCTGGTGATCGAGGCCGTGCCGGAGGACTGGGACCTGAAGGTGTCCTCCCTGCAGGCGGTGGAGCGGCACCTGTCCGAGACTGCCGTGCTGGCCTCGAACACCTCCAGCCTGTCCGTGACCGGCCTCGCGGAGCAGCTGCAGCGCCCGGAGCGGTTCCTCGGCCTGCACTTCTTCAACCCGGTGCCGGCCTCCACCCTCGTGGAGGTGGTGATCGGCAAGCAGACCGCCCCCGAGCTGGTGGACGCGGCCCGCGGCTGGACCGCCGGCCTGGGCAAGACCGCCGTGGTGGTCAACGACGCCCCGGGCTTCGCCTCGTCCCGGCTGGGCGTGGCGATCGCCCTGGAGGCGATGCGGATGGTCGAGGAGGGCGTGGCCAGCGCCGAGGACATCGACAACGCGATGGTGCTGGGCTACAGGCACCCCACCGGGCCGCTGCGCACCACGGACATCGTGGGGCTGGACGTGCGCCTGGGCATCGCCGAGTACCTCGCCTCGACCCTGGGCGAGCGGTTCGCCCCGCCGGCCATCCTGCGGGAGAAGGTCGCCCGCGGCGAGCTCGGCCGCAAGACCGGCAAGGGCTTCTTCGACTGGGAGTGAGGCCCCGCGCCCAGCGGAGGCCCACGACGCCGGCCCCGGCCAGGACCACGGTCCTGTCCGGGGCCGGTGTGCGTCCGGTGGCGCGGCTACGCCGGGGCGCCGGCCGGCACCGGGACCCCCGCCGTGACCTCCGCCGTGGCCTCCGCCGCCGCGGCGATCGGGTTCTCCAGCTCCCCGGCGTAGGCCAGCGAGCCGGCCGGGTCCGCCAGGTCGATCATCTGCTGGTTGTTGCGCAGCTGCAGGCGGTTCAGGCAGGACAGCCGGAAGGCGGGGGCCAGCAGGCCGAGGGAGTCGAACCGCTCGGCCGACTCCGGGTGGCGGGCCCGGTAGTCCGTGAGCCGGCCGGCGACGACCGCCCAGAACCGCTCCTCGGTGACCAGCCCCTCGCGCACCAGGAGCGGGGCGAGGAAGCGCAGGAAGCAGTCCACGATGTCCGTCAGGACGGACAGCCCGTGGTCCTCGTCCGCCACCTCGGCCCGCAGCCGCTCGACCTCGGGCGGCAGGTCCGTGCGGTCCCCGAGCACGACGACCTCCTCCGCGAGGTCCTTGAGCAGCACCCGCACCGGGACGCCCTCGCGCAGCACGAGGATGACGTTCTCCCCGTGCGGCATGAACACGAGGTCGTGGCGCACGAGGCAGTGCACGAGCGGGACCAGGTAGGCCTCGAGGTAGCGCCCGAGCCAGTCCTCGGCCCCGAGCCCGGAGCGCCGGACGAGCTCGGCCACGAACGGGGTGCCGTGCCGGTCCACGTGCAGCAGCGAGGCCATGGTGGCGAGGTCCTCGCCCGGGCCGATCCGGGTGGCCGGGGACTCGCGCCACAGCGCCGCGAGCATCTTGCGGTAGGGCGAGTGCCGGTCCGTCGCCTCGTGGAACAGCGGGTTGGAGTACCCCACGGCGGCGACCTCCCGGATGAGCTGGACCCGCTCCGGGTCCAGCTCGGGGTCGTCCGCGAACAGCCCGGCGAGCCAGTCGTTGATGGCCGGGGTGGACTCCATGTAGGCCGCGGAGAGCCCGCGGAGGAAGCCCATGTTGAGCACGGACAGGGCGGTCTTGACGTAGTGGCGCTCCGGGCGGGTGCGGTTCAGGAACGTCCGGATGGACTGCTGCGGCTGGTACAGGTCCTCGGTCGGGCCCAGGTGCACGAGGTGGCCCGTGGCGACGTCGGCGGCGAAGGTCACCGAGAGCCGGTTCCGCCACTGCCAGGGGTGCACCGGCAGGGGGAGGAACTCCTCGGGGTCCAGGCCGGTGCGCGCGCACGCGGCGGCCAGCCGGGACCGGAAGGCCTCGCGCAGTCCCGGGCCGAGCTCCGCCGCCAGGAGTTGGTCGAGGTCCAGGCCGTCGACCGCCGTGAACCGGGCCCGGCTGCGGTGCGCGGCCACCCACTCCAGGGGCAGGGCGGATCCCGTCTCCGGGGCCAGCGCGAGGTAGTCCTCGGCGCCGAGCCCGAGGCGGCCGTTGTTGGCCACGAAGCACGGGTGCCCCTCCGTCATCGCCGCCTCGAGCCGCTGGAAGTCCGCCACGGGGTCGCCGGTGCCGGCGGCGAGCTCCGCCGCCGTGGCGGTGGAGTGCAGCTGCTTGTAGCAGTGCGAGGCCAGCGTGCTGCCGACCTCCTCGAGGTACACCGGCAGCTGGGCCGCCGAGATGCCCAGGACGTCCCGGAAGGCCGTGACGAACCGCTGGGCGTCGGGGGCCTCCTCGGTCCACCCGGGCCCCTCGGTCCGGCGCTCGCAGGTGAGCGAGCCGGCGTCGACGTCCCAGTGGTCCAGGGCGTGGCGCCGGGCGCGGAACCGGTAGCGCATCCCGGGTCCCTCCAGCAGCCACGCGGCGGCTCCCGTTCCCGTGCCCGCCTCGGGCTGCGCGTCCGGGTCCGGGACGGGGGCGAGCAGCCGCTCGTGGCTGAACTCCGCGATCGCCTTGGCGGTGACGTGCCGGTTGGCCGCGGCCCAGCGCGCCGGGTCCAGGTGGGCGACGGCCCCACTGGGCCGGCCGGTCGCCGCCGCGAAGTCCACGCGCGTGCAGAAGGACAGCTGCGCGGTCTTCGCCGGCGCCCCGCCGTCGGCCGGGAGCTCGATCCGGCCCACCGGGCGGAAGCCGCAGCGGGCGTTGAGGGCCTGGATCGCGGTGTTCCGCGCGTCGGGCTCCACGACCACGCGCAGCACGGCCGGGTCCGCGAAGACGTGCTCGAGCGAGGCCTCGAGGGCAGCGGCGCTGAACCCGGGCTCCGCGCCGCCGGCCTGGGCCGGGTCGGGCAGCAGCAGGTGCAGCCCGGCGTCGCCGTGCTGCCACGCGTACCGGCCGGCCAGCACCGAGTGCGCCGGGTCGTAGGTCTCCAGCAGGAACGCCGGCCGGTCGCCGCGCTCGCGGTCCAGGGCCAGCAGCGCCCGGTGGTGCGGGTCGGCCGCGAGGCGCTCGTGCTCGGCGCGGACCTCCGCCATGGACGCGCCGGTCAGTCCCCAGAAGCGCGCCCGCTCCGGGGAGGTCCAGGCGTGCAGCAGGGCGGCGTCCTCCGCCGGGCGCACGGGGCGGAAGGCGAAGCGCGGGGCTCCCGGGGGCGTCGCGGACGCCTGGGTCGTGGGGTCCGCAGCGGTCGTGGGGCGGGGGGTCGTCGGGGTCATCGCAGGGCCTCCTCGAGGCGGGCGGCGTGGGCCGCGGGGTCGGTGGGACGGGTGGCGGTTGCGCCGGTGGTGAAGGGGGCGTACGGCTCGTGGGCGCCGGGCGTGCCGAAGTCCTGGAAGGCGATGCGCCGCTCCACGGCGTAGTGCTCGTGCCCGGCGAGCCGGTTCACGATCAGCGCGTTGCGGTAGGCGCCCATGCCCAGGTCGGGGGCGGTGAAGCCGTGGGTGTGCAGCTCGGCGTTCTGCACGAACACGTCGCCGTGGCGGCCGATGCCGTAGCCGCGGTCCACGTCCCAGCGCCCGTCCGGCAGCCGCCGCAGCCGGTCCTCGATCCCGGCCAGGAACGCCGGCTCGCGGTAGCCGTACCCGGTGGCCAGCACGACGGCGTCCGCGCGGCACTCGTGCACCCCGCCGTCGTCCGCGTGGCGCAGGGAGAGCACCAGCTCCCCACCCCGGTCCTCGAGGTGCTCGAGCGTGGTGGCGGTGCGCAGCGTCGCCGGGACGGGACCGTGCACGCTGGCCTCGTAGAGCATGTCGTAGAGCCGGTTGAGCAGGTCCGCGTTGACACCCTTGTACAGCGCGGCCTGGCCGGCGGAGAGCCGGTCCCGCACCGCCTGCGGCAGCGCCGTGAAGTGGTCGATGTAGTCCGGGGACGTCATCTCCAGGGTCGGCTTGGTGTACTCCATGGGCACGAACCGCGGCGAGCGGGTCACCCACGTCAGGTGCCGGTGGCCGGCACCCGGGGTCCCGCCGATGAGGCCGCCGAGCAGGTCCGTGAACACCTCGGCCGCGCTCTGGCCGCTGCCGACGACGGCCACGCGCCCGGCCGCGGCCAGCCGCTCCCGGGCGGGCAGGTACCCGGCCGAGTGCACCACGCGGGGATCCGCGCGCAGGGCGACCGGGACGGCGTCGGGCATCACCGGCTCCGTGCCGGTGCCGAGCACGAGGGACCGGGCGCGCAGGGTGCGCGGGCCGTCCGGGGTGGTGGCGGTGACGGTGTACGCCCGGCCGTCGTGGTCGACGGTTTCCACCCGGTGGCCGTAGCGGACCGGCAGCCGCTCGGCGGCCCAGGCGAGGTACCGCGCGTACTCGGGACGCAGGGCGTGGAAGTCCTCCCGGATGTAGAACGGGTACAGCCGGCCGGTCTCCTTGAGGAACGCCAGGAAGGACAGCGGGTGCGTGGGATCGGCCATGGTCACGAGGTCGGCGAGGAACGGGACCTGCAGGTGCGTGCCCTCGAGCATCATGCCGGGGTGCCACTGCGGCCCCTCGCGGGCCTCGAGGACCACGGCGTCCACCCCGGCCGGCCCGGCGAGGGCGGCCAGCCCGAGGTTGAACGGCCCGGCGCCGATCGCGAGGACGTCGTGCGTGGGGGTCTCGTGCGTCGTGCTCATGCCGCCACCGCCGTCCGGGCCAGGACGCGGCCGTGCCGGAGAATGCCGTCGAGGATCGCGGCCACGTCCTCGGGGGTGGTGCGCGGGTTGAGCAGGGTGAGCTTCAGGTGCCGGCGGCCGGCCACGGTGGTCGCGGCGACCATCGCCTCCCCCGAGCGGTACAGGGCGCGGCGGACGGCGTCGTTGAGGGCGTCGACGGCGGCGGGGCCCGGGACGGTGCCGCCGGGCCCCGGGCCCTCGGCCGCGGTACCGTCGGGGTGCCTGTCGCCGGGGCGCTCGCCGCCGGACCCGGCGGGCCGGCCGTCGTCGAGCGCCGGCTCGTAGCGGAACACCACGGTGCCCAGCTGGACGGGCGCGGCCAGCACGAGTCCCGGCGTGTCCGCCACGAGGCGGCCGGCCTCGGCGGCCAGGTCCAGGGTGGCGTCGAACAGGATGCCCAGGGTGTCCGCGCCCAGGGAGCGCAGGGTGACCCACAGCTTGAGGGCGTCGAAGCGGCGCGTGGTCTGCAGGGACTTGTCCACCTGGTTCGGGCTCGCGGGGTCCCGGTGGGGGTTGAGGTAGTCGGCGTGGTGGGTGATGTGCGCGAAGTGCGCGCCGTCCCGCAGCAGCAGGGCACTCGAGCCGATCGGCTGGAAGAAGGACTTGTGGAAGTCCACGGTCACGGAGTCGGCGCGCTCGATCCCGTCCAGCAGGTGCCGGCGCGTGGGGGAGGCCAGCAGCCCGCAGCCGTAGGCGGCGTCCACGTGGAACCAGGCCCCCACGCCCCGGGCGACGTCGGCCGCGTCCTCGAGGGGGTCGATGGCCCCGAAGTCGGTCGTCCCGGCCGTGGCGACGACGGCCAGGGGCCGCAGCCCGGCGGCGCGGTCCCGCTCGACGGCCCGCTCCAGGGCGACCGCGTCCATGCGGTGGTGACGGTCCACGGGGACACGCACCACGGCCTCGGCGCCCAGGCCGAGCTGGGCCGCCGAGCGGACGATGCTGAAGTGGCTGTCCGCGGAGGCGTACACGCGCCAGCCGGCCAGCCGGCCGGGCAGGGGGCCGGCGCCGGCCACCGCGCGGTTGCGGGCCACGAGCAGCGCCTGCAGGTTGGACTGCGTCCCGCCGCTCGTGAAGACGCCGTCCGCCGCGGCCCCGAGCCCGCAGCGGCCGGCCGCCCAGTCCACGAGGCGCCGCTCGACCAGGGTGGCCCCGGCCGACTGGTCCCACGTGTCCATGGAGGTGTTGATGCTCGTCACGAGCGCCTCGGCCGCGACCGCCGGCAGCGCCACGGGGCAGTTGAGGTGGGCGGCGTAGCGCGGGTGGTGGAAGTAGACCGCGTCGTCCAGGTACAGTCCCGCGGCCTCGGCCAGGGCCGCCTCCGTGGAGCCCAGCGGGCGGTCCAGGTCCACGGCCGTGAACCGGCCGGCGAGGTCCTCGGGGTCCGGTCCCGTGGTCGGGCCCTGGGCCCGCACCAGCGCGGAGGCGGCCAGCAGGGTGGCGGTGCCGGCGTGCTGGACCAGGCGGTGGGCCGTCTCCCCCGTCAGGAGGGCGTCCTCCGCCGGGTCGGGCGCCGCGGCGGACGGGTGGGGCAGCGTGTCGGTCGTGCTGGGTGCGGTCATGGTGTCCCTTCGGTTATGAGGTTAGCCTTACCTAACCGGGGGACATTAAAGACACACTCATGGGAGGTATTTCAACTGGACCTTCGGCCAGGACCGCCCCGTGACGTCGTGGGACGCGGCAGGACCGCCGGCCGGAGGCGCGGAGTCGACGCCGGGCCTGTGCTCTGCGCCACGCTGCTGTTAGGCTGGGAAACAATACTGACCGATCGTTCAGAAAGGTATGTCGGATGACCACGCAGACCGCCGTGCACACCGTCCCCAGTTACGTCCTCGACCAGTGGTGGACCCCGGAGGAGGGCTCCCGGACGAACGATGTCCTCGACGCCAGCACCGGCGAGGTCCTGGCCCACTTCGGCGCCGAGGGCCTCGACCTGGCCGCCGTCCTCGAGCACGGCCGGACCGTGGGCCAGCGCTCGCTGGGCGAGCTGACCCTCCACGAGCGCGCCCTGAGGCTCAAGGAGCTGGCCCTGTACCTCAACGGCCGGCGCGAGGAGCTCTACGAGCTCTCCCACCGCACTGGCGCCACCAAGGTGGACAACATGGTGGACATCGACGGCGGCATCGGCGTGCTGTTCACCTTCTCCTCGAAGGGCCGCCGCGAGCTGCCCAACGCCAACGTCATCCAGGACGGCGGGATCGAGCCGCTGTCCAAGGACGGCTCCTTCATCGGCACCCACGTCTACACCCGCATCCCGGGCGTGGCCGTGCAGGTCAACGCCTTCAACTTCCCCGTGTGGGGCATGCTGGAGAAGTTCGCCCCGGCCTTCATCGCGGGCGTGCCCACCGTGGTCAAGCCGGCCACCCCGACCGGCTACGTCACCGAGGCGGCCGTGCGCGTCATGGTCGAGTCCGGCCTGCTGCCGGCCGGCTCCCTGCAGCTGATCTCCGGCTCGGCCCGCGGCCTGCTGGACGTCATGGACTACCGGGACATGATGGCCTTCACCGGCTCGGCGTCCACCGCCCAGTCCCTGAAGTCCCACCCGAACGTCGTCACCGGCGGCGTCCGCCTCACCGCCGAGACCGACTCCCTCAACGCGGCCATCCTGGGCCCCGACGCCGTCGAGGGCACTCCCGAGTTCGACGCCTTCGTCAAGGCCGTCGTCACCGAGATGACCGTCAAGGCCGGCCAGAAGTGCACCGCGATCCGCCGCGCGATCGTCCCCGAGGCCCAGCGCGAGGCCGTCGGCCGCGCGATCGCGGCCCGGCTCGAGCAGCGCGTGGTGGTGGGCGACCCCCGCGCGGAGGGCGTCACCATGGGCGCCCTGGCCTCCCTGGGCCAGCTCCAGGACGTGCGCGGCGCCGTGGAGGACATGATCGCCGCCGGCGGCGAGCTGGCCTACGGCAGCCTGGACGCCCCCACCGTGCGCACCGCCTCCGGCGAGCAGGCCGTGGTGGAGGACGGGGCCTTCATGTCCCCGATCCTGCTGACCTGGGCGGACGCGGAGAACGAGGTGGTGCACTCCCGCGAGGCCTTCGGCCCGGTCAGCTCGCTGATCGGCTACTCGGACGTGGCGGACGCCATCCGCCTGGCCGCCCGCGGCTCCGGCTCCCTCGTGGCCACCGTCTGCACCAACGATCCGGACGTGGCCCGCGAGCTGACCGTCGGCATCGCCGGCCACCACGGCCGCGTGCACCTGCTGAACCGGGAGACCGCCAAGACCTCCACGGGCCACGGCTCGCCCGTCCCGCATCTCGTCCACGGCGGACCCGGCCGGGCCGGCGGCGGCGAGGAGCTCGGCGGCATCCGCTCCGTCATGCACCACATGCAGCGCACCGCCCTGCAGGGCTCGCCCAACCTGCTCACCGCCGTGACCGGCGTGTGGCAGACCGGGGCGGACCGGCGCATCGCGGGCTCCGAGGCGTACGGCGCGGAGCCCGGCAACGTGCACCCGTTCCGGAAGTCCCTCGCGGAGCTGCGCGTGGGCGACGCCCTGGCCTCCGACCTGCGCCAGGTCACCCAGGAGGACATCACCGCCTTCGCCCACACCACGGGGGACACCTTCTACGCCCACGTGAACCCGAAGGCCGCCGAGGCCAACCCGTTCTTCCCGGG